>CAZRRC010000008.1:0-59051 GCA_964602395.1 uncultured Proteiniphilum sp. | reverse complement strand
TTGGATGTTTTTGGCAACCGCTCTCTTTTTCAACAGATCAACCGCACGACGCTGGTTGCAGGAAAGGAACGACTGGCCTCGATGATTCAGTTTCCCCTCACCAGGAAGGAAGAGATCATTGGCAGGCAGCAAGCCATTGCCGAGCTCATGAAGAAGGAGGACTTTTGTCTTCAATTCAGGGTGGCGGGCATGCGTACCTCCCCTGCAGGTCAGGGCGACACCTCGCCGATTGCTGTTCCTCAGGCTGCATACAGTCTGCCACATAGTCGCTTCTGGAACCTGGCCGTGCAGATAACTCCCCTGCTTTATCTGCTCTATCTTGCGTTGTGGCTCGCAGGAGTGTTGCCGGGAGGGCTGTTTATATACCTCTATCTTTTCACGCTCACCCTGTCGATTCTCCCGATGAAGCGGGTAAAAGCCACCTGGCTCACCTTCGACAAGAAATCGAAGCAGCTGAATGCCTGTGCACGCCTGTTTACGCTCCTGGAGCAGGAAGAGGTGGAGGCTCCCGTGTTGAGAGCCATGCAGGCGAAGTTGACGCACCACAAGAAAGCTTCGCAGGCAATCGCGACCTTGTCGCAGTACAGCCGCAGCCTCGACCTGGGTTTCACGCTCGCCATGCTGCTCCTGAATCCCCTGTTTCTGTGGACCACCCGCTACGCCCTGAACATAGCGCGCTGGATGAAACAACATGGGAACGATACCGACACTTGGTTCGGGGTGCTCGCCGAAGCGGATGCCCTTATTTCGATGGCCACCTTTGCGGTGAATCATCCGGACTATACCTTCCCGGAGGTCGCCGCGAGCACCTGCTTCCGGGGTGAGGCGCTGGGACACCCCCTCATACCGCGCGACCGCTGTGTGAAGAACGACATCGACATTGCCCGCAAACCCTATTTCATGATCGTGACGGGTGCCAACATGGCCGGCAAGAGTACCTACCTCAGGACTGTTGGTGTCAATCACCTGCTAGCATCGGTCGGTCTGCCCGTCTGCGCAAAGCGGCTTACATTCTTTCCTGGCAGGCTGCTAACCAACCTGCGCACATCCGACTCGCTCGTAAACAGCGAGTCTTACTTCCTGGCTGAGCTGAAGCGGTTGAAGATGATCATCGACCGACTGGAGTCGGGCGAAGAGGGACTGTTGATCATCCTCGACGAGATACTGAAAGGGACCAACTCTGAAGATAAACAACGGGGCTCACTGGCGCTGATGAAGCGACTGGTGCGGCTTGGCGGCAATGGCATCATTGCCACACACGACCTTGCACTGGGGAACTTGGAGCAGGAGTTTCCGCAGGAGATCAGCAACTGGCATTTCGATGCCGTGCTGCAGGAGGAGCGGCTTACTTTCAGCTATAAGCTGCAGGAGGGTGTGGCCCGAAATATGAATGCCAGCTTTCTGATGCGTACGATGGGCATCACGGAATAAGGGCATTGTAAAAAATCTCAAAAACAAGAGAAAAGCTGCATCGCTTGTCGCTGCGTGGCGTTTTTTTATGTAGATTTGCACCCGATGAAACAAAAGTTCTGCATATCTTTTTTTGTGTGGATGATCGCTCTGTCGGCGGCGCTCTCTCAGGCCCGCATCATCATGCCTGATTCGTCTCAGATATCCACTAATCCCGATTCGCTGGATCTCCTCCCGCGAGAGTCATCGACCATCAATCACCTGATCAATGATCATGGTGCAGAGGCCGATTCATTGCAGGCGCTGGCCCGCATGACGCTCTGGAGAATTGACGCACGTACCGGCAACCGCATTCCTGCCGAGTCGGACACGCTTCTGCACAACTACCAGCACACCACACTCCCCGATGGGCAGTCGGTGGCGATGGGTTTCCTCGGTCCATTGGGGTCGCCGATGTTCTCCAAGATCTTTTCCGAAAGGGAGGAGACGGAGACCTTCCTCTTTAACAATGCCTATGCCCCGTATCTGAGAGATCCCGAGAAACTGCTCTTTGTCAATACGCGTGTACCCTATTCGCGGCTGAGCTATCATCGTGCCGGACCCAAGCAAACAAGGGAGGAGCGCCTGGAGGCGCGGCTGACTTTTAACTTAGGGAAGAAGCTCAACGTGGGCCTCGATGCCGACATGATCAACGCACGGGGTTTCTATGCGTCGCAGTCGGTGAAGCACAACAACTTCTCTCTCTATGGTAACTACCTCTCCGATAGGATTGAAGCACATGCCTTCATGAACCTGGGCTCAGTGAAAAACTTCGAGAACGGTGGGATCACCGACGAACTGTTTATCACCGACCCCGACGCCATACAGCAGAGCTTCACCTCGCAGGATATACCCACGAAGTTCACCAATACATGGAACGCGGTGGGCAACAACCGATTCTTTCTCTCGGGACGCTACAACCTGGGATACCGCAAAATTGAAGGCGATTCGCTGCACCAGGGACAGGGACATTTTGTGCCCGTGGCAAGCATCGGCTTTTCTTCACAATACACACAGCAACATCGCCGCTTCCTGTCGTATGACACCGCCTATGTGAATGTCAATGGGTTGCAGATGCAGCGTATCGACCAATTCTATAACCAAAGCAATTATGCCGGGGCGGTGGATGACAGCATCCGCTACACCTCCTTTAAAAATAGTGTATCCCTTGGCCTGCGTGAGGGCTTCAGGGAGTGGGTAAAGTTTGGACTGACCGCCTTCCTGGAGTATGACCTGCGTAATTATTCGCTGCGAGACAGCGTGGGTTCAGGTTACCACACATACCAGGAGAGCGCCGTCACACTGGGAGGACAGCTCAACAAGCAGCAGGGCGACAACCTGTTGTTTAACCTGCGTGCCGATCTGGGGGTGCTGGGAGTGAACCTGGGTGAGTTCAGGGCCATGGGAGATGTGGAGACCGGATTCGATCTCTTCGGCCGTCGCACCACGCTCTCTGCCGAGGCGTACATCAAAAACTTGCGGCCCAAATATCTGCAGGATCACTACTACTCCAAATATTTCAAGTGGGACCGTGACTTTGGCGACATACGCCGGGTGTATGTGGGGGGCAAGCTACACATCCCCTTCACCAACACCACTCTGAGCGCTGGCGTGGAGAATGTGCAGAACCTGATTTATTTCGATCAGGATAGAAACATTCAACAGGAGGGCGACAACATCCAGGTGCTGACAGCCCGCGCGGAGCAGAACCTGCATCTCGGCATCTTCAACTGGGACAATCAACTGGTATATCAGACATCGTCGGATGAACTGGTGATACCTGTACCCATGCTGAGTCTCTATTCGAATATGTACCTCAAAACGAAAATTGTGAATGAACTCACCTTCCAGCTGGGGATCGACGCACACTACCATACCAAATATTTTGTACCGGGTTACGAGCCGGCATTGCTGCAATTTTACAATCAACGGGAAAAGGAAATGGGAAACTATCCTATCTCCACGCTCTATGCTAATTTACACCTGAAGCAGACCCGCTTTTTCGTGATGTTCTACAACGTAGCCACGAAGATTATCAAGCCACAGGAATATTTCTCCCTGCCGGGATACCCGGTGAACCCCTTTGGATTGAAGCTGGGGCTTTCTGTGAACCTGCATAATTAATATCCTTTGTATTGAGGAAACAACTATATCTTTATCTCCTGCTACTACTCGTGGTCGTCACGGCCATGATTGCACTGCGCCACACGATAAGCCGTGCGGCACGGCCGCCTTCGTCTCCGCGGGACTACCCTGAGATCATGGCATCGGGAGAGCTGCGTGTGGTGACCGACTACAACTCCATCGGTTATTTTGTGTCGGGTGATTCTGCGATCGGTTTTCAACTGGAGATGATGAAGGCGCTGGAGAAAGAATGGGGACTGAAGGTGCAACTGACCCTGGAGAACAACCTTGAAGACAATCTCGAAGGACTGCACTACCAACGTTATGATCTGGTGGCCCGCAATATTCCCGTGAATGCGGAGTTGAAAGATTTTTATTCCTTCACCTTTCCCCTCACACTCAACAAGCAGGTGCTGGTGCAGCGCAAGGCGTTGTACAACGACAGCATCGATCCCATCAGGCAGCAACTGGACCTGGCCAAGAAGACCATCTACGTGGCGAAGGACTCGCCTGCGATGTTGCGGTTGGCCAACCTCTCTCATGAAATTGGCGACACCATCTTTGTGGAGGAGCATCCCACATATGAGGCGGAGCAGCTGGTGATGATGGTGGCCGCGGGAGACATTGATTTCACGGTGTGCGATGAAAGACTGGCGTTGCGCCTGGCCAAAAGCCTCGTGGAAATAGATGTGGAGACGGACATCGGCTTCACCCAGTTCGAAGCGTGGGCGGTACGCCGCGACTCACCGCAGCTGCTGGACAGCCTCAACAGCTGGCTGGATCACTTCAAGGGTACGAAGGCATTCAAGACGATATACAATCGGTATTACCGCTAAAGAAGAAGGCCGACTCATACAAATGAATCGGCCTCCGACATGCTAACAATCACCTAATTGTTTCTTTTTCAGATTTTTTACCGTGGTCGTGGCATGTTGCGTCTGCCCTGACGATTCGTTTCACGCATTTTCTGCATTCTCTCGGCACGAACTGTCTTCCACTGTTCCATTTTTTCCTTTCCAATGATTTTCTCCAATGCGGCATCGTTTTCGGCTACGGCCTTTTCACGCAGTGCCTGCATTTCTGTGCGTCGTGCATCGCGGTCCTGGCTCACTTTTTCTCTCTGCTCGGTGACCTGTGCGGCACGTTCGGCATCCTGCTTTTCAAAAAGAGCGATGACTTCGGCCTTCTGGCTGTCGGTCAACTCAAGCTGCTTGGCCAGATTTTCGGCCCTTTCCTTGGCGCTCCATCTCATTTCGCCAGGTGCCTGACGCTGTCTTTGGTTGGGCTGCTGTGCCATCAGAGAAAAGCTCATCGCGAAAATGGCTACCACTGTCATGAATGCTACTCGTTTCATACTGTAAAAATTTTAAAGAGTGAATAAAAGATATACGCTGAATATGACGCATAAAAGTAGGTAAATGTTTAATGCGATCACCACTGTTTAACACTCTTTTTATGTACTTAATACTCATATATTCAGAGATATATGGATTGTTTCCCCCTGTTTGTACGGAAAATGGCCTGCTTCATAGACAAAAACAGCTCATTTGTCTATTTCAGGATGTTTTTATCTTTTTAACCCGGATGGATTCATCATTCCTGTGATTTGGGCAAAATGGCTATTTATCGCTATTTTTGCACGCTTAAACTAAGTAAGATGAATATTTTTGAACTGGCAGAACAAAATCAGCGAACAGCTTGGAAAATACTGGAGGATACCAGGATCATTCCATCGTGGGAAAGTATCGGTGCGACAGTCAATATTGTCGGCTCGTTAAAAACTGGCTTGATGATGAAAAGTAGGGATATTGACCTTCATATCTACACCGAGGAAGTGAGTATTCCGGCAAGTTTTTCAGTGATGAGAGAATTGGCAGAACGATTGTCATTGAGGGAAATTCAATACGGGAATCTCATCGACACGGAAGAAGAATGCATTGAATGGCATGCTTTGTATGAGGATAAAGGCACAGATATATGGAAATTCGACATGATTCATATTCGTAAAGGCTCGAAATACGACGGTACGGTAGAGAGAACGACTGATGCCATAACCAAGAAACTAACTCCCGAAATCCGCAAGACTATCCTTCAAATTAAGTATGATGTGCCGGATGGGGTAATGATTCCCGGCATTGAGATATATCATGCGGTATTTTCGGGAAATGTGAAGACCTATGAAGAACTTGAACAATGGCGTAAAACCAACCCTCTGACAGATAGTTTGGGCTGGTTGCCTTGAAATGCCAGGTCAGAAGATTTCCTCCCGCGGGTATTTTTCTTCTACCTTGCTGAAGAGATAGGATGCCAACGTGCCGGCGAGGAACAGTACGGCACAAAAGAAAAGGGCGCCGCCAAAACTTAGTCCTGTAGTAGCGAGCTGCTCCGCACTGAAGGCGGGGAAGACTACCGTAGGGAAGATGGCCAGCGAGGAGCCGATTACCATGCCCAGAATGAAGTGATACATACCGGAGTAGTACTGCTTGAAAAGATAAGCGGCAATTTTCGAGAAGAGAAGCACACACAACACAAATCCGATGATCAGCGGGAGGATGACACCAAAGTCGAAGTCCTTGATGCCGACGGCCATCTTATCGTAGAGTCCGAAGTAGATGAGGAAGTTGGAGGGACTCATGCCGGGTACAATCAGTCCCAGCCCCATCAGTAGCCCCGAACCGAGCCAGACGAGGATGTTGGGTGTGACCTCGGTAAGTTGCTGTCCGCCGACAATCATCAGCAGAAAGATGGCGAGCGTGGAGACAACCAGGATCCCCATGTCGGCGCCTTTTCTGCCATTCTTCCCTGCCGTTTTATAGAGTGAGGGGAAGGTGCCTGCTACGAAGCCGATGAAGAGGCAGACAAATTGTGCGGCATACCTGCCGAAGGCTTTTTCCACGACCACGGCAAAGAGCAGGATGCCGAGAGCTGCACCAATGGCGACGGGAAGAAAATAGCGGATGTTCTTCAGGAAGTTGTGCCGGATGTTGGCCAGAAAACGAATCAGCGGGTCATAGATGCCGAAGATGACGGCCAGCACTCCTCCCGAGAGTCCGGGAAGAATGAACCCAATACCCACCAGCGTGCCTTTTGCCAAACGGATAAACCAGTCGGCTACAGGGCCCATTGTCTGCTTCTTCTCTATTTCTTCGTGTATTTGTTCGCTCATTTGTCCATTTTATTTTAGCTGGGCAAAGATACATTTTTTTTTAGTTGGGCCATATCCTTCTGTGTGCGGAAATGATGCGACGTATCCTCCGTGGTGGCGTGGTTATACGGCGAAGTAAGACTCCAGCTCCTTCAGCGTGTTGGCACTTGTGTGGATATCCCTTACCACCAGCCCCTTTTCGAGCACTACGATGCGGTCGCATACTTCGGTCACGTGGTTGAGGTCGTGGCTGGAGATGAGCATGGTCATGTTGCGGGTTGTTTTGAGCTCATTGAGCATCCGCTTCAGTCGGATCTGTGAGGTGGGGTCGAGTGCCGTAAAGGGTTCGTCGAGAATGAGTATCTGCGGGTCTCCGATCAGGGCGGCGGCGATGCCTGTTTTCTTCTGATTTCCTTTGGAGAGGTCGCGAATCAGCTTACCCGATCCCAGTATCTCTCCGTTGAAGAAGTCACCCATGGATTGAAGAAATGCCGCCAGGTCGCCTTCCGACTTTTGGTAAACGCGTGCGGTGAAGGCAAAATACTCCTCGGGTGTGAGGAAGTCGATCAGAAACCCTTCGTCGAGGAAAGAGCCCACTTTCGATTTCCAGGCATCACGACGGGCCACTTGTTCTCCATCGACCTGTATTTCTCCCGATGACGCTTCAATGAGGTCGAGGATCAGCCGGAAGAAGGTGGTCTTGCCAGCGCCATTGTTGCCCACCAGGCCGAAGCTCTCGCCATTTTGGATGGTGAGGGAGGGTATGTTGAGTACCGTGACGCCGCCATATTTTTTGGTCAGGTTGGAGGCCGTGATTGTATTGGTTGCTTCTGCCCGGGGTGGCAGGGGTGGGTGTACAGCTGAAAGGGAGTCTGGTTGTTGTGCGTAATCTTGCATTGGGATTTTTTGTTTTATATTGACAAAAAGTGGGTAAAGGCCGATGATTATTCGCTCTTGCGGAATCCGGTGCAGAGGGCATACTTTCGGCGGAGGAACTGCCGGTCGATCATCCTGAGCAGCGGCTCGCGGCAGAGAATACCTGCTAAGCCCAGGGCGGCGATGATGATCAGTGCGATCTGGGTAGCCTTGAAGATGGAAAAGAGGGCCACCAGTAGGATGGGAAGCCCCATCAGGGGAATCATCACCAGGAAGTTTTTATAACTCACACCCTGCATATTCATCGACGAACCTCGGGTAAGCTCCAGCCTCTTAGTGTTGAAGGAAGCAGCGAAGAGGTAAACGTAGCTATTCACACCCGCATTGTAAAGAAATGCCACCAGGTGATAGAAGATGATCTTGGTGCCAAAAAAGAAGTAGGGTGTGGTGACAATGAATGAGGACACACAGAGCGCCATCAACAGATAATAGTTACCCCGGATATAGGTGTGGGTATCGATGTCGCGGGTCATCAGGAAATCGAAGTGGGCGCCATCCCAGTTGATGATCCACTGGCCAAATATCAGCATGCCGGTACCGGTGATAAAGATGGCCACGAAGAGCAGCCAGCCCGGTTGCTGGTTATACACGGGATTGGGATAAAAAATTAATCCATAGAACAAAAAAAACAATGCCGTGTAGAGCGTGCTCTTTGTCCGCTTGTGACGGAGCACCAGCTTGATCTCGAGTGAGATGAGTTCGCCGATCTTGCCAAAGCGTTCCATGAAGGTAAACCGTTGCGTGGTGGCTCTGTTATTTCTCTTTTTTTCAAACGACTCGGGATAGTAGTTTTGTTTGAAGTAAACCTTATTGAGCAGAAAAGCCAGTAGGCCTGGGCTCACTGCGGCGATCCAGATGAAGGGCGTGCTGGTTAGAAACTCAAAGAGACGCTGCGACAGGGCAAAGAGTGAGAAGATCTGAAAATACTCGAGTGCAGCCAGACCGCCGCCGATGATCAGCAGCGCGGTTGCTCCAAGAAGGAGGTTGTGAAACTTCCGCTTCAAGAGGGGTGCCAGCAGGGAGTTGAACCAAATGAGGAAGATGTTGATCCCGATAAAGCGGAGAGCAGCGACGATGCCATAAGTAGGAAAGATGCCTGTGATGGCAAAGGGAATGGTCAGGGAAAGCAGGATGTAGTTGACCGGGTTCAACAGGGGTTTCAGGATCAGGTAGTTCATCAGTACCGATCTTTTGACCGGCAGGGTCTGATAGTACTCCAGATTGAGCCTGTTCAGCGGCTGCATGAGATAGCGGATTATCAGAAACGCAAACAACCCATAGATCATGATGCCATGGAAGGTAGCGGCCGGATCGGTACCGGGCGTGATTTCCTCTAGCAACTTAGGCAGCATGAAACCCAGAAACAGGAACAGTGCCAGAAAATAAAGCGCCATAAGACCGACAAAAATGTTGACGATCAGATTTTTGTAGTATGCTGGCGAGCGGAAACCTTTCAGCAAATAATGCTGGAATAGAATTTTGTACATGTTACACGCTTGATGATTTTATTTTTTTCCAAAAAGGGCACCCAGCAGGCTGCGGGTGAGGGTTCTCCCTAGCTGATTGCTGATCTGCCGGGTGGTGCTGCGACCTACCTGTGTGAGGAGGTCGCCCAGGATACCCTGGTCGGCTTTCCGCTGGCGAGCTGCGGCACGCTTTGCCCGCTCCTCCTCCAGTAGCGCTTTCTGGGCCTCCTTCTGCTGGCGGATTCTTTCCTTCTCCTCGGCGGCTTTTTCGCGTTCTGCTTCGAGGAGATCCTGCTTTTGGGAGAGGATCTCGTAGGCGGACTCGCGGTCTATCAGCTTCTCATACACGCCATAGATGAGCGAGCTTCGGAGAATCTGATCGCGTTCTCCCACCGTGAGGGGACCTATTTGTCCCTGCGGAGGAAGAATGTTGGCCCGTTCCACCATCTGCGGAGCTCCCTTCTCATCGAGAAAAGAGACAAGCGCTTCACCTGTATTGAGCTGGGTGATGGCTTCTTCGGTATTGAATTTGGGGTTGGCGCGGAATGTATTGGCGGCCACCTTCACGGCCTTCTGGTCGTTGGGTGTATAGGCACGCAGGGCATGTTGTACCCTGTTGCCGAGCTGCCCAAGGATGCGTTCGGGAATGTCGGCCGGGCTCTGGGTGCAGAAATAGACACCCACGCCCTTGGAACGGATAAGGCGAACAATCTGTTCTACCTTCTCGAGCAGGGAGGAGGGCATGTCATTGAAAAGCAGGTGCGCTTCATCGAAGAAGAAGACCAGCTTGGGTTTATCTAGGTCACCCACCTCGGGCAGGCTCTCATACAGGTCGTCGAGCAGCCAGAGCAGAAAAGTAGTATATACACGGGGCGAGTTCATCAGTTTGTCGGCAGCCAGGATGTTGATGACCCCCTTGCCCTGTTCTGTCTGGATAAAGTCGGTGATCTCCAGATCGGGTTCACCGAAGAACTTGTCGGCACCCTCACTCTCCAGCCGCATCAGCCCCCTTTGAATGGCGCCGATGCTGGCGGGCGATATGTTACCATATTGTGTGATAAATTCCTGGCGGTTGTCGCCGATGTACTGCAGCATCTTTTGCAGATCCTTCAGGTCAATGAGCAGCAGGTTGTGGTCATCGGCAATCCGGAAGGCCATTGTCAAGATGGCCCCCTGTGTCTCGTTCAGATCGAGGAGCCGTTCCAGCAGCAGCGGTCCCATGGAGGTGACGGTTGTCCGCACCGGATGACCCTGTTCTCCGAAGACATCCCAGAAACGCACCGGGAAAGCTTTGTATTCGAATCCTTTCTCCTGGAGTTGGTAACCTTCCACCCGCTTGTTCACGCTCTCTTTGTTTCCGCCTATTTTGGCCACGCCGGAGAGGTCGCCTTTCATGTCGGCCGCGAAGACGGGCACACCCATCTCGCTGAAGGTTTCGGACAGGGTTTGGAGGGTGACGGTCTTGCCAGTTCCTGTGGCACCGGTGATGAGACCATGGCGGTTTGCCATTTTGGGTATCAGACACACTTCTGCTCCGTCGTTTATCGCTATAAAAGCACGTTTGCTGTTATCGAACATGGTGATGAAAGAGATTGGTTGATAGTCAAGAACAAAGTTATAAAATATTTTTACAGGAATACAAACTGTTGCTTGTTTATGTTAATTATTTTTCAAAAAAAAAAAGATCACTTATCTTTATCACTTTAAGTAATGCTAAACCCGTTAAAGTTATCTGTCTATGAAACAAACATGCCCCGTATCGTGCCGCAAGGGACTGATGGGAGCCATTTACAGTCGGTTTTGTAAACCCCTGCTGCTCTCTTTCTTTTTGCTACAGTCGCTTTCCCTCTTTTCCCAGAAAGGTGTGGAGATCTCTCACTATCTGTTTCCCGAATTCGGAGAGGGGGTAGTGCTGATGAGAGATGGGCGCAGGAACCCGGCAAAACTCAATTACAATGCTGCTTCGGAAGAGATGGTCTTCATGCAGAACGAACAAAAGCTGGCCATAGCGGAACCTTCGCTGAGCCAGGTGGACACCCTTTTTTTATATGATAGAAAGTTTGTCCTGCACAACATGAAGTTCATGGAAATACTTCACCAGGGTGATTTTACCCTACTTGCCTACTATAAATGCAAGGTCATACCGCCCGGAAAACCTGCCGGTTATGGGGGTACGTCGCAGACATCGTCTGTCGACAGCTACTCGAGCTGGTCGATGGATGGCAGGGTGTATGATTTAAAGCTGCCCGATGACTTTGAAGTCAAGCCCTTCAACATATACTACCTGAATGATGGAGCAGGGTGGAAAGAGTTGAAAACACTGAGACAATTGAAGAACCATTTCAAAAAGAGCAAGAAGCAGCTCGATCAGTATATGAAAGAGCAAAAGGTCAATTTTGAAGATGCCGCTGCGATAACGCGACTGATTTATTTCATGGAGACAATCGATCACTCATCACTAAATTAAAAATACATGAAAAGAACGATCATTTTATTTTTTGCCCTGTTGTGCATCACAGCCGGTGCCGTGGCTCAACAGACTTATATCCCGACGGCAGATAATCTGCAAAATCGCGCAGAGTTTCAGGATATGAAGTTTGGCGTTTTTATCCATTGGGGCATCTACAGCATGATGGCCGACGGGGAGTGGATCATGAATAACAAGAACATCCAGTATCAGGAGTATGCACGCCTGGCAGATGGCTTTTACCCGTCGAATTTCAGCGCCGCCAAATGGGTGTCGGATGTGAAAGCTGCCGGTGCGAAGTATATCTGCATCACCTCACGCCACCACGATGGTTTCTCGATGTTCGGCACAAAACAGTCGGCCTACAACATCGTGGATGCCACACCATTCGGTCGCGATGTGATCAAGGAACTTGCCGATGAATGCCACAAGCAGGGCATCAAGCTACACTTTTACTATTCCCTGCTCGATTGGAGTCGTGCCGATTACAATCCCATGGGTAGAACGGGAAAGGGCGTGGGCCGCACCGAAAAAGGGGAGTGGGGGAGCTACCACAACTTCATGTTGGGTCAGTTGACCGAGTTGTTGACAAACTATGGAGAGATTGGGGCCATCTGGTTCGACGGACAGTGGGATCAGCCTGCAGATTTCGACTGGCGCATGCGGGAGATTTATGACCATATTCACGCCATTCAGCCGGGGTGTCTGATCATCAACAACCACCACCTTGCTCCCGTTGAAGGTGAAGATGGGCAGACCTTTGAGAAGGATTTGCCTGGACAAAATCAATCGGGCTATTCCGGCACATCAACTATTGGTCAGCTGCCACTGGAGACCTGTGAGACCATGAACCACTCGTGGGGATACAACATCACCGACAAGAATTACAAAACAGAGAAAGAGCTGATTCATTATGTGGTGAAGGCGGCCGGTAACAATGCCAACCTGCTGATGAACGTGGGCCCGCGACCCGATGGAACCTTCCCCGACATAGCCATTGAACGCTACAACGCAATGGGAGCCTGGCTGAAAACGTATGGGGAGACGATCTATGGCACCCGCGGCGGCTTTATTGCACCGCGCGACTGGGGTGTGACCACACAAAAGGAAAACAGACTTTTTGTACATATTCTGAATCTGAAGGACGAGGCACTTTATCTGCCCATGGAGGGGAAGCAGGTAGCTTCTGCGAAGTGGTTCATCGACAAGAAACCGGTGAAATTTACCAAGGCTGCGGGTGGCATCGTGCTGCAACTGGGACCTCTTCCCGATGAAACAGTCTGTGTGGTGGAAGTGGAGTTGAAATAGACAGCTTTATAAGTTGATGCAGAGGGCAAACGCAACTGCCAGGAGGAAACCCGAGAGGGAGGTTCGCTTGAGGTAGGGATCAAGCGCTTGCCCCTCTTTGTGTCTGATTTCGATCACGATTGTAAGGGGCAACAGAAAAACCAGAAGATAAGCATACCGGTACCAGGGTGCCGGTTCAAAGAGGAGGTTATAGCCTGCAAAGCAAGCAAAGGAGACGAAGGTCATCAGTGTATGATACACTTTTGCAGCGGGTAAACCCAACTTCACGGCAAGGGTGATCTTACCGGAGGCTTTGTCGTTCTGGATGTCCCGCATGTTGTTGATGTTGAGGATCATGGCGCTGATGAGCCCCAGCCCGATAGCCGGCAATACCGGTTGCCATCCGGTGAGATGGGTGTGCAGAAACCAGGTGCCGATCACGGGCACAGGCCCGAAGAAGAGGAAAGCAAACAGATCGCCCCAGCCCCGGTAGCCATAGGCATGTTTCCCCAGGGTATAAAAGAGCGCTGCCAGGATGGAGCCTGCACCGAGGGCTATCATGATCCAGGTGGAGGAAGTATTGCTGAAAGGAGTTGAACTCCCTATAAGCGACAAGCCTGTTACCACGCAAAGGAGGGTGAAGAGGAGGACGGCTCTTTTCATCTCCTTTTGAGAAATCTTGCCGCTCTGCAGTGCGCGCGTAGGGCCTTGTCGCTGTCCGGTGATGTCAGTTCCCTTCTGGTAATCACCCAGGTCGTTGGCCAGGTTGGCCAAGATCTGGATGGCGACTGCCAGCAGCAGAGCCAGCAGGAATGTGGCGGTGCTGAAGGTACCTTCACGCCAGGCCAGCGCGCTGCCAAGGACGACAGCCGCAACGGCCAGAAAGAGGGTGCGCAGCCTGAAGGCGGAGATCCACTGCGTGAAGGTAGGCATGACCGTGTGTGAGATTAATAGGCTCGTGCGAAGATGACCCTTTGGAGTGATGGTTTTCCGGTGACCATGCATTTGCCGGGTGTCTTATCGCCTTCGAGAGGTATGCAGCGGATGGTGGCCTTTGTTTCCTCCTTGATCAGCGCTTCTGTTTCGGCGGTACCGTCCCAGTGGCAGAGGAGGAATCCTCCCTTTTCGATCTCTACCTTGAACTCCTCGTAGCTGTTTACCTCCCTTGTTTGGGCGGTGCGGAAGTCGGCTGCCTTCTTGTAGATGTTCTGTTGAATCTCCTCGAGTAGGGCCTTTACATGATGCTCGATGCCTTCGCAGGAAAGGGTCTCCTTGGTGAGTGTGTCGCGACGGGCTACCTCGATGGTGTTGTTCTCCAGGTCGCGTCCTCCCAGGGCAAGCCGCACCGGCACTCCCTTGAGCTCATATTCAGAAAATTTCCATCCCGGTTTCTTGTTGTCGGCATTGTCGTACTTCACACTGATGCCGAGAGATTTTAACTTCGTGATGATTCCTGCCACCTTCTCGTTGATCTGTTGGAGCTGTTCCTCATTTTTGTAAATAGGTACAATTACCACCTGGTAAGGAGCAAGCTTGGGAGGCAGTACGAGACCGTTGTCGTCGGAGTGTGACATGATCAGTGCGCCAATCAGGCGGGTGGAAACACCCCATGAGGTGGCCCACACGTAGTCACGACTGCCGTTCTGATCAGAGAACTGTACATCGAATGCTTTGGCAAAGTTTTGTCCGAGGAAGTGAGAGGTACCCGACTGCAGTGCTTTGCCATCCTGCATCAGTGCCTCAATGGTGTAGGTGTCGAGGGCGCCGGCAAAACGCTCCGACTCCGATTTGAAGCCTTTCACGACCGGCATGGCCAAGTAGTTCTCAGCAAAATCGGCATATACGTTGATCATCCGTTCTGCTTCTTCCACTGCTTCTTCTTTGGTGGCGTGTGCGGTGTGACCTTCCTGCCAGAGAAACTCGGCCGTTCGCAGAAAGAGACGGGTGCGCATCTCCCAACGTACCACGTTAGCCCACTGGTTGATGAGCAGGGGCAGATCGCGGTAGGACTGAATCCAATTTTTGTAGGTACTCCAGATGATGGTTTCGGATGTGGGACGGACCACCAGCTCCTCTTCGAGCTTTGCTTCGGGGTCGACCACCACACCGCTTCCGTCGGGAGCATTTTTCAGGCGGTAGTGTGTCACCACGGCACACTCTTTGGCAAAACCTTCTACGTGGTCGGCTTCGCGGCTCAGGTATGATTTGGGTATGAACAGCGGGAAGTAGGCATTCATGTGTCCTGTTTCCTTGAACATGTCGTCCAGCTGACGCTGCATCTTTTCCCAAATTGCGTAACCATAAGGTTTGATCACCATGCAGCCTCTTACTGCTGAATTCTCAGCCAAGTCGGCCTTGATCACCACGTCGAGATACCACTGTGAATAGTCTTTGCTGCGGGGAGTAATCTCCTTCAATTCTTTTGCCATTTCTTCTGAATACTGTTTTTTTGTTTGTGGGTGCAAAGATAATACCAACTGACTGATTTTGCCCCATTCCTGTTCCACATTTTTTCATTGGATCACCGCTATTTACTGCTTCATGCTCTCGCAGTTGCTCCTTTTTTGCCTTTCCCTGCGCGCTGTTCCTTCACCGGCAGTTTTTCCCGATCTACGCTGAAATACCCCTTTTTGGGGGTTTTTTTTTCAAATTGAACCGGGTATTTTTGCCCTTCGACAACACCAGGTGGAATGAACCGGAAATTAACCAGGCAGGCTTATTCTGTAAAGAGAACCAACACAATGGGGATTCATTCATACATAGCAATTATCATGAAAAGAGCAGGTGTCCACGCCGACAGGTCGTTGGCTGCATCGATATTTCACATGCCACACATTTTAATCAAACAAATAAAAATAATCGTATGAAACGAGTAGTGATTTTTTTGAGTTTTTGCCTGTTTTTTACCGTACAGGCCGATGCACAGAAATGGCTGAACAAACTGGGTAACGCTGCCAAGGAGGCTGCGAAGAACACAGTTGAGCAACGGGTAGAACAAAAAGCAGAGGAGGTGACGGAGGATGTGCTGGATAAAGCGGAAGATTCGGTAAGCAAAAAGGAGAAAAGTAAGAAGTCCCAATCGGAGAATGAGGAAGAGGCGATAGCGGAGGAAGGTAGCGACGACACTTCCGTGAATGACACAAAGAGCGATGCCGCAAGCACACCGCAGGAACCCGCGCAAAAAATGACCTCCACAAGCCGGTATGATTTTGTGCCGGGCGATCAGATACTCTTCTTCGAAGATTTTTCGCAGGATGCCATCGGCGACTTCCCGGCACTCTGGAGTTCCAACGGCAGTGGAGAGGTGAAAACAGTGAATATAGCTTCCGGCAACTGGTTTCACATGAACGGGGAGGATGCGGTATACTGTTATACCCGCAAGCTGAAGCTGCCTGCCAACTTTATCGTGGAGTTTGATATCATCCCCGATGCAGAATACAGATACGGGATACAGTTTACACTTTATCAGGATAAGGCTGACGAGGCACCGGAGTTGAACACTGACTTGTATCCGGGTGTGGGCGGGCTTCACGTCGAAGCGGGATCTGACCAGTGGGAGACCAAAGGCTACAAGGAAGACGCTGCTGATTGGATTACCGGGCAAGCCTCAAAGAATCCGGTGATCCGTGAAAAGGAGAACCATGTCATCATCTGGGTACAACAGCGCAGGGTGCGTATTTATCATCAACAGGAGAAAGTGCTGGATGTGCCGACTAACATCTATCCCGGTGTGCAGTTTGACCGCATACGCTTTTCGGGATGGGACCGTTATTGTTTTCCCTATATAACCAACCTGAAAATCACCACTGCCTCACCCGATACACGCAGTAAACTGATGACTGAAGGGAAACTGGTAACTTACGGCATCACTTTCGATGTGAACAAGGCCGAGGTGAAACCGGAATCGTTTGGTACCCTGAAGAGCATCGCCGATGTGCTGAAGGAAAATCAATCGGTCAGGGTGAAAATAATCGGACACACCGACAGCGACGGCGATGACGCCAAAAATATGGAGCTGTCGCAACGTCGTGCCGCCTCAGTGAAAAGTGAGCTGGTGAGCAAGTTCGGTATCGACGCTTCGCGAATGGAAACAGAAGGTGCAGGAGAGTCGAAGCCGGTTGCTTCCAACGATACCCCCGCTAACAAAGCCATGAATCGCAGGGTAGAGTTTGTACGGTTATAAAGATACAGCACCATGAAGAGATTATTGTCGTTGTTCGCCCTTTTGCTGGTTGTCGGTAGCTTGTGTGCCCAAAGTGAAGCAGAGGCTTTTCTCAGGGAGCTACCCCCGATACCGGAAAATATCTGCGGTGAAAGCTTTGAGGAGAGACAAGATTGGATCCTTCGTGTTTCAGCGCTGAAAGATAAAATGACGGAACTTCGGGATACCGAAAATTGGGAAAAGCGGGAAGCCACCAGTCAGGGAGAGGGGAATAGCGATCTTTTCCAGTCTCCCGAGCTGGTAAAAAAATTCCAGGCAATGTTGAAAGAGCTGGAACAAATCAGCACGAAGAACGAACAACAATTGAACCAATTGATAGAGGATCATACCAAGGGGCTTGTAGATGTCACGATAAAGTATCTCCCCGTCATCGATCAGTTGCAGAAGGAGCTGAGCGAAGTACGTGCCAGTGGGGGGAAGACAGCGGGAGTAAAGGATAAGATAACCCGGATGTCGAACGACAAATGCCAGGAGATGAGCGCCGTTACAAGAACCTACCTGGTGCGTTATCGCGCGCTCCTCGACGACCTGCTGATTGACGGAGCGAAGGTCAACTCATTGCAGGATCAGGCCAACAGGATGATGTACACTTCGTATAACATAGAAACCCGTTATGGTAACTGTCTCGATTATCTCATCCATTATGCCGACGCATTGATAAAAGTGTATGATGATCATCCGCAGAATATACTGGAAGCGGATTTTGAATTATAGATAGCGAGGCATGGCAAAGGATGAGTGTGTTGCGATGAAGTAATAAAAAGAGGCTTATGAAGAAATTATTTTTGTTGATCGTCATGCTGACTTTGGCATGGAGCAACTTTGCACAGTATCAAATGCCAAGCGACATCAAAAGGATCATGGAGAAAGTATCTTCCGGAAAAGAACTGACGGAGCAGGAATCTGCCCGACTGGAGGAATGGGGAGATACGATGCAGCAGCAGTACGAGAAGCAGGAAATTAAAACCGATAAACAAGAATCGCAAACCCCGAAAGCCAATCCTCCGAAAGCGGAAAGCTCCGTTCACAGCACTAACAAGTCTTGTCCTGAACTAATCAAGCTGACAGGCGCATCGCTGCTGACGCGTGACCAGTATATACAATTGGCGCAATCATTGCTGACAACCTACGGACCGAAGACGGGCGATTTGCAGAAGCTGAATCGAATACTGGAACAGTCGAACCGGCAAACGGACGGAGCCGATATGGGTGCCGCATTTGTGATGACGGGAGCCGGTTCTGCGTCGGTTTATGCCATTGCCTGGAGCGCCGTACGAAGTCCCGACGACCTGCTTACGGCAAACAACCTTGGGGTGGCACTCAAGGATATGGGTGAGTATACCAAGGCTGTGCAGGTATTGCATTATGCCGATCAGTTAAAACCCAACACAGGCCTTGTCATTTGCAACCTTGGGTGGGCCTATTGGGAAGCAGGTGACAACAGCCAGGCCTCGCTGATGTTTGAAAAGGCACTGCGGGTACTACCCGGGATGAGCTCCCCTTACCTGGGACTGGGATTGATTGCTCAATGTGAAAAAAATCACGCGAAGGCAGAGCAATATTTGCGAAAGGCATTGAGACAAAAATATTCGGCTGTTGGTTTTGCCGCCATGGCAAAGGCACAGGAAGCAACCTCCGCCTCACAACAGCAACCCAGCACACCCCGTCCGCTGGCGGATGAAAAAGGAGACACCGGAGGACTTGAGATTCCCGATTTACCCGTATATGAGAACAAGGGTATGATGGCAGGCCAGGAGCAGTCTCTCAAGCTTTATTTGACGCAATTGGGTGCCCGAGAGCAGCAATTATTGTCCCGCCTGCTCTCCGCTTCGGAGCGAATGAGAAATCAGCAGCTACATGCATCTAAAGATCCGGACAATTCGATGGTTTTTTCACGCGATTTCGCGAAGGAGATCATGCAGTTTGAGGATATCTACGGGTTATTGTTTGGGGAAAACAGCAACTATGCGAGGGCTTCACAACAGGGATCGAAGTTGGTGGAAGACAACGTAAAAAGAATGGAGCAACATCTGCCAACGTTCACACAGGATCAGGAAAAACATCTGCAGATGCTGGAAAAAATGCAGGCCCTCATTGAAGAAGGAATGAAATGCGGTGATAACGAGTATTGTCAGAAACAAGTTGAAGCCAAAATAAAGAAGTTACAGTATGAGATTGATCTACTCATGTTCAAGATGTGTAAGATGCAAAAGGGAGACATGGAGTCCTCCTTCTCTGCGGCCTGTAAAAATTATGCGCTTGTTTCCGGTGCATTGAAAGAGGCGATATCTGATTTATATGCATTCTCCAATCCCATCATTGAACGGATTTATGCGCCCAGTCTCAACGAGTATTACAATCTCTATCGGGAGATAATCGCGCTCAGTCACCTTAAAATAGCTGCAGGTTTTGCTGCCGGGATACCACCCATTGCCAACCAAATCAACGAGTTGATCTGCGTGGAGCCGGAGCCGCCGCAGCCTCCTGCACCACCTGCAGATCCAACGCTGCCCACAAAAGAGAAAAAAGATTGTCCGCTGGGTGAAAAAGGTCTCAGTGGGGGCATGGGTGTTTTGTCGTTTGAGCTCAGCTGTGAGCATGTGAAACTATCGGGTGGTGAGGGTCTCCTCTGGTCGGTGAAGCGCGATTTTACCAAACACGAAACTACTATTTGGGGTGGTGTGGGCGTGAAAGGAGAATATGGGCGCGGAACCCTTACAGCCGAAGCGACACTGGGAATGGAAATCACCCTGGGACAGGGTGACAGCGTGAAGGATGTGGCTTTTACCAGCTCGGTTAAGGCAGGGGTGGGTGGTCTGGCCGAGGGGGAGATCAGCGGGCGGTTTGCCCTGGAAGGGGGGCCCTCGGTGAGTGCTGATGCCAACTTTACTCCGCCGGGTATATCCGACTTACTGGGTAACTGAGTCTTCTTTTACACCAGCTTCTGCTCCAGTGCCATACGCACCAGCACCGCAGTGTTTCTTGCTCCCATTTTAACAAGCAGGTTCTTTCGATAGCTGTTGATGGTCTCCACACCCAGGAACATCTTTTCGGCTATTTCGGCGTTCGTATACCCCTCGACGATGAAACCGAGCAGTTCTTTCTCACGTGGGGTGAGCCATACAGGTTGGGTGGATCTCCTGCGCAACAGCAGGTCGATTTCTTCACAAAGGAAAGTTTCGTTCTGCATGACCATTTCTACGCTCTGGATGATTTCCTCGGGTATGGCGTTTTTTACGACGTAACCCGATGCTCCCTGATCGATCATGCGACGAACGACGGCATATTCATTGAAGCTGGATAAAGCGACAATTTTAATCGCTGGATAGGCTGTTTTTATCTCCTTGCAGAGGTCGATACCACTGACATCGGGCAGGCTGATATCGAGCAGGATCACATCCGGCAGTTCGTGCAGAAGTGCTCTACGGCACTCATCGCCGGTCATGGCAGTGCCGATCACCTGAATATGTGCAGTTTGGTCGAAAAGACTTTTCAACCCATCTACCAGAATATGATGATCATCCACGATCAGGAGTTTAATCTTGTCCATCGGAAGGTTATCGCGTGATAGGATGTCAGTTAGCTCTTCTGTGCAAAGCTAATCATTTTTTGCGATCAGGTAAAAAAATTTTCCTCATGCCCTTCTAATCGATCAGATAGGATCACTATTTCTTCTGTTTCAAATTTCCCCGGTTGAAGGAGAAGTAGATACCGGGTATGCCTACTACGGCAAAAATTAAAAAGCTCCATTGCATGACATCCATAAAAATAGGATTTGAGACGGCTTCTACCGACGAGTCTCCAAAATTCATAGAGAAGAGAAAGGTGATGATGCTCATGCTGATGATCTGCCCAAAGACCCGCATGGAAGAGGCGATACCGGAAGCCTGCCCATATTGTGGTTTCTCCACTGATCCCATGATGGTGTTCATGTTGGGTGATGAGAATAGGGCAAAGCCCAGTCCCACCCACAGCAGGATCGCCACGATCCATCCGAGGGGTGTGGCTGGTGTAAGAAATGCCAGCAAGAGCAGTCCCAGGGAGCACATGCCCATGCCCACCGTTGCAAAGTAGCGGGGCTGAATTCTATCGGACAGCTTCCCCACTACCGGTGAGAAGAGCGCCATCATCAGTGGCTGAGCCACAATGATCAGGCCGGCGTCACGTGGCGAGAGGCCCTCTATTTTTTGCAGGTAGAGGCTCAGGAAAAAGACGATGGCAAAGGTGGCTGTATAGTTGATGAGCGCGGCGAGGTTGGAGTAGGTAAAGAGCCTGTTATGGGTAAAGAGGCGGGTGTCGAGTAGGGGGTGATTGCTTCGCCCTTCCAGTCGCCAGAAAAGAAACAGCAGTAAAAGAGCCGATCCCATCAGTATCCAGCCTGGCAAGGAGGGAATGAGGGAGGATCCATAGACCAGCGCGGTGAGTCCTGTCATAAACAGGATGGTTCCTACATGGTCCCTGCCGCTGGGAGGCTGAGCTTTGCTGCCGTTATTCCGGAGGAAACGCAGAGAGGTAAAAAGAGTGAGTATGCCAAATGCGGTGGCTACCAGAAAGAGGGAACGCCAACCGGTATGGATGGTGAGTATACCCCCTACGAACGGTCCCAGTGCCAGTCCCACATAGACCGACGAGACGGCAATGCCCAGCACTTGTCCTCTTTTCTGAGGGGGGAATGAAGCCACGAGAATGGCCTGGCCGGTGGTGCCCGTGAAGGCAGCACCTACACCCTGTATAAAACGGGCCGCGATAAGTGAGTAGCCGTTTGGCGAGAAGTAACAGAGAAGTGAGGAGAGCGTGAAAAGAATAAGGCCCCACTTAAAAAGCTTCCGGTTGTCGTACCGGTCGCCCCAGGTGCCGGCAGGCAGCATAAACAGCGCGGTGCCCAGGATGAAGGAGGTGATGATCCAGCTCAATTCAATGGCTGTGAGAGAGAGGTCCCGTTCGATGGTGGGCAATGCGATGTTCACCGCTGAAATAAGGAAGGTGCCCAAGAAAGAGGTTGCTGCCACCACCAGTAATATCGAAAGCTCTGCTCTTTTTCCCATTCTTTTGTTCATTCTTTTGTTCTGCCTGAATGCTGGTTTGCTGCTGCCTTTCTGGTCTTTTTATTTTCTTCTTATTGTGTATTGCGGCTGTGTGAAAGATCAGTAAGTCTGCTTGATATGCTTCACCGTGACGGGTGTTCTGTCCGCTGCCTTTAGCAGCGGCGAGGTGATTATGATGGTTCTTTTCTCTCCCGGCAGCAGGTCGATGAAGTTGTCGCTAAATCGGGCGCCTTGTATGGGTATCTCCACGAACACGTCTTTGGCCAGCTTGGGGCTCCTCAGTGTGAGGGTGTATTGTCCATCGTCATACTTCATTTTTGTCTCAATCTTTGTTTCGGGTAGACTCAGTTTGTTGGGCCAGTAGAAGAAGTAATCTTTGGTAGAGATCACATCTCCCTTGCTGTCGCTCAGGAAGGCGTGAATCATCTTGTTGGCCTTCTCCTGTTCACCCATCCAATCCGCCAAGGGCAGGGTCTTCACGATCTCGCTGCTGTTGGCTTTCGCACCTACTTTCGTTTTGAGTTCCTTTTGTTTTCCCGCTTGGAAGTCAATCAGCTGTACCGTCAGCTGCAGATCGTTCTTCTCCTCCAGGTAATCGGACAGGGTATAAAACTGTAGGGTGTCTTCCTTGAAGGAAATGCCCAGGGCGAGTGGTGCAAATACATCGCGCATCCGGTAGTGTTGTGCCTTCCAATTGTCGTAGTAGTCGATGCTCGACCAGGATACCACCGGCCAACTGTCGTTGATCTGCCAGTAAAGGGCTCCCATGCAGTAGGGCCTGCCGCGGCGCATGGCTTCCACTGATTCCTCCATGCCATTGCCTTGCATCACCAGTCCCACGTAGACAAAATCCTCAAAATTCTTTGGTTCATGGTAATACATATCCATATATTTCTTGATGAGGGAGTTGCCGGTAGAGGCTTTCTGGTGCACTTTCATCACCTCACTCTCGAGGTTCCACTGATCTTCAGGGGCAAAGGAGCGGATGGTTTTCATCTCGGGGAATGACTGGAAGCCGAACTCACTGGCAAAGCGGGGCAGTCTGTCGGCCATCGCCTCAAAGGGTAGCTCTCCATACCAGAGACCCCAGTCGTGTACGTCGCCCTGATTGAAAAGGTGGGGGCGGCCCCAGTTGGCTACATCTGGAGAGCCGTGTGTGTAATCGCGTGTGCCGTCGTGCTCCTTCACCAATGCGGGAAGCAGCTCCCGGAAGGTTTTGTCGTACCCTTTGAACCAGACATCCATCACCGCTTTGGGATATTGTTTGTTCCATCCCCAGTAGTGTAATCCTTCGAGTACTTCGTTGTTGCCGCACCAGTAGGCCAGAGAGGCATGGTTGCGCAGTCGTCTGATGTTGTAGATAACTTCCTCCTTCACGTTGTCAAGGAAAGCGTCGTCGGAGGGGTAGGGGGTGCAGCCGAAAATAAAATCCTGCCACACCAGGATACCCCGCTCATCGGCCTGGCGGTAGAACTCCTCGTTTTCATAGATACCTCCTCCCCAGACGCGCACCATGTTCATGTGTGCTCCTTCGATATGGTTGAACATCTTAGCGTAGTAGGCGCTATCCTGCTGCGTGGTGAGGATCTCCCCGGGGATGTAGTTGGCTCCTTTGGCAAAAAGCGGAATGCCGTTTACCTCGAAGTAGAACGAACGGCCTTGTGCATCCTCCCGGGCAATGTGTCGGATGGTGCGCAATCCTGTTCTGACAGTTTTTTCGGCGATCACTTTGTCGTCCACCATGATCTTTGCGGTGAAATCATACAGGTGCTGTTCTCCCCAATGTATTGGCATCCATAGCTTTGGTTCATATATGACGAGCGGGAGATCAACCCTGTTTTTTCCTTTCAGGAGCGTGATCTCTTTGCTGTTTTTTTCGAGCTTGCTGCCTTGTATGCTGTATGATACCGACATCGTGGCTTTCTGTGGCTGTTCCGACAACGAGAAAATTTCTATCTGGTTTTCTATGTGTGCCTCCTGGGCGTTGACCGATGTCTGTTTCACATAATAGTCCTCGATGTAGGCTTTGTGATAAAAGAGAAGAGATACTGGTTTCCAGATGCCCATCTGCACCATGCGGATGCCCCAGTCCCAACCAAAGTGGTAGGGTGCCTTGCGGTTGTACACGCTTAGTTTTTCCTCTCTGTGATCATTCCCGGCCGGATAGTCATAGCCAAATGTTTCACGCGCGGGCATCAGCGTTTCTATGGGAGAGTAGAAACGAATATAGAGATTGTTCTCTCCTTCTTTGAGTATCTTCTTTACCGATATTTTGTGGCCGGTGAACATGTTGTCGGCTCGCAGGATGCGGGAGCCGTTGAGGAATACATCGGCATGCGTGTCGAGACCCTCGAAAGAGATCACGGCATCATCGTACTGCAGCTGAGGGGCAGTGACGAAGAACGTTTTTTTGAAATCCCAGTTTTCATTTTCCACCCACTGCACTTTATTTTCGTTGGTGCCATAATAGGGATCGGGCAGCACACCATGACGGATGAGGTCGCGTTGCACCGACCCCGGCACTGCTGCCTCGTACCATTGGGTGGCGGTGGAGTTGGTCACCCCGTTTTGGGGGGACTTATTCGCTTGTCTGAATTGCCATCCCTCGTTCAGGGAAATGGTTTCACTATGTTGCGCTACAAGCGTGCAGGAAATCAGGGAAAAAAATAGCGATACAATTTTTCTCATACAGGGGAAATAGGTGATAACTGTGAAAATGACTACGCAAATATAACGTTTTGTTCGTGAACTCACAAAGTAATAGGAGGAAGGTTATTTTGTTTGCCAAGGAGGTACACTTTCACAGAAAATCGTAAATTTGTGGTTGAATATTTGCACCAAGGGCATGATGACAGATTTTATTTTTACCGACCGCAGCGATTTTTTTCATCTTTATCGCAGGCTCTACACTTTTTTGAGACAGGCCTGGGAGAAAGAGAAAGTGTGGCATTTGAAGAAGATGGTGCAACAGTCGTTGTCCAAGGTGCTCGAAAACAGGGAGGAGGCGTTCTATGAGCTGCTGCTTGAGATGCGAACGGCACTCATTACCATGGATGAGATCGGGTTGAAGCAACCCACTGTCTGCGCCGTGCTTCTCTTTCGTGCGGTAAAAAAAGAGGAGTATACCCTTGCCGAGATAAAAACGCTTTTTGGTGGCGAGGTGGAGTTGATTCTCAAGGGGCTGAAGAAAGTTGCCGAATTCACAGACAGACGTTCTACCGTGGAGTCGGAGAATTATATGCGCCTGCTGCTTTCTATGGCCGAAGATATCCGGGTGGTGTTTATCATGATTGCCAGACAGTTGCAGTTGATGCGGGATGCCAAGGGCACAGAAAGCTCTCACCGGCTCGATCTCTCGGTGGAGTCCACCTATTTGTATGCGCCCCTGGCCCATCGACTGGGACTCTACACCATCAAGTCGGAACTGGAAGACCTCTGTTTGAAATATACCGACCGTGCATCGTACGATTTTATAGCACAGAAGCTGAACGAAACCAAACGATCGCGCGACCAATATATTCAGGCGTTCATTGGGCCGGTGAAAGAGCGGCTCGACAAGACGGGGTTGAAATATGACATTAAAGGTCGCACCAAATCGATTCACTCCATTCTCAACAAACTGAAGAAACAGAAGATTGAGTTCGAGCACATCTACGACCTCTTTGCCATCCGCGTGATTATCGATGCCCCGGATGAGCAGGAGAAGGCCCAATGCTGGCAAGTTTACTCCATCATCACCGACATGTATCAGCCCAATCCAAAGCGATTAAAGGATTGGCTTTCCATTCCCAAGAGCAACGGATATGAGTCGCTTCACATCACCGTGATGGGACCCGATTCACGTTGGGTGGAGGTGCAGATACGAACCAGGAGAATGGATGAGATCGCGGAGCGTGGGCTGGCAGCACACTGGAAGTACAAGGGGGTAAAGGAGGAGTCGACACTCGATAACTGGCTCAGTTCACTGCGTGAGTCGCTCGAAGACAAAGAAACCAACCTGAGTCAGAAGTTGACCGACTTCAAGCTGGACCTGTATGAGGAGGAAATATTTGTCTTTACGCCCAAGGGTGACCTCTTTAAGCTTCCCAAAGGGGCCACAGTGCTGGATTTCGCTTTTGCCATCCACTCCAAACTGGGAGCCACCTGCATGTCGGGGCGGGTGAATGGCAAGAATGTGCCCATCAAGCACCTGTTGAAGAGCGGCGATCAGGTGGAGATCAACACCTCCTCCCATCAGTCGCCTAAACAGGACTGGTTAAGCTTCGTGGTTACTGCCAAGGCGCGTACTAGAATAAGGCAGCTGCTGAAGGAAGAAGCTGGTAAGCAGGTGGATATTGCCAAGGAGACCCTGTCGCGCAGGATGAAGAACCGCAAAATTGAGGTGGATGATGCGCATCTGATGCAACTGATCAAAAAACTCAAGTACAAGACGGTGACCGATTTTTATGTCGACATCGCTGCAGAGAAGCTGGATGTGAACTGGGTCATCGATCGTTATCTGGAGTTGGAAAATAGGGAGGGAGAAAACAGGGATGGTCATCTTCCTGTAAGTGCCGAAAGTTTTACGTTGCGGCCTCCCACGAGAGACTTTGCCAGCAACGATGAGCTTGTCATCGATCAAAATCTGACAGGGATAGATTATAAGCTGGCCAAATGCTGCAATCCTATTTTTGGGGATGAGATCTTTGGATTTGTCTCCTCACAGGGCATTAAGATACACCGAACAAGTTGTCCCAATGCACACGATCTTTTTGCCCGATATGGTTATCGTGTGCTCAACGCACGTTGGTCAGGTACCACGGGATCATCCAGTTATACCATTGTGTTGCGGGTGATTGGCAATGACCAAATCAATATCGTGGCCAATTTGATCTCTATTATCTCCAAGGAGGTGGGTGTACAGATGCGCTCCATCTCCATTGATTCCCACGATGGCTTGTTTCAGGGCAACATCTCGGTGATGATTGCCAATACATCGATGATGGAGCAGTTAATTAAAAAGCTGAAGGCTGTAAAGGGGGTGAAGTCTGTCACACGACTGAATTAATCTTCGAGATCGATCTCGTCGGCTAAGTTCTCCGTGGAAGCTGTGGGCGTGTGGGTTGTTGTAGGAGTGACCTGTGGCTGAATTGAGGCCAGTAACTGTTGCACATAATTGCGTTCAAAGTCTTCGGGGCGCAAGATATTGTCGTCGTATTGTATGAGGTCGATGTCGATGACTACTTTTCCCTGGTATTTGTCTTTTGGTGAGCGTCCTACGGCCCTTTCTGTCTGTTTGATCTTGTCGATCACCTCCTCGGGTGTCATATTTGTCTCCGCTTTGGCCAATATATTTCGAAACAGGTAGGAGTATTTTTCTTCTTCGGGCTCGGTGAGAATGGGTTGCGTGAAAATGATCTCGGAGAAAAGCCGGGAAAGCATTCGCTTGGCTTTGTCTATATTAGTTTTGGCGAATGTATTGGATCCTATGCTTAATATAATAATGCTCATACTGATAAATTTAATTACAAATATACACATTTTTGATGAAACTGATGGCTGAAATTCAAAAACTATTATCTTTGTTCTATTATAGCTGTTAAAAATGAAAAAATTACGCTACTTTTTTATTCTCCTGACAGGGTGGATTTTGATGCAGGGCTTGCATGCACAAGAGGACAAGGTTTTGGTCTATCGGATCAACATCATGGAGAACATTGGCAGCAACACTTGGATTTATTTGCAGAATGGCTTGCATGAAGCGTTGCAGAAAGATGCCCGTGTGGTGCTGTTGCATATGAATACCTATGGCGGGGGAGTTCTTGAGGCAGACTCTATGCGTACGGCTATTTTGAATTTTCCATTGCCTGTGTATGTTTTTATTGACAACAATGCCGCTTCGGCGGGTGCGCTCATTTCCATAGCCTGCGACAGCATCTTTATGCGCCAGAGTGCCTCCATGGGTGCTGCCACGGTGGTAGAAGGTGGTGACGGAGCTAAGGCTCCCGATAAATACCAGTCATACATGCGTGGCATCATGCGAGCAACGGCGGAGAGCCACGGTAAAGTGGTCACCCTGGAGAACGGGGATACCATCACCAAATGGAAGCGCGATCCTGTTATTGCAGAAGCTATGGTGGATGAAAGAGTCGTGGTGCCCGGTTATGCTGATTCCACGCAGATCCTCACGCTTACAGCCAGCCAGGCAATGGAACTGGGCTATTGCGACGGCATCGCAGAAAGTCTGCACGAGGTGATCGTCTCCCACCTGAAGTTCCCCAACTATCAGCTTGAGACCTACAATCCTACGTTTTATGACAAGATCAGAGGCTTTCTCACCAATGGGGTGGTGCAGGCATTGCTGATCATGTTGATTATCGGAGGTATTTATTTTGAATTGCATACGCCCGGTATCGGTTTTCCCACGGCCATTGCCATCACGGCGGCCATACTCTACTTTACGCCCTTGTATCTGACCGGTTATGCCCAGAATTGGGAGGTGTTGCTCTTCGTGCTGGGAATTATTCTCATCGTCTTTGAGTTGTTTGTGGTTCCTGGCTTCGGTGTCACCGGTATTGCGGGAATCATCTTAGTCTTTCTGGCTTTGCTGCTGGCACTGGTAGGAAATATCCGCTTTAACTTCGAGGGGTTACCAGCCACGGAAATCTTCCGGGCCATCATGATCGTGCTGGGGGGAATGGGTTTGAGCGTCAGTTTTATTCTTTATCTGTCGAGTCGCATCGGAAAGCCTGGAATACTGAACAAGGTGGCGCTGCATGCCGATCAGGAGGGTTATAGTTCTGTTCCTTTGGAGCCTGCCATCATGGTAGGACAGTCTGGCAGGGCAGCTACGGTTCTTCGTCCTTCAGGTAAGGTCATCATAGATGGTATTTATTACGATGCCATTTCTTTGCGTGGTTTTATCGATAAAGATGAGGAGGTGGTGGTGAAGCGGTATGAAAATTTCCAACTCTACGTCATTCGGAAGTGATGTTGCCTCGGGGATGATCAAAAAACCCCGGGTGGTGTACCCGGGGCTTGTGTGCTGATGATGCGTGCTGACTTCTTAATTGTAAGCCCTGATTTCTTTTTCCGTGTAGGCTGTCTTCTTGGAGAAGAAGAAAATTACAAATGGTACGATCAGTAGGATAATTGCCCAAAGGATGTTGCTGACCATGCTTCCTTTTTTCATGTTGTTTACATAAATATGTCCAAACAATCCTTCAACAACCAGTACCAGCCCTATGATGAGGTTGGTGTTATTGGTTGTGCCCATAAAAAAAGGTATCACCAAAAAGGCAACGCCTATTAGCATTACAAGTACGCCGATGTATTTCGCAAATTCTTTCATGTGTGATGTGAATAATAATTTTGTTACTTATTTCGTAGCGCAAATAAACACAAAATTCAACAAATAAGGAAATAAATCGGAATAAAAAATGGTTTAATCTGGAAAAAAGCTGTTTGGCCCACAAAAACTACGGATTTATGCCCCGATGATTTATAAAATATTTATTTTTGTATTGTGGATGCAGAATCATGTGAAAAAGTGAAAAGAAACTTATATTTTTTATATCAGTGGGTCATTTTTATGCCACTTTTTTTATTGCTAACTTTGATCACGGCACTGCTGGTAATGGCGATGGCTCCTCTTTTTGGGAGTAGGTTCTGGGGCTTTTATCCTCCCAAGTGGTGGTCGCGTTTCACCTGCTGGTTGGCTCTTTGCCACATCAAAACAAGGGGACATGAGAATTTGGATCCCAAACAGTCATATGTTTTTGTGGCCAATCACCAGGGAGCGTATGATATTTTTCTTGTGTACGGTTTTCTCAATCAAAATATAAAATGGATGCAGAAGGCGAGTTTGCGAAAGATTCCATTCGTGGGCTATGCATCGGAGAAGGCAGGACATGTTTTCGTGGATAACACAAGCCTTGCTACACGCACCGCTTCTATACAGAGAGCAAAGGATCAGATTGTGGAGGGCGTTTCGATGGTGATTTTTCCGGAAGGAGCCCGCACACATACTGGCAAGATGAGACATTTTAAGCGGGGTGCTTATCACATTGCGTTTGATTTGAAGTTGCCCATTGTGCCGCTCACCATCAACGGGTCGTATGATGTGTTAAAAAGAAATACGCTTCGGTTGAACCCGTCAAAGATGGAATTGATCATCCACAGGCCTATACCCACCGAAGGTATGACGGAGTCAGATATTCCCGGACTGATTGACCAGTCGCAGCAAATCATTCATGATGCTTTGTGGGAAAAATACAAATGAACGTTCGGAAAATTGAAGGGAGATGTACAGGTAACCTATATAAAAAAGGAATGGTTGTCTCACGACAACCAATCTTCATTGTTAACCTTAAATCTAATACCATGAAAAACACGATGCAAATATATTGCATCCTTCGTAATTCTCCAAAGAATTTCATGGGAAATATTTTATTTTTAAACTACTTTAGTATTTAACCCTTGGGGATGGATTAAAAGAAGGCGCTCTTTGCTTTTCTTTGCAAAATTTTGTATGGTCATTCGGTATCAGTCGTATAGCTTACCGGCAAAGAAATTCAGAAGGGTCCAATTGAACCTGTACCAGCGCCGGGTGGCTCTTTGCTTTCCCCCAAATTGCAGCAGGAAGCGCGATCTACCTGCCCGTTTATCGAGAAATCCCACATCCATAAAGTCGAAATAGTGAAATCCCAGTTCCTCGGCTATCTTCATGGCCGTGTAGAGGGTGAAGATGGTGGGGTACAGAATCTTGTATCGTTTCGATTTCCCCCAGTAGTAGAGGCAGTAGACGGTTTCACTTTTTTCAAATCCCAGTATGGCTCCCCCAATTATTTTACCCTGATAGCGTGTGAGTAGAATCTTGCCTTTTCCCTTTTTCACATAATGACAGAAGTAATTTTTAAAATACTGGTAGGGAGGTAAACGGCGCGTAATTTTTTTATTGTTCGTCTGTTGTATGAGTTTATATAGTTCCAGCAGATTCTCTTCTGCCACAAACTCCTCCACCGTTAGACCTCTTTTCTGCGCTTTATTGACCTGATTCTTTCGTGAGGCCGAAAGCTGATCCCATATCTTGCGTTTACGCTGTAGCGAATTCCGGATATTGATCCATTTCACGGAGTAGAATTTATTCTCGCGAAATCCTCTGTAGCCGAAGATGGCATTTCCCAGGTTATCGTACCGAATGAGAAACACCTTGTGTTTCACTTCTTCCACTAGGTGGGTTATGAGTTTATCGAAAACATCTATTTGTGAGAGGTTTTCGTCGATAAACACCGGTTGTTGCGTGATGAAACACCGCTGAAAGAGCTTACCCTTGAAAAAGCGGTTTATTCGCATGATGACGGCAAATAGGGCAGCCACAGGTTTTTCATTATCGAAGGCAATGATCATTAGGGGTTTATAAGCAGGAGAGTTGCTGTACCAGTCGAATCCAGAAGCCGCATGAAAAAAGCTGCTCTCTTTCATGGGAGGGAGCTCCTCTTTGTGGTAGTATGTTTTTACATTATACTTCATGCGGCTGATTTATTTTTACCACTATTTGCTGACAACGATGATCGGGTAATGACAAACATAGAGAAAATTTTCGTAATTTTGTGCAAAAACAGGTAAACAAAAAAATATAATTTTTATGGCAAAGAAAATCTTGGTTACCGGGGGAACTGGATACATTGGTTCACACACGGTGGTGGAATTGCAACAGGCAGGTTATGAAGTGGTTATTGTGGATAACCTCTCTAACTCAAATGCCGACGTACTGGAAGGTATTACACGCATTACCGGGAAACGTCCTATTTTTGATAAATCGGATTGTACTGATTTTGAGGCCATGAAGTCGCTTTTTGTGAAGTATCGTTTCGATGGAATCATTCACTTTGCTGCCAGCAAGGCCGTGGGCGAGTCGGTACAGAAACCGTTACTTTATTATCGCAACAACCTGTTGACGCTCATTAATTTGCTCGAGCTGATGCCAGCTTATCAGGTGAAAGGGATTGTGTTTTCTTCCTCCTGCACGGTATATGGAGAACCCGACAGCAATCCCATCGATGAGAATGCGCCCATCAAGCCCGCTGCCTCACCTTATGGCAACACTAAACAGATTAACGAAGAGATCATCCAGGATTTTGTCCATTCGGGTGCGCCAGTCAAGGCCATCATCCTGCGCTATTTTAATCCCATAGGAGCCCATCCTTCGGCCGAGATTGGTGAGCTGCCTCTGGGTGTACCGCAGAACCTGGTGCCCTATATCACGCAGACTGGTATCGGCATCAGACAGCAATTGAGTGTTTTCGGTGACGACTATAATACACCCGACGGTTCTTGTATCCGTGATTTCATTAACGTAGTGGATCTTGCCAAAGCACATGTGGTAGCCATAGAAAGGATGCTCGAAGAGAAATCGGAAGAGAAAGTAGAAATTTTCAATCTGGGTACCGGTAAAGGTCTCTCGGTGCTCGAACTGATTCACCTATTTGAGCAGGTCTCAGGCAGGTCGTTGAATTATAAAATTGTGGGTCGCCGTGAGGGAGACATAGAACAGATCTGGGCTCAGCCCGACAAAGCAAACAACGTGCTGGGCTGGAAAGCTGTGGAGACGATCGAAGATACCATGGCTTCAGCCTGGAAATGGCAACTACGGCTTCGGGAGAAAGGGGTGATGTAAAAAAAATGAAATAAGGCGTTAGAAATAATATTCGATCAGGAGGTAGTAGACTTCCTGATCCTCTTCACTTTTGTCTATCTCGATTTTATTTTCCCGGGCTAGCCATCCAATGGCGGCGTAAATCTCTTTCTCCGATAGTCCGGAAGCCTGCTTTAACTGTGTAATACTCCATTTCTGGCTGTTATTCAGTAGGTTCCATACGATTCCCGCGTTTGTCCCGATTAGTTTTTTCTTCATTGCAAAAAGTGTTTGATTTTAATTTAACGTTCATGGTGAATTTTTGTTCTGAATAAATAAGAAAATATCTAAAAGGATAGAAAAACAAGCAGGTAGAGATAAGCGGCCGGTACAGCCACCAGCAAACTGTCGATGCGATCGAGGATACCCCCGTGTCCGGGAATCAGAGTCCCAGCATCCTTAACGCCGCAGGTGCGTTTGATCAGTGATTCAAAAAGGTCTCCCAAAGTACCGAAGAGGGCCACAACCGCTGCGTATCCCATCCAGAATGCGGGAGAAAACTCTGGATAGAATCTGGCGAAGAAGAAGGATGCAACCAGGGTAAAGAAGATGCCGGCAATGAATCCTTCCACTGACTTTTTTGGTGAGATATGTTCAATCAGTTTGTGTTTTCCGATGAGTGACCCGATAAAATAGGCTGCCGTATCGTTTATCCAGATAAAAACAAAGAGTGCCAGAACGGGTACCCAGTCGTGTCCCTCGCCGGCAAGGCTGCTTTGGTATGAGTAGGAGAGAAGCATCAGCAGACCCAGTGGCATGGTCACGTAGATTTGTCCGAAGACTGAATAGATGATACCGTGAAGGATATCCTGCCGGCGAAGGAATACCGATGAAGCAATCAGGATCATCAGATAAACGAGGATGGCCACAGGCAGGGCAAAGAGGAAGATGCCCTCGATGAAGAGGAAAACCGATAAAAATAGCAAAACGCCCATCAAGATATTGAAAATCTTACTGATGGCGTGGGAGGTGTCTTTCTCTACCATACGGTAGAACTCAAAAAGACCGATAGCCAGTATGGCGCCAAAGACGATCAGAAAGGTGGTACGCCCTCCCAATACACCCAGCAGAATCAACAGGATATAGACAACTCCGGCTCCGGCACGTGTAATTAAATCCCTTGCATTCAATTTACATTGCTCTTAATGGGGTCCCTTTTTGTTTTCCCCTGTTTACTTCTCCTCCTCTTTTTTTTCTTCCTCTTCGAGGTCGATATCATTTTCGACGAGGATGTTATACCAGGCGATCATCTTTTTCACATCCGAGGCGTACACGCTCTCCCGGCTGTAATCAGGTAGTACCTCCTCCAGGTAGGCCAACAGTTCACTGCCCTTCGATTTACTTCCCAGGGCAATCTTTGCGCCATCCTCTTTTTCTTTCATCTTTTTCAACACGTTGCGCAGCGGGGTATCTCCGTCTTTTGTATAAATGGAAACATCGCTCAGTGCAACTACTTTTTCCTGCGGGTAGACTGGAATCCGTTTCCCGTCGGCAAGTGATTCTACAATATTCAGATTTTTGTTGGTTGAGATGAGTTTATATAAACCGGGGCGTCCTGTAATTGATAATATTTTGGATAACATTTTTCTTAATTTTATAGTATAGCTCAATGTTTGTCGGTGCAAAAGTAAGCAGACTGCGCCATATTCGCAACTTTAATTTCAAATTCTCTTTAAATTTTCTCCTAAAATGCAGCAGAGTTGAATATTTTCTGTAATTGGCGAAGCGGATCCGAAAAAAATGACTTATTTTGGTTCTTCAAACCCAATTCATGCATTATGTATCATAAAATTATCATGGCAGTGCTTTCTACAACTTTGTCGTTATCATGCACCGGTAAACAGTTGCGCAATACGCCGGATACAGCCGCCGGAGACGCACAGGCTCCTGCATTGTTGGAGAAGGGTGTCGCGGGAGATTTGTTTCTGCTCGTCGGCACCTATACTTCCGAAAAGGGTAGCAAAGGAATTTATCTCTACCGCTTCAATACCCTCACTGGGCAATCCGATTCTGTGGGCATGGCAGAAGTTGCCAACCCCTCTTACCTCACGTTGAGCCCCGATGAAAAGTTCGTCTATGCCGTGGGCGAAAACGATGAAGGCCACAGTGCTGTGCATGCTTTTTCGTTCAACAAGAAGGAGGGAGTGCTCACAGAGGTCGACTCAAGCCCCACCCTCAGCGAGGGCCCTTGTTACATTACCATTCACAGCAACCAAAAAGACTTGCATACCGCCAACTATGGTGGTGGTAGCATTACCTCATTCCGGACAGACTCTGAGGGCCACCTTGGTGCCGCGACCGGTGTGATGCAATTCAAGGGAAAGGGTCCCGACAGCAAACGCCAGCAAGGGCCACATCTCCACAGCGTGCGTTATTCACCCGACGGACAGTTTTTGTTCGCAGCCGATCTTGGAACCGATAAGCTTTATCGTTTCACTGTGCAAGATACTCCCTTTGAGGGACAACCTGTGATACAACAAAGCAGCCTGCGGGAATTTATGATGCCTCCCGGTACCGGTCCGCGTCATTTCGATTTTCATCCCGACGGGGGTAAATATCTCTATGTGCTGGGTGAACTATCGGGCGAGGTGATCCTGTTCGACTATGATGCGGGTGAATTGACGCAGAAGCAGGTCGTTGCCGCTGATACGTTGGGTGCACGCGGAAGCGCCGACATCCATGTTTCACCTGATGGGCGTTTTCTCTATGCATCGAACCGTTTGCAGGCCGACGGGCTGGCCATCTTCTCAATAGATCCAGAGAATGGGACCCTCACTAAAGTAGGCTATCAGCTCACGGTGAAGCATCCACGCAATTTTGCGATTACCCCTAATGGCAATTTTCTGTTGGTAGCAGGCAGGGATGATGATCGAATACAGGTCTTCGCCATAGACAAAGCAACCGGTCTGCTGACCGATACAAATCAGTCAATTGCTCTCAGTAAGCCGGTCTGCCTGAAGTTTGCCGGGAGGGAGTGAACAGGAACTATAGCTCTCCCAGTTGTGCAATCTCGCATATGTTGAAAGGGGTAGCCTGATAAACGAAGTAATTTAACCAGTTTATGTAGAGTAAGTTGGCATGAGAGCGCCACTGTACCAACGGTGGCAATGAGGGATCGTTGTTCCTGTAATAGTTTTGGGGTAACTCCACCGAATCCATTCCTTTGTCTTTATCCCGTGTGTATTCGTTGTGCAGCGTCATGGGAGCATATTCGGAGTGTCCTGTCACATAAAATTCTCTTCCACCGCGAGAGGAGACGATGTAAACACCCGCCTCTTCCGATTCGGAGTGGATGGTGAGTCCGGGATGACGGCCGATTTCGCTAGCAAGGATGGTGGTGTGGCGACTGTGCGGTGCATAAAAAGTATCGTCGAATCCACGGAAGAGCGGAAAGGAGGGGTCATTGATGGTATGACTGAACACGCCAAACAGTTTTTTCTCCAGGGGATATTTCTGGATGCCGTAGAAATGGTACAGCGCAGCCTGTGCTCCCCAGCAGATATAAAAGGTGGAGGTTACGTGCGTACGTGCCCAGTCGAAGATATGGGTCAGCTCATCCCAGTAGGTCACTTTCTCAAAGGGAATCATTTCCACCGGCGCACCGGTGATGATCATGCCATCGTAATAGGCATCTTTGATCTTGTCAAACCCATTGTAGAATGACATCAGGTGTTCAATGGGTGTGTTCCTGGGGGTATGAGAGGTGAGTCCCAAGAACTCAATCTCAACCTGTAGTGGCGAGTTGGAGAGCAACCTGATCAGGTCGGTCTCGGTAGTCACTTTGAGCGGCATGAGGTTGAGGACAAGTATTTTTAGCGGTCGTATATCTTGCGTGGAGGCACGCAGATCGTCCATTACGAAGATGTGCTCTTTTTTTAAAATCTCTATCGCGGGTAATTTGTCGGGTATATTTACGGGCATAATTGTTATCCTTGTTGTTTTTTCTTCTTCTTCGGATTTTTCTGAACACTCCATCCAAATTTGCCGATTTCCCTTCCCAGACCATAATAATGTCCGTGTGCGTAGGCGAGTAATTTTGAACTCTGCAAATCGAACTTGCCTGTTTCGGAATGAAAGAAGCGATCATCGGCCTGCACGTTTACTACATCGGAAATGAACATGTCATGTGATCCAAGTGGAATGATATCCTTTACAACGCATTCAATGCAGAGTGGAGACTCGGCAATGATAGGGGCTTTCACCACGGTTGCCTCGCCTGCAGTCAGTTTCATCTCCTCAAACTTATTGTAATCCTTGCCTGAACGTACGCCACACCAGTCGGTGGCACGGGCCAGATCCTCCGTGGTGAGATTGATCACAAATTCTTTGTTTCTTTTGATGATTTCATATGAATGCCGTTCGGGCCTGACCGAGATATAACACATGGGAGGATTGGTGTTGATGGTGCCCACCCAGCTGACAGTGAATATGTTATATTCTGCGGGGCTATTCCCACAGCTAATCATCACCGCCGGCAGTGGATAAATCATTGTTCCCGGCTTCCAGTCATGTTTCATATTTTATATCAATCAGCTGTCGGACCTTGTCAACCAACAAACCTACCAACAAAAATTAAATCAGTTCAATATCCTCTTTTTTGATTTTCAGTTCGCAGTAGTGGCACTTAAGCTCCACCATTTCCTTGTCAACCACGTGAAAGCGGGTCTTCATCGGTTCGTTGTTGGTGATGCACTTGGGGTTGTTGCACTTCACGATTTCGATGATCTCATCGGGGAGTACCACTTTTTTCTTTTCCACCACCTCGAAGTTGCGGATGACATTCAGATTCACATTGGGGGCTATCAGTGCGATGCGGTTGATTTCATCTTCCCTGAAAAACTTATCGGAAACCTTGATGATTCCCTTCTTCCCCATCTTGCTGCTTTTTAGGTTGTTGCCAATGGTGATGCGGTTGCTCAGCCTCTGGAGCTGAAGCAGCGAAACCACTTTGAAGACAGCTTCACTTGGGATATGATCAATGGCGGTGCCATTTTCAAGCGCGGCAACCTGCAGTTCTTTTCTCATATTTTTGAACACATTAAGAATGACGGACCCATGCTTACTCTACCTCAATTCCCATCAAATCACAGATAACTGCCTGACGGGTATACATTCCGTTTCGAGCCTGCTGAAAATAGTAGGCTTTGGGATTGTCGTCCACATCTTGGCTGATCTCTTTTACCCGGGGCAGTGGATGCAATACCCGCAAGTTTTCTTTCGAATCTTCCAGCATGTCGTTATGTAGTACATACACGTTCTTTACCTTCTCATACTCCATCAGATCGGTGAAGCGTTCTTTCTGCACACGGGTCATGTAAAGAATGTCGGCATCGCGGATCGACTCGATAGAAAAGTCGGTAAACTCATTGTACACAATCTGCTTTTCGTCGCAGAAGGCTTTGTATTTATCTGGGATATGCAGTTCCTCGGGTGCCACGAAATTGAAGGTGGGAGAGAAGTGTGACAGTCCTTGGATGAGTGAATGCACGGCCCGACCATACTTCAAATCTCCGACAATGGTGACGGTGAGGTTTTCCAACGTTCCCTGGGTCTCGTATATGGTGAAGAGGTCGAGCATCGTCTGAGTGGGATGCTGATTCGATCCGTCGCCGGCATTGACTATCGGTACAGGAGATATCTCAGAGGCATACCGGGCGGAGCCTTCGAGGTGATGACGCATGATGATGAGATCGGCGTAATTGCCGACCATCATGATGGTATCCTTCAATGACTCTCCCTTGGTGGAACTGCTGGTGGCTGCATCAGAGAAGCCGATGATGCGTCCACGGAGCCTGTTGACCGCCGTTTCGAAACTCAGCCGGGTGCGTGTGGAGGGCTCAAAGAAGAGCGTGGCACACACTTTGCCCTGTAGCAGATCCCGGTCGGGTTGTTGTTTAAATCGAGCCGCACTTTGAAGAATACGAAAAATATCCTCCCGGCTGTAATCATCAATATTAACCAAGCATTTGGGATGCATGTAATTTATTTTTAATTATACCTCCAGATTGACATCAAACAGTTCGTGCCAAGGCAATCCCTGATTGTTGAGTTGCTCCATGAAAGGATCGGGATTGAACTCTTCTACGTTGAAGACACCCGGCTTTTTCCAGAGACCCTGCATGAACATGATGCCGCCGATGGTGGCCGGAACGCCTGTAGTGTAGCTTACGCCCTGAGCTCCTGTTTCCTTGTATGCCTCCTCGTGGCTGCAGTTGTTGTAGATATAATAGGTTCGCTCTTTTCCATCTTTGATACCACGAATGCGGCAGCCAATGGATGTCTGTCCGGTGTAGTTTTCACCCAGTTCACCGGGATCGGGCAGCACTGCCTTCAGGAACTGAATGGGTACAATCTTCTGTCCGTTATACTCCACCTTGTCGATACGCGCCATGCCGATGTTTTGAATGACCCGCAGGTGAGTCAGGTATTCCTGACCAAAGGTCATCCAGAAGCGTGCACGTTTGAGGCTAGGGTAGTTCTTCACCAGTGATTCAAGCTCTTCGTGATAGATCACATACGATTCTTTCGGTCCTATTTCGGGGTAGTTCAGAGGTTTGTGGATCTCATGGGGTTCAGTTTCCACCCATTGTCCATTTTCCCAGTACTTCCCTTTTTGGGTTACCTCGCGGATGTTGATTTCAGGATTGAAGTTGGTGGCAAATGCCTTGCCATGATCGCCGGCGTTGCAATCCACAATGTCGAGATAGTGTATCTCATCGAAATGATGTTTGGCAGCATAAGCGGTGAAGATGCTGGTCACGCCCGGGTCAAAACCACAGCCCAGGATGGCCGTAAGACCTGCCTTCTCGAATTTCTCCCGATAGGCCCATTGCCATTTGTACTCAAACTTGGCTTCATCTTTTGGCTCGTAGTTGGCCGTATCGAGGTAGTTCACGCCAGCCTCGAGGCAGGCATCCATGATGGTGAGATCCTGATAGGGCAGTGCCACGTTGATGACCAGTTCGGGTTTGAACTCATGGAAGAGCGACACCAGTTCGGGTACGTTGTCGGCGTCCACTTGCGCCGTTTTGATCCCCACACCGGTACGGCGTTTCACGTCGCGGGCAATGGCATCGCATTTGCTTTTGGTGCGGCTTGCCAACATGATGTCGCCGAATATCTGGTTATTCTGCGCTACCTTGTGTGCGACAACTGTGCCCACACCTCCGGCACCAATGATCAGTACTTTTCCCATATACATTTATAATTTAAACAAATAATTCATTTAAGTTTTGTCTGTCACATGTCTGCAACCATACCATTCGGCCGCCTATGTTTTGTGACCCATACAATTCAACGGTTTTGCATCTTCCGTTACGAAATGCAGATTTCTCACAAATATACAATGAATCTGCGAATCATCGGAGAAATGGAATTAAAAAAAGCAGGTTTTGGATAAAGGGTTAAAAAAGTTTATCTTTGTCGTAGTAACAACCAAAAGATACGATATTATTTCCTCCATGAATGAAGAAAACAAGGAACGCATCATCCGCTCTACCAGTGCCGTGAGTGAGTGGTCGACGAGATTGCTCGAAAGTATCGGTGTGGCTGATAATCTGGTTAAATACATCAATCTCATCTTCTTGATGACCGTGGTGACTATGCTGGTGTTTTTGGTGCAGTATCTCACCCGCGTTATTCTGCAGCTTATTCTGGATCGCTCTTCCCATATAACGAATGCTCCTATCCTGAAGAACCTTTCTGTCAGGCGTTTTCCGCATTTTCTGGCAATGATTCTGCCATTTAGTATCGTAAAGGGATCGATACCCATTGTCTTTGATCAATTTCCCGGGTTGATGGTACTGATGGATAAACTTGCTGACATTTATTTCATCTTCTACGTCATCTGGCTGGTCATGTCGGTGATCAATGCCGCATCCGATACCCTTCGCTTGAAACCGAGCCTGAAAGATAAACCTTTGGACAGCTATGTGCAGGTGATCAAGATCATTTTTTACATATTTGGGTTCATCGTTCTCTTTTCCATACTCACCGGAAAAGATCCGACTGTTATTCTGGCCGGACTGGGTGCTGCTTCTGCTGTGCTGATGTTGATATTTAAAGACTCCATACTGGGGTTTGTGGCCAGCCTGCAGGTCAGCGCCAACGACATGGTGCGCATCGGCGACTGGATTACCATGCCCAAATATGGTGCCGACGGCGATGTGATACAGATTACGCTTACCACGGTGAAAGTACGGAATTTCGATAAGACAATCACCACGCTACCTCCTTATGCGCTGGTATCCGATTCATTTCAGAACTGGCGCGGTATGCAGGAGACCGGTGGCAGGCGATTAAAGCGCCCGGTATATATCAAGCAGTCTACGATACGGTTTATCAAACCGGAAGAAATTGCAAGACTCAAAAAAATCGGATATATTTCAGACTATATCCACTCACGTACGGCTGAGATTGATCAATACAATGAGGAACATGGTATTGATAAGACGCTGCTTATCAACGGTCGCAATCTCACCAACATTGGACTCTACAGGCAATATATATACAACTATCTGAAAGATCATCCTCATGTGCACAAGGAGCTGCTGTTGATTGTAAGGCAGCTGCAACCCACTGAAAAGGGGTTGCCTCTTGAACTTTATTTCTTTACAGCCACTACCGATTGGATCGTTTATGAGGCGATTGTCTCCGATATATTTGATCATGTTACTGCCGCTGCCAGTTATTTCGATCTGCAACTTTTTGAAGATATTTCCAACGAATAAATTCTCCTTCTCCGCATGGGCCTTTGCATTATGCCATTGCATTTGGAAGGGTTAAATTGTGTGTACTGCGAAGAACGTTTGTTTAAATATAATTTTATATCTTTGCTGCTTAAACGGTTGAAAAAGGAAAATCAAGAATGGTGAAATAGCAGATAGTTTTCAATCATAATCAAAAAAAAATGAGTAAAATATATAGCGTGTTTACCGGAACGGGCCATTATGTACCTTCCAGAAAAGTCGGGAACGATTACTTTCACAATTACACTTTTTACGACGCATCAGGAGAAATAATAACCACTCCCAATGAGGAGATTACCCGTAAATTTGAGGAGATCACCACCATTGCTGAACGGCGTTATGCTGCGGAAGATCAGGTGACTTCCGACCTGGCACTGGTAGCTTCGCAACGAGCCCTGGAGGCTGCTGGCGTGAATGGTGAGGAGCTTGATTACATTATATTTGCGCACAATTTCGGTGAGACGAAGGTCGATAACATCCGCATGGATGTGCTGCCGACATTGGCTTCACGCCTGAAGCAGAAGCTCGGCATCGCCAATCCCGCTGTCGTGGCTTACGATGTGTTGTATGGCTGTCCCGGTTGGATACAGGCCGTAATACAGGCTGATTATTATATTCGATCGGGTGATGCCCAGAAGATCCTGGTGGTAGGTGCCGATGTGCTGTCGCGTGTGGCTGATCCGCACGACCGCGACAGCATGATTTATGCCGATGGTGCCGGAGCGGCCATCATAGAGGCGCGTGAAAGTGATCAGCCAGTGGGTATCATCGGGCATGATTCTCGTAGCGATGCCTTGGATTATGTGAATATGCTACACATGGGATACTCCTATAATCCGGCTTTGGCAGAGAAAAAGGATTATTACCTGAAAATGAACGGACGTAAGCTCTACCAATATGCTTTGGAGAATGTGCCCAAGACCATCAAGGCCGGCCTCGACAAGTTGAAACTGCACATCAATCAGATCAGCAAGGTGTTGATTCACCAGGCCAATGGAAAGATGGACGATGCCATCCTGCAACGATTGTTCAAGCTTTACGATCTGAAGGAGGTGCCGGAAAGCATCATGCCCATGACCATCTCGCGGCTGGGTAATTCTTCGGTGGCTACCGTGCCCACCTTATTGGATATGATTACCCGCAATGAAATGGACGGACACAACCTGAAGCATGGCGATCACATCGTGCTGGCTTCTGTGGGTGCTGGTATGAATATCAACAGCATCGTCTATAAGATTCCGTGAAAAAAAAAGATCGACTTAAGTTGTTTTTAGTCATCCTGGGCAAATTCATAGCGGTAGACGTTTGACTCCCGAAACCTGAATCCCATCTTTTGATACAGTTTGTTGGCAGCCTTCCGGTCAGGGTGTGAGGTAAGATCCACCTTTTCCGCTCCTTGGCTGCGGGCAATCTGTAAGGCATGCCACATCAATGCTGTGCCCACTCCTTTTCCCCGGACTTGTTGGTCCACAATCACATCTTCAATCCAGGCTTTCCGCCCTGAGGGGATCTGGTAGAATAGCAGTGTGAGTGTGCCGATTATTTTCTCTTCTTCTATCGCAACAAAAAGGTGGGTTTCTTCTGAGCTAATGACTCTTTCCAGCGTTGCCAATGAAGAATCAGTCCTTCTGCTGGTCAGCTGGGGCATGAGTCTCCTGAAAGCATCCACAATGTGCTCATCGATATGGGTCAATCTCTCTATGTGCATATTTTCTTTATTAACTTATATGATATCCTTGGCTGTTTAGCTCCGATGCACGAAACAGGGTGTACAGTTTGTTGTCCAGCGGATAATCCCAACAACCGAGGCTGTGGTATATCTCACCACCAAAACCCGATTTGAACTTGTACAATCCATACAAAGGATGTTGCGGGTCGGGTGAAGGTGAAATGCCGAACATGTCATACTCGGTGCAGCCGGCAGCTTTCGACCTGCAAATCGCTTCCCACTGCAGCGCATAGGTGGCCATCAGATTCCGTTCAGTAGAGGAAGAAGCACCGTAAAGGTAGGATCCCCTGTTTTTTGTGATTACCAGGAACATGGCTGCCAATGGTTTTCCATCCTTCTCCGCCACCAACAGGCTTACTTCAGCCGGTGAGCGTGTGTCGTCGGCGCGTGCAGTCAGCACGGCCTGAAAGTATTTCATGTCATTGAGCAGGATGTGGTTGCGTGCGGCTGTTTCCTTGTATATTTCATACCAGATATCGATGCCATCCAATCCCAAAGTCTTTACCGTTACCCCTTTGCGACGTGCCAGACCAATGTTATAGCGTGTCTTGGGTTTCATTCTTTTGAGCAGGGTTTCTGTGTCGTATGTTAAATTAAGATAGATCGTATTGGCTGGCAGGATATTGGAAAAAGCTTTCTTTAAATTCCAGTTTTGTGTGTTAAAGTTAAAACGAAACTCCTGTGCGGGGCTGTCGGGCTCACCTTTCCAGATGCCGTGTTCATCGAAGTAGTCCTTATCCTTTGCCCACCACGATTCCCAACAAAGATCGTAGCGAATCAGGATACAACTCTTCGGCAGGTGTGATCGCAACGATTCGGAAAGCTCCTCCAGAAACATACCTTGAAACTCATCAGCGGGCTCCAGCTCTGGCCCGTAGGGTACATATGCCACAGAATGGTGCCTGTTGATTTGTTGCAGCACAATCAGCACATCGGAAGAGAGCGATGACCGATCGTTGGTTATTCCGTAGAGTGCGGACTTTCTGGAGTTAAAATTGATGGCGATGGAGTCTGTTCCCAGTCTCTTTTTTACGGCCGACCAGAATGCTGTTTGCTGTAATATCGGGGTGGCGTAAAGCTCTTCAACCTCTTTTTTATGGACGTTTGATAGCATTTCGTTTCATTTTGACCTGCAAAGATAGCCAAAATAAAGAGGGTAAACAAATGAAAACCAGTTACTGTTTTGTCTCCAACGGGGTATTCTCCCGAACTATCCGCTGTATCTCCTCCAACACCAGGGGAAAAGCGGGATAGGTCATGCCGTGGCTGTAGCCTTGTAGTTCCAGAAGGTGGGTCTGTTTGTGCCCGGCTATCTTCATCATGCGGGCAAGGTAGGCATTTTCCTCGTAACGGCCCAGCATCTCCAGCTCGCGGTCGCCCGTAATCAGTAGCAGTGGAGGTGCATCGGGACGCACATGGTATAGCGGTGCATACTTGTCCACCAGCGGCTGGGTATCTTTCATGCCATACCCTGCACGGATGTTGAAGTGGGTGATGGTCTGTCCGCTCAGGGGAATCAGTCCTGCGATGTGGTCTGCATCAATGTGGTGTGCGGCGAGATACTGTTTATCCAGTCCGATCATCATGGTCAAGTATCCTCCGGCAGAATGGCCCGAAACAAAGATCTTTGCGCTATCGCCTCCATAATCTCCGATGTGTGCGAATACCCAGGCAACTGCCGCTGCGGCATCCTCGATGTAGGCAGGAGCTTGCACCTGGGGAGAGAGGCGATAGTTGACACCCACCACGCAGATATTTTTGTTCTTCAGCGCTTCGGGCAGTTCCTTTTTTCCCCCGGTGAGTCCTCCTCCATGAAACCATATAACGGTGGCAAAATCTTTTTTATTGACCGGATAATAGATGTCGAGCCGGCAACGCTCGTGAATGGTTGGATCTTTCTGGCGTACATTCTCCTGGTAATAGGGTATATCCGTTTCAGTTTTGTATCTGTTGTCCTGCGCAGCTGTTGCGAATGCTACACAGACGAAAAATAGTAACAAGGTGAGTTGTCTCATGCGTTATTTTTTTGTTGTTGAATTACCTTGCAATTAATTACCTGCATTTATTTTATGACCAATCAGAATGCATCTGGCTCAGCCTTTGCTGCTGTGGCAGTGACGTTCCTGAAATCACCATCAAAATATGTCAGGAGCATTTCTATCAGTTTGCTGTGAAAAGTCGTATACAATCGGGATGTGATGTGTTTTCTGTCCTTCCTTTTTATCAGTCCGAAACGCAATTGATTCTCATCTATCCATATCTGTGGTTTGAAAAAAGCTTCGTTTTTCCACAGGAGTGTGCCGTAAGTGAGGCGCCCATCGACTGTGCGTACCCATTTATCTGCTTTTTTGGCGTCTATTGCCTCATAAATCTTATCCAGCAGGAGATCGGGGTTGTCAGTATGAATAATAATGGCCATTTCTCTGTTTTATTGTGCGTTCTTATAACTATCGATGGCTTTTTTTACCGACCCGTGGAGGAGAAGCAAATTCTTTGCTTGCTCGTAATTGAGTGAAAGCTCCTCCACAATCATCCGCGTACCCCTATCTACCAGCTTTTGGTTGGTGAGCTGCATGTTCACCATGCGGTTCCCTTTTACCCTGCCCAGCCTGATCATGGTGGTGGTGGTGATCATGTTGAGCACCAGCTTCTGTGCAGTACCCGATTTCATACGGGTACTGCCGGTGACATATTCGGGGCCGACAATCGGTTCGATCCTTATTTCCGCCTCCGCTGCTACCGGCGAGTTGGGGTTGCAACTGATGGCTGCCGTGAGAATGCCTTTTTTTCGCGCATGTCGCAATGCACCAATTACATAGGGTGTGGTGCCCGAGGCGGCAATACCGACCAGCACGTCATTCTCGTTGATCTTGTATGTCAACAGTTCTTCCCATCCCTTTTCCATGTCATCTTCCGCAGCCTCTACCGGGTTGCGTAGGGCCCTGTCGCCCCCGGCAATCAGGCCAATCACATAGGTGTTGGGCATACCAAAGGTGGGAGGAATTTCCGATGCGTCGAGCACACCCAACCTGCCGCTGGTCCCTGCTCCCACGTAAAAAAGCCGACCCCCGCGCATCATTCTCTCCACAATGCCCGTCACCAGCTTTTCTATATCGGGAATGGTTTTCTCTACAGCCAACGCCACTTTCCGGTCCTCGTTGTTGATCTCTGTCAGAATCTCAGCAACGGTTTTTTGTTCCAGATTATCATAGAGCGATGCTTGTTCTGTTATTTTGGTAAATGTCATATGTTGGAACTCAATGATTCAATGTTTCAATCTTTTAATGTGTCGATGTTAAGGAGGTCTGATGGTAACGAACCAACCCCTCCATGGGCGATTGTGTGATTTGCCCGATGCTGATTCCCTTTGCTGCTGCTACCTCCCGCAGCGGGTCTGCGTAATGCCACGCAATGGAGCCAACAAAATGAACCTCTTGGTTGTGGTAATCGTATTGCATGACGTTTCTTTCAAAGAAGGCCGTGAATGATTGGGTGACGATCCGGCGCAGTGTGACATCTGTGATGTGCTGGTGCAGAAAAGGGGAGAGGCTTGCAAGGAAACGGCTTGGAAACGGCTGCCGGTATACTTTTTCAATAATCAGTGCCGATGTCAGTTGATACTCCTCCAAAAGTTTTTCTTTGAGTCCCGGGGTAAGCTGATCTTTGAGTGCATCGGCTATCAGTTGTTTTCCCAGTGCGGCACCACTCCCTTCGTCGCCTAGGATAAAGCCGAGGGGTGATATCTGTTTTCGAATCTTTACTCCGTCCCATTCACAGGAGTTACTTCCCGTCCCAAGGATGCAGGCAATGCCTGGTTCATGGCCGCAGAGGCTATGAGCGGCTGCAATCAGATCGCTGTAGACATGGATTGCATCGATAGGAAACGACCGGTAGAGGGCTGTTTTCACTATGGGAATTTTCTCGGGGATGCATCCCGTACCATAGAAATGAATTGCATCAACAGCAGGACTAGTGAGCATGGGGAAAACATGTTCCAGTATCTCTTGTGCTATAGCCTCTTCGCTCTGATAAACAGGGCTGATGCCTTTTCCCGAAAACCTTTGTAGGATTTCCTCCCCGCGTACCAGGCACCAGTCTGTTTTGGTGGCACCGCTGTCGGCAATCAGCATTGTCTTTTTTGATTCCGGATCATCCATATAGGTAGCTCACTTTTCTCTTTGTATATTCTGATAAAAATTCACTTCGCTCAAATAGCCAGATCAAGCCTGTTTTATCAAAGGGTACCCCACTAAACATATTAAAGTCAAACATTTTGATGAATTTAACATGAGCATAGCCAAGCGAAAGTTCGGATTTCTATAGTTTGATATAAATATTCTTTTTGTACAGTATATAGCCAAATAGCCAGCAGACCGTGACGAAAAGCAGTGCATAGAGCAGCGACCCGAAATAGTTTCCTGCCCAGGGCTGGATCAGTACGCTGTAAGTATATGATTTCACAGAGATGGTTTCTCCTTGCCAGGCAAAATGGAAGTTGCGAACCAGGTTGGCGAGCACAGCGGCGAACACGTATACAATGAGCGGGTTGACCCCGAAAGCATGAAAGAAGCGACTCCATTTTTCTTTTTTGTGGATATCGATGATCCAGATCAGCAATCCCAGCATCTGTGCAGCAAATCCGGTAGTTACCAGTACAAAGGTGGAGCTCCATATTTTCTTGTTGATGGGGCATCCGTATTGTAGCAACAGGCCGGAGAAAGCCAGAATAGTACCCCATATCAGTAGTTTCTCCACTTTTGTGTTGTTGTCTTTGTTTTCCACAATCAGTTTTCCAAAGAGGAAGCCGATGAGTACATGGGCAATGGAAGGCAGCGTGCTAAGCAACCCTTCGGGCTCAAACGCGATGCGCACCCCCTCGGATGTGGTGTCTTTATACATGTGTGCGACTCCCAAGAGTGCCTTGTCAACACGGGCAATGATGTTCTCCTCCGACATTTCAAATCCTTTCCCGAAGCGAAGAATCAGATAATAGCCTGCAAGCAGGATGGCGATGATCCAGGGTAGCTGTTTATTTTTTACCAGCAGCGCAATAAGAGCTGCAAAACCGTAGGCCAGGGCCAGTCTCTGTAGCACTCCCAGGATACGGATGGTATCGAAGTGGGTTGCAGCTATGCCGAACGATTCTCCCGTGGTAAGACCTCGCATGAATTGTCCAAACCATCCGATTGCTAGCCCGATCACAAAAATAAGCAGGGTACGGCGTATCACTTTCCAGACTGCGGCTCTGGAAGGAACAAAGTTGAATTTGCGCAACGACATGAAGGTGGAGACTCCCATGATGAACATGAAGAAGGGAAAAACCAGGTCGGTGGGTGTCAACCCGTGCCAATGTGCATGACGAAGGGGTGCGTAGGCATAGTCACCTGATCCGGCATTGTTGACCATGATCATGCCGGCAATGGTGATGCCCCGGAGGATGTCGAGCGACAGGAGTCGGCTGCTTTGTGTTGTTGTGGTAAGCTTATTCATATTTTTCTGTTGAAAATGTATATGGGTTATTATTCTTTGTTTCCATCGATGGTAGTGACCAGTTTCAATTTAGCGGTAAAGATAATATTTCTTCGACAATTTACGGAATGCTTCTTCATCTTTGGTCCAGTAGCTTTTGATGTCGTCGTACCGGTGATTTTTGGAAAACTCCAGCCTGATAAAATTGCTTCCACTTACCTTGTCGAACATATCGAAACGATTTTCGGGCGCATGATCAAATATCTTGTGACCGGGGTAAAGTGTTGCAGCCACTTCCATCACATGAAACTGGATATCCGACAGTCGGGCCTTGTTAAAGTCGGTTAGGTATATTTGTACTCCCTGCAGGCTCTTACCCTGTCCCACCGAGTAGTAAGGTTTCAGGTGCATGGGACGGAAGCTGACTCCGGGGATTCTTTTTGCATTCAGTGCCCCGGCAAACTCCTCCGCGTTGATCCACTCGGCGGCAAACATTTCGAACGGGAGCGTATACCCCACGCCGATGGACATGTAACCCAGTTCACCCAGTATGCCCGACACCGGGTAGAACCAGGCCGAGTGGGCAAAAGGAATATGGGGCGATGTGGGTACCCAGGGTAGTCCGGTATCTCCGAAATGCATCTTGCGGCGCCATTTTTTCATTTTCACCACTGTCAGCTTGCAAGGTTTCGGGATCATTCGTTCGCCGTTGATCATCTCTGCCAGCTCGCCACAGGTGAGGCCATAGACGTAAGGTATCTTAAGCTGGCTGACGAATGAAATAAATTCTTCCTCTACCAGGTTACCTTCCACCTTGAATCCACCCAGCGGGTTGGGTCTGTCCAGCACCACGAACTCGATGTTGTTTTCCGCCGCTGCCTGCATGGCCAGGTACATCGTGGAGATGTAGGTATAGGATCGGCAGCCTATATCCTGGATGTCGTATACCAGCAGATCCACTCCTTCTAGCATCTCCGGTGTGGGTTTGCGGGTTGCTCCGTAGAGAGAGTAGACGGGCACACCCGTGTTGGGATCGGTGAAAGAGTCAATTTTATCGCCGGCATGCACATCGCCGCGCACACCATGTTCCGGCCCGTAGAGTGCTACCAGCTCCACGCCAGGTGCTTCGTGCAGGATGTCGATGGTCGACCTGAGGTTGTTGTCCACCCCGGTGGGGTTGGTAATCAGTCCGACCCGTTTTCCCTGCAGAATCCGAAACCCGGATCCTTTCAGTACTTCTATGCCGGTGCTTATTCGTATGTTTTGGGCCGGAGTCTTCGTGCTGAAAACGATTCCAGCTATAATAAGCAAGCCGATACAAAGCGACTTTCGGGATAATGTGTTTTTTGCCATGAACTTACGCTTTGTATTTGTTTTTTATTCTTTTGTCTTTTTCGATCTGCCAAAGTCGGCATCCACCTTCATGAAAGGGATCAGCAGCAGGGTGGGAATGATGGCCAGCATGATAAATCTAAAAAAATTCTCATAACCCAGCTGTTCCTGTATCCATCCTGCAGCCATACCCGGTAACATCATGCCCAAAGCCATGAAGCCGGTACAGATGGAGTAGTGTGCTGTTTTGTGTTCCCCCTGTGAGAAGTAGATCAGGTAGAGCATGTATGCTGTAAATCCGAAGCCATAGCCCAACTGCTCGATAGCCACGGCCACATTCACCCAGATAAAGTTCTCCGGTTGATAGATGGCCAGGAGGAGGTATGCAGCATTGGGCAGGGTAATGGCCAGTGCCATGGGCCAGATCCATCGTTTGAGGCCCTGTCGCGATGCCACGATGCCGCCGATGATTCCTCCCAGGGTGAGAGCGATCACGCCCACCGTGCCGTAGGTGATGCCCACCTCGGAGGTGCTCAGTCCCAGCCCCCCCACCTCGCGACTATCGAGCAGGAACGGCGAAGCCAGCTTTATCAGCATGGCTTCAGCAAGCCGGTAGAGCAGCATAAAGGCCATGGCCAGTCCGATTCCTTTTTTTGTAAAAAAAGACTTGAAGGTATTGGCAAATTCCCTCATCACCTCTCCGGGAGTGTATGCTGCCTTGCCGGTATCAGCGGGCGGGTAGGGAAGTACAAAGCGATGGTAAACAAAAAAAACGAGGAAGAGTCCTGCGAGAATAAAGAAGGTGATGCTCCAGGCAAAGGGGATTCTGCCGGTTGTTTTTTCCAGGAATCCGGCCAGAATAATCAGCAGTCCCTGTCCGGTTATTGAAGCCAGGCGATAGAAAGTGCTGCGGATCCCCACGAAAAAGGATTGCTGTGAATCGTCGAGCGCCAACATATAAAAGCCGTCTGCGGCAATGTCGTGTGTGGCTGAGCTAAAGGCCATCATCCAGAAGAAAGCCAGGGACGCCTGCAGGTAGAACGGTGTGGGAAGGGTAAATGCTACGCCCGCCAGGCCGGCACCAATCAGCAATTGCATCGAAACAATCCACCATCGTTTGGTTTTCAGGATATCTACAAATGGGCTCCAGAAGGGTTTGATTACCCAGGGAAGGTATAGCCAGCTTGTGTAGAGGGCAATTTCTGTGTTGGAGAGGCCAAAACGTTTGTACATGATCACCGAGACGGTCATCACAGCCACATAGGGCAATCCTTCCGCAAAATAGAGGGTGGGTATCCATGACCAGGGGTTGCGGAATGTGACTTTCTTTTGTTTGTTCATATTATTCTGTTTGTGTTGCGTGAACCTGTCTTGCTGCTTTGTCAATAATAGGTAACCAGTTTTATTTTGGGAAAATAGTGCGTTAATATCTGATCATGGCTATATCCCTTTTCTGCCATCATGGCTGCACCTATCTGGCAGAGGCCCACGCCGTGGCCCCAGCCTGCCCCGTTGAGTGTGAACTGTTGCGGGATTCCTTCGTCGTTCTCTGCTTCCGCATCCACCACGAATGCGGCACTGAAAAGGTGTGAGGAAGAGAGGGTGCGGCGGATTTCCAGCTCTTTACCGATGGTCATCACGCGTTTGGTACCGATGATCTTCAGTCGGATGATGCGTCCCGAGCTGCCTCGTTCCAACGGTTCCAGGGCGATAATTTCCCCGTAATCGATGCCGGAGCGTTCCTTGATCAGGGCTTTCAGTTCGCTTTGGGAGTAAACCACCTTCCAGCGGTAGAAGTCAGCAGTCTCCCGGTCGTAATCGTTCAGTACCTGCCTGAGTATGTCTGCATCGGTGGTGTGGCAGAAGGCTGGCGGGGAAGACAGAATCCATGCTCTGGCATTCTCCTCAAAGGTAAGGTCGGGCAGGGGAGTATGCTCAGTGTAATCGGGCTTTCCCACGAGGTATGGATGCGGGATGGGCTCCCACACGTTTTCGAATGCTTCTGTCACGCCGCCGCAGCACTTCGAGAAGCGGGCGTCACAGATGACATCGCCATAGGTGATCACCTGTCCTCTGGTTTCATCGATCGCCTTGTTCACCCGTGCGGTTGTTTGTCGTGTGATTCCCTGGTAACGCTGACAATGGTCATCGGCACAGACATCGAACAGGGCGTGGTCTTCACGGTCGTACCAGCGGACAATCTCACCGGGCGATACAAATGAGGTTTTGTAGTCGTTCCTGATCTCTTTGTTTTTTTGAATCTGCGCCAGCAACCAGCTTCGTGAGATCACGGCGTGTGTCTTCAGGAACTCTTCGGAGCTGGTGGCACTCATCTCGGAGGAGATTACGCTCTTGAGGTAATCTTCGAGGGAGACGATGTTGATGGCGGTGATGCCTTCCTTTCCGCAGATGAACTTCAACCCACCCTGGAAACATTGGTTTTCTTTGCGCTCCCAGTGAAAGCCGACACCAATCACCACCTCGTTTAGTTCGAACGAGTCATTGTGCAACTGATCCGATTCAAAGGTTATTTCCGTGTAGGTTTCTCCGTCGAAGAGGATCATCCCGTCGGACATTTTTACCAAATAATTGCCCCGAGGGATCGGTTTCCCTCCCAGTTTGTAGTCGGTGAGCAGAGTGAAGCTGATTTCAGGCTGATCCTGGATGATTCCCACATGAATGAGGGGTTCTCTTATTTTAATTTCTTTCTCGCCTGGAGTTCCCATGTTCTGATTCTGTCTTTATAGAGGTTGTGTCCGTTCATTTTTACAATGTCGAGCGAGGCATCGGAGTTATCTTCCCAGCGGCGGCAGAGGTAGAGCACATCGTAGATGCGGCCTATCTGGTAGTGTCGGGAGATGTTCAGCCCCAGTGCATAATCCTCGCCATAGCTGGTATTGGGCACCTTGATCTCCCGCAGTATCGGTGTATAGAAGGCGCGGGGTGCACCCAGGCCGTTGATGCGCAGGGCATTGTTTCTGCCGTTTTCGGGCGTCCACTCCCGGTGATCGATGATGCCCGGTGGGATCATCTCCATGTTGAAGTTGGTCATCTGATAGGTCCCCACCACCATGGCGCACTGTTGCTCGTAGAAGGCATTCACGATCTTCTGTAGCGTATCCACGCCGCTGTACACGTCGTCGCTATCGAGCTGCACGGCAAACTTTCCGCACTGTGCGTGGTGTACACCCACGTTCCAGCAGCCCCCGATGCCCAGGTCGTCTCTTTCCGGGATGAGGTGGATTAGCCGCCCGTCACTTTTGAATTCATCGATGGCTTCTGTGGTGCCGTCGGTGGAGTGATTGTCGATGACGATCAGGTTAAAGGGAAAGTTTGTTTCTTGTTTGAGCACCGAGACGATGGCATCGCGGATGGTTTTGATGCGGTTGCGTACCGGAATGATGACTGATGCCTCCACGGCAAAGTTGCCCTTGTCGAATTCAATGTTTTTGAATCGGGGTTCCAGCCAGGCGCCCACATCTTTCAGATGTTGGGTGCAGGCCTGCTCCATCTCCAGTTGCAGCTGTCTGTTTTTGGGGTCCACATAATCGAAAATCTTTTGTCCGGATACCCGGGTATCTTCTTCAATCTCGGTATAGAGGTACTCGTTGATGTGTACCAGCGGATGTTTTTGGGATACTTTTAGCCGCAAGTCGTATAATCCTGCAAACTGATATGTCTCGTTTTTCATCCTCTTTGCCGCTTTTTTGAGTGCCGCTGTGTTGTAGCATAGCAACGAGCCAAAGTTAAAGTCGTCACGCAGGCTGCCCTCCTGGTAGTCGATGACCGGATGGTTTTTCTTTTCACCGCCAACGACGGCATAATAGTCGGCATAGACCATGCCTGCAGCCGAATCTTCCGCAATGCGGATCATCCGTTCCAGGGCAAAATAGCCCGGTTTAAGTGCCGTGGGCTTCAGGTAGATGAGCGTATAATCGCCATTCGATTTCTGAGCGATTTTACGGATTATGGCACTGCTGTATAGGCTGTCGATGAGGATGTTTTTGCATCCTTTGATTGTCTCTTTGCTCCCTTCCGGAGTAAGTAGCCAGATCTTGTCGACCGACTCCGACTGGCGCAGTTCATCGATTGTTTTTTTTGTCTGTTGCGACTCTGTGAAGAGAATAAATGCGTCTATTTTTTTCATATGGGAATTTATTCAAATACTTTCATGATGTTTTGGATCAGCTCATTTCGTTTTTCCTGTTTTTTTACTGCTTCAATCGGAAAGCCAAGGATGCAAGTGCCATATTCTGCACCCTTGTAGAGTACCCCTGCACTCAGGTTGTTCTCCGCATACCGGAAGATGGTGAATGCATTTTCGTCGGCCGGCTCCAGTGCATCGGGGTTTTCCACCACGTAACTTTCGCTGTTCAATTCGTTGTAATAACTGTAATTTCCCTGTATTGCCGGAAAGGGGGAGGGCACTGCTTTGATCTGTCCCGTAACCGCACCGTTGTTGTTGCGCCATTTATATTTAAGGGTCTGTTGTGCCCACTCTCGCTCTTCTTTTGTGGCATGGGGATTGTCCCATAGGTCGGTGCCAACGAAGGCTCCACTGATGATGATGTTTCCTCCGCCCTGACAGAAGTCGGTGATAGCCTGCTGCTGCTTTTTGGAAAATGTTTTGTATTGCGGTGGTTTTGCTCCACGGGCTACGCTCCATTCACGTTGCTTTCCCAGGATCCAGTCCATCGTTTTATAATCTCTCAGGCTCACGCTGCCGTTTTCTACTGTCTGAGCTGCGGTGGAGACAAAAGAGTATCCTGCTGCCGCGAAGGCCTGCCCGTGAATAAAGGGATAATCGAATGTGTTGCCGGCGATGGCCGTGGTCTCGTAGTTTGCATGGCTGTCGCCGAAGCCCGCGGCATCGTCGTCCATCCAGGGGATGATTCGCCGGAATTCGTGCATCTGCCCGATAAAATGGTGATCCGCCTGATAGGGCACGCCATTGTCCACGCTACCTGCGAATCCGGCGATGCTATCTTCGGAGGTGGTGAAGCTAAAGGGTGCGGAAACCCTGGTAAATCCGTTTACAATCAGTATTTCTCCTCTTTGGCCCGATCTCCGGCAGACTGAAAGGATTTCGGAGGGGAAGCTGCGTCCCCCCTCATTGACGGCGACCACCTGAAAACTGTAGATGCTGTCTTTCTTTATGGATAACGCCAGGTTGTGGCCATTTACCACGACCCCATTGTCGAAGCCTCCTCCGTTCAAGCGGGTATATACCACGTAGCGGTCGGGCATGGCAGTGCGCTCTGCAGGATCGGGGGTGGGGCGCCAGGATAGATTCACTTGCGTTTCACCGCTGAAAAGGGCAGAAAATTCCTTTACCGGCAGGGGTTGCACCACATAAGGACGGTTGTACTGGGTTGCGAGAAATTTCAACATCCCCTTGTAAACGGAGCGGCTGACGGCAAAGCGGAAGGTGGGATCGAGTCCGTAGCGCATATCGGCAAAGTTCTGATGTGACAGCAGTTCCAACAGCATGGTCGGCACATTGGGCATGCGTGCTTCGGCATAGGAGCGGTTCCAAAGATGCCGTCGGGTCCAGTCCGGTTCGAAGTCGCGGCGAATATCACTCACAATCTCCTCCATCACCAGTTCAGTCAGGTCACGGGAAGCCCACCGGGAATGTCCGTTTTCGAATCGTTCTTTGTTGTGGTGTGTCATATAAATACCGAGTGTTCCCACGATGCTGTCCCCCCAGAAGGTGCCTGCATCAGTATGGAAGGCAAACGCCAGGTCCACCGGGATATGGAGTCCCTCCTTCTTGGACAGGACCGGGGAACCTCCTGCCAACCAGTTCACCCAGGCACCCCGCGATGCATAGTCGTCGGTGTAGTCGTTCTTTCCTTCGGTCCGGTTGTAGATGGTGTCGGGTACGCCTGCCCACTGCATCCAGTAGCGGGCCCCCTCAGCATAACGGGGGTATCCGCTGATTTGTGGTGTGTAACGTATCTGTGAAACAAGGGTCTCTTTCTTTGTTGAATCATCGGAACTTTTAATGTTCTTTGCTTCAAAGCCTTCCGGGTGAGGCATCCGGGCAATGTTGCCCATTCCTCCGCCTATTTTTACAGCATCGGCGGTGACAATGCGACCATTCCGGCTGCTTCTGTTGGAGAGGGTGATCTTGTGGTTTGCACCCTTTTCAAAGTCGAAGTACCCCAGAAAGATCCAGGTGCCGCCCCCCATCTGCTGGTTCACCCGGAAATCGGTTTTTCCGCCGGTATGATGGACGCTGAAAAGTGCATCGTCGCTGCTGTTTTTTACAGTCTGATAGGAGACATAGACCCCATATTTCCCTTTTTCGGGAACAACGAAGTGCCAGGCAGCGAAACTCTCATCTCCGCGGTTTGTGGTGCGCACCTGTCTGCTTGTTCCCATCCGGAAAGGATTTTCACCGTCCAGATACATGTCGCGTGGATTGGCAAAGCCGGCTGTGCCGGTGTTGCTCCATTCCTCTTTTCCGTTTGTTTCCCTATACGTAGATTGGCCTCCGGGACTGTCATCGTTGTCGACAATCAATTCCGTTTTGCTGTAGTCCCTTTCCCTGGGAAGCAGTACGTTGGCGCCGGCATTTTCAAGCATGGGTACCAGGAAGGGCAGTACATAGCTCTGCGTGTAGAGGTCCTCCACTGTCTGGAAGATGCGTGCACGCTGCCACTCCCACCGTCCCAGTTTCTGTTCGTAATACCATCCGTGGCTCTGCCAGAGGGCGATGTGGTTATTTTGCAATCCCTTGATGGGAGAACCTTCCGGGGTGGAGATGTTTGTCACCAGCGGCGTCTTTATTTTTTGGACAATGAGTCTGTTTTTGTCTCGCTGTTTGTTCCGGTAGAAATTAGGCACCAGGTGACTAATCTCCTGGTCATCGGAGATGACAGCGATCTGGTACTTTTTTTGCTTTGCAGGCAGATGAAATCGTACGCTGTCATAAATGAGCTGAATGGTATTTTCCCGCATGGGGAGATAGGAGAGCGAGAGGTTGGTATGAAATGTAATGCGCTTTTTCCGGTTGTTCACCGCGATGCTGTCCACCGTCACCCTTCCCGGCCGCATCAATGTTTCGCGGTATATGTTTGTGAGTGATCTGCCCAGATTATATTTCAGTGAATCCGTTTGAAGATTCTGTGAAGATGAAGCGAAGGCAATGGTAAGTAAATAAGCGATTAAAACGAATTTCTTCATTGGATTCTCACTTTATTTTTTCAATATTCACAAATATAAGGAAAATGCATGAATTTTTCAGTCTTAAATTTACTACCATTTAAACAATGGGAGGAAGGTACGTTTTATTAAAGAGGTGTATGATTTCACCAATTTCCGCATAGCTCAGGTTAAACTCATAACGGTAGTGGATGATCTTTCGCTTCCAACTATAACTGCATGATTATTATCTTCTGTAGGTCAAAAATGTATAAGGATATCGATGCTTGTCATCGACTTCGTGCATCTTTTTATCCGTCAGAGTCCATTTATCAAAATCGATTTCCGGGAAAAAGGTGTCGGCATCGGCGAAAGTGTGATGGATGCGAGTTAGATAAAGCCGGTCTGCCAGTCCGAATGTGGTACGGTATAGTTGCCCGCCACCGATAATGAAAACTTTTTCACCTTCCTTGCAATGCGTAAGCGCCTCTTCTACCGTCCGAACAACAATGCACCCTGGATAATGATCCGGTCGATCCCGTGTGATTACCACATTGATGCGGTTTGGTAATGCTCCTTTCGGCAGCGATTCATACGTTCTGCGCCCCATGATGATGGTGTGTCCCGTGGTCACCTCTTTAAAATGCTTCAGATCGTTGGGAAGATGGCAAAGCAGGTCCCCCTCGCGCCCGATCCCGTTGTTTTCATCCAGTGCGACAATGATGCCGATTTCTATGTTGTTGTCGTTCGTCATACAGCCACAATTCCTTTTATATGAGGGTGAGGATTGTAGTTCACCAGTTCGAAATCCTCGAAACGGAAACCAAAGATATCTTTTACATCGGGGTTGATCTTCATCTCAGGCAATGGACGGGGTGCACGGGAAAGCTGCAGATTGACCTGGTCGAGATGATTCAGGTAAATGTGGGCATCGCCGAAAGTATGCACAAAATCGCCCTCCTGCAGTCCGGTCACCTGGGCCATCATTTTCAGCAGCAATGCGTAGGAGGCGATGTTAAAAGGGACCCCCAGGAAAATATCGGCACTGCGTTGATAGAGCTGCAGGCTGAGCTTCCCGTCGGCTACATAAAACTGAAAAAAGGCGTGGCAGGGTGGGAGCTTCATGTTCGGAATGTCGGCCACGTTCCATGAGCTGACAATGATGCGACGTGAATCGGGATTATTTTTGAGTGTGTGGATAACCTGAGTGATCTGGTCGATGTGGCCTCCTTTGTAGTCGGGCCACGATCGCCATTGGTACCCATAAATAGGTCCCAGATCGCCATCCTCATCAGCCCATTCATTCCAGATTCGCACGCCATTGTCGTTCAGATACTTGATGTTTGTGTCGCCATTGAGGAACCAGAGCAGTTCGTAGATGATCGATTTCAGGTGGAGTTTTTTTGTGGTCAGTACCGGAAATCCGTCGCTCATCCTGTAACGGCTCTGATGTCCGAATATGCTGATGGTACCCGTACCGGTACGGTCCTCTTTTTGCGTGCCTTCGTCGAGTACCCGTTGTAATAAATCGAGATATTGTTGCATAAGTTTTATTTTTTAGCGGTCAGCCGTTAGCTTTTTAGGAGCAGGCTTTGTGCAGTAAGCGGTTTGCAATGAGGCATTCAGTATTTAGCAGTCGGCCTTCAGCAATCAGACAAAAATAACTGTTTTTTTGCTCAGTACCAATGAATGTTCAAAAGTTATTTTGTCTTGCAGATTTAAAGTCAGCTACAGCACTTGCTCTATATACTTAAAACGAAAACTTTTCTTTTTTTTTGTTGTTTAAATTAAACGACAGCGCGTTTTATT
>CAZRRC010000007.1:0-64440 GCA_964602395.1 uncultured Proteiniphilum sp. | reverse complement strand
TAAGGGATCTTTGCCTTGAATAGAATGTGTACGTACACAAAGAATATAATCAATGGATTCATCACAAATTGTCTAATAGAGGCGATAAAATATCTAAAATGGGGAGAATATCTATTGCAAAGATTGTTAATTTTATCCACTTAATAAATTATAATTATGCCAATGAAATAAAAAAATAGAGTGTTTTACGGCTGTATCACTAAAAAAAAGGATACATCAAAAGAGTATTTGTTTAATCTAATCAAATCAGAGAATGAAAATAAAAATTTCTAATTTATTGAAAGGAATATGCCTTGCATTGCTATGCACATTTTCCTTATCCATTTTCGCGCAGAACATTACCGTCAGGGGCAATGTGTCTGACGCATCCGGTGAACCCCTGATCGGGGTGACCGTACAGGTAAAAGGCGAATCTACCGGCACTGTCACCGATCTGGATGGCCGGTTTACCTTGTTCAATGTTCCTGCGAACGCGACATTACTTGTCACTTACGTGGGTATGCAACCTCAGTCCATTATCCTGAATGGAAGAACAACCCTGTCGATTACCATGGTCGAAGACACGGAAATGCTGGAAGAAGTGGTTGTAGTGGGTTTTGGACAGCAGAAAAAAGAGAGTGTGGTGGGCGCAATTGCACAAACCAACAGCAAAGTACTGGAACGTACGGGAGGGGTAACCAGTCTGGGACAGGCTCTGACAGGTAACCTCCCCGGCGTGGTGACCATGACTACTACCGGAAAACCGGGTGAAGAAGATCCCGAGATCACCATTCGTGGGGTCAGCTCATGGAACGGAAGTGGACCCTTAATTTTGGTCGACGGCATTGAACGCCCCATGAGCGGTATTGATATCAATTCAGTGGCAACCATATCTGTCCTGAAAGATGCATCCGCTACAGCCGTATTTGGTGTGCGTGGTGCCAACGGGGTCATCCTGATTACCACCAAACGTGGGGAAGAGGGGAAAGCCAACGTGGATATCAACGTAAGTACCACCCTGAAGACTTACTCCAAGCTCCCCGAGTTGATGGACTCTTACGATGCCCTGATGCTGCGCAACAAGGTGATCGAAAACGAACTGGGCTATGCACCACAGCAATGGGCGAATATCAAACCTCAGGATATCATCAACAAATACCGTTTTCCTGCCAACCTGGAAGAGTTTGAACGTTATCCCAACGTAGACTGGGTGGATGAACTGCTGAAAGATGTGGCTACCTCCTATAATGCGAACGTCAACGTATCGGGTGGTACCCGCTTCGTGAAATATTTTGCCAGTATAGACTATGCCCATGAAGGGGACATCTACAAGAATTTCGACAACAACCGTGGATACAAGACTGGTTTCGGATTCGACCGGATCAACGTGAGAAGCAACATGGACTTCTCTCTGACCAAATCGACTACACTCCGGGTGAATCTCTCCGGATCTCATGCTGTTTCGAAGGGAACAAACTATAATGCTTATGAAAACCTGGTCTGGTCCGCATTCTACGGCATAGCCCCTGACGCGTTCAGACCCAGATACAGCGACGGATCATTTGGCTACTATCACCCCAACCCCACCCAGGCATCCACCAACTCCATGGAGGACATCAGTGTGAATGGTGTGGGATACACCACCAACGATCGCCTCAATACCGACTTTACACTGGAACAGGATCTGGGATTCCTGCTTAAAGGACTTTCCGCACAAGGGAGACTGGCCTTTGACAATAGTTTCCGCGAAATAAACCGCGGTATCGATGACACCAACGACTGGGAAGATAATCCCCATAAATGGGTCGATCCAGAGACAGGACAGGTATTTACCGATGTTACGGTAGATGGCAATAACAAATTTGACTATCAGAACAACATCGCCTGGATGACTGGTGCCGGATCTGTCGACAATGGTCAAACTTATCGCAGAATAAACTACTCCGGTCAGCTCAATTATTTAAATACATTCGGAGAACACTCCGTGGGTGTCATGGGCGACTTTAGCCGTGAACAGTATTCCAGAGGTAACAATCTGCCTATATATCGTGAAAACTGGGTATTCCGTACCACTTACGACTATGCCAAACGGTACATGCTGGAATACAATGGAGCTTACAACGGATCGGAAAAATTCTCTCCTGAGCACAGGTTTGCTTTCTTCCAGTCTGGAGCTCTCGGTTGGATGTTCTCAGAAGAACCACTGATCAAGAGTCTCGATCTAAATTGGTTGGATATGCTAAAATTCAGAGGTTCTTATGGCCAGATTGGAGATGACAAAATTGGATGGGATGAATTTGCCAACCGCTGGCTCTATATGGATACCTGGGGTTATGGCGGTGCCTTCAATCAGGCACTTACCGGTATCAACCCAACTCAAAGCCCCTATCAGTGGTATTATGAATCACAAGTAGGCAACCCCAACGTGCAATGGGAGGTGTCCACCAAACTGGACATCGCCGCCGATTATGCATTGTTCGGTGGAGTAATCTCGGGATCAGTTGATTTCTTCAGAGAAAACAGAACCAATATTCTGCTGGAAGGTAACAGACGATCGGTGCCCTCTTATTATGGAGCTACAGCGCCAACAGCCAACCTGGGTGAAGTGAAAACAAAAGGTTACGAGCTGGAACTACGCTGGAACAAACCGCTGAACCGCGAATGGCGCCTCTGGGGAAATGTATTTTACACCCATGCTGAGAATAAAATCATCGAAGCAGATGATCCCCTGCTGAAGCCCGAGTACCAAAAGTCTGCCAATAAATCAATTAATCAAACCTATGCACATGTAGACTACGGCTATTATAACAACTGGGATGAACTCTATGGTTCAACAGGTCACGATGAGTCTGATGATGCCCGTATCCCCGGTAACTTCATCATCCTCGATTATGATGCCGATGGGATTATCTCTACCTTCGACAACATACCTTACGGTTTTACCGGTGTACCACAAAACACCATAAACAGCCAGTTTGGCGTAGATTATAAAGGATGGAGTTTCTTTGTTCAGTTTTACGGGGTAAACAATGTCACCCGTTATGTGGGGCTCCAGAGTCTGGGCGGTGTAAAAAATACGGCCTTCAATGAAGGTACATACTGGTCGAAAGACAATCCAAATGCCGATGTGCCGCTTCCCCGATGGGGAACCATTCCCAGCGGATTCACCAATGGAACCCGTTTCCTGCATGACGGATCATACCTCCGTCTGAAATATGCAGAACTTTCTTATACCTTTAACCAGGAAGAGTGGCTGAAGAAAGTAGGATTGAACAGTCTGAAAGTGTTTGCAAATGGCAACAACCTGTTTTTATGGACGAATATGCCAGATGACCGGGAATCGAATACCGGTGGCAACACGGCGTATCCAACACAGAAACGTTTCAATTTGGGATTGAGAATCTCGTTATAATTATATATATGATGAAGACAAAATTTAGCTATTATCTATACGCACTGGCAACCACACTCCTATTGAGTGTCGTTTCCTGCACCGATTATCTTGACAAGGCGCCCGACTCGGTGATTGCACCGGACGATGCCTATAAAAATTTCAGGAACTTCCAGGGGTTTGTGGAAAGAATGTACCACCTTACTCCCGACCTGGCAAAACATTTCTGGGTCAGTTCCTTTAACTGGGGTGAAGACGAAGTGGTGACCATTGGTAACGGAGAGTATCTGATGGGATTCAGCATCGACAGAGGCAATTATCGGGATTATATTAACAATAACGCCTCTTTTCTCGATCGCAACTGGAGCGCCGGAGGAGACCGTTTTGCAAAATCGGTCTGGGGCGGCTCCTGGTATGGTATTCGCGTGGCCAATATGGGACTGCAGGCTATTGCCGACGGAAAAATGACCGATGCGAGCCAGGATGAAAGAGATATCATTGCCGGACAATTATATTTTATGCGTGCCTGGTTCTACTTTCAACTGACGCAGTACTGGGGCGGTCTTCCCTATATCGAGACCGTACTTCCCAGCGATGAACCCCTAACACTGCCCCGTGAGAGTTACAGGGAAAATGCAGAGAAGATGGCTGCCGATTTCCAGAGAGCTGCAGACCTCCTGCCTGTGAATTGGGATGAGACAGAAATTGGACGCCGCACCTCCGGCAATAATGCCCTTCGTGCCAACAAGATATGGGCACTAGGCATGCTCGGCAAAACCTATTTGTATGCAGGAAGCCCGCTCATGGCAAACGGCATCAATGGTCCACGCACCTACGATGCGGAGATGTGCAAGAAGGCAGCCGATACGTTCGGGCAATTGCTGAGTATGGTGGAAAGTGGTCAAACACAATACGCCTTGGTCGATTTTGAAGACTACTCTTCCCTGTTCTATACCATGCAGCAAAACTGGCTGATGCCGGGTGGTAGCGAAGCAATCATACGAAGCCCAACATATGGACCCGATTCCTATTGGCGCCAGATGAACTCCTACCAGCCATCGCCCATTGCTCAGGGTGACGGAATCGTGCTGGCACCGGCTGCAAACTATGTCAACTATTATGGTATGGCGAACGGCTTGCCACTCAACGATTCGGAATCGGGCTTCGACAAAACACATCCCTGGAAGGACAGAGATCCCCGCTTTTACAATGACATCATCTACGACGGCGTGAAAGTGGTAGCAGGAACCATTACCAATCCCAGTGACGAAGTATGGCGGTATGCCAATCTCTATACCGGAGGAAATTACAGCAATGATCCACGTACCGTTAGCCGTACCGGATACTTGAACTATAAGTTCATACCACTGGGAGCTAATATATGGGACAATACCTACGGGTACAGTTATTCCACTCACTTCCATTTATCCTGGATGCGCCTTGCAGATGTCTACCTGATGTATGCCGAGGCTGCTGCACAGGGTTACGGCTCTCCGTCTGGAAAATCATCAAATTTCGCCAAGAATGCCTCAGAAGCGTTGAACACGATCCGTGAGCGTGCTGGTGTGGCACCCCTTGCGGACAAGTACATCGCCAGCCTGGAAGGATTTATGAGCGAATTACGCCGTGAGCGTGCTGTAGAACTATCCTTTGAGGGACACCGCTTCAATGACCTCCGTCGTTGGCTTCTGCTTACTGAATATCCATTTAACATCAAGACCAAACAGGAATTTGACCGCGCAGCAGTACTTGATCCAAAAGCAAATCCAAAGGAGAATGCTGTTCTGAATTTCAAAGAAGAGGTAATCCAAACACGGAATCTTACCAACAAGCATTACTGGCTGCCCTTCAATACAGACGACGTAAGCATGTATCCGGAGTTCTACCAAAACCCGGGTTGGTAACAAAATGACAATTAAAAAATGAGAAGAATGAAACATATATATATTGGTCTCGCCATTTGTATCGTTTTTGTTTTCAATACACTACAAGCTACCGCCCAATTGGGTTACACAGATGAAGTGACATTGGAAAACGATACGCTGCACAAAAAAGTGGAGGTCGCTTTTCGCACCATGGACAAACAAGACCTCCTGGGGGGCATCTCTGTCATAGATGTGGAAGAGATGACAAACAAAGCTTACACAACCTATAGTCTGAACTTCGTGGAGAATATGACAGGAGGTGTGAACGGAAATATCTGGGGCATGGATGAATACCTGGTGGTCATCGACGGAATGGTCCGTGATGCCAACAACGTACTCCCAACAGAAATTCAGCATATCACCGTACTGAAAGGACCGGCCGCAGTAGTACTCTACGGCAGTCGTGCTGCCAAGGGAGTGATACAGATCACCACCAAACGTGGGAAAATAGGTGATCCTGTTATTCGTATCCGTGCCAATTCCGGAATGCATACACCCAAATCTTTCCCAAAATATCTGGGATCGGCTGAATACATGACACTATACAACGAAGCACGAGTGAACGACGGACTGGATCCCAATTACAGCGTGGAGAATATTTACCGTCATGCTTCCGGAGAGAATCCTTATCGTTTTCCGGATCTGGATATGTATTCATCAGATTATCTTCGCAACGCCTACAACAGATCGGAGGCAATCGCGGAGATCTCCGGTGGTAATCAGCGGGTGACCTACTATACCACCACCGGCTATTCCCGTGAGAACACCCTTCTCCAAGTAGGGAACAACGCCGACAACTATGTCAGCCGACTGTTTGTACGTGGGAACCTCGATGTCAACCTGCGTGAATATCTCAAGGTGCAGGCCGATGCGAACGTCACCTTTTATGACTCCTATAATGCCCGCGGTGACTGGTGGTCAAACGCAGCTACTCTTCGTCCAAACCGGGTAGCACCACTCATTCCGCTTACTTATCTGGAGGAAAACGACATCCCCTCATGGGCCACTATCAATGCAAGTAATCATCTGATTGGAGGTAACTACTTTCTGGGTGGAACCCAGCTCAACCCCACGAACCCCATTGCCGATGCCTACGCGGCAGGTAACGACAAGTTTGTAAGCCGTCAGTTTCAGTTCAACAGTCGTTTCGACCTCAATCTGAAATCGTTGCTAGAAGGGTTGCATTTCCGTGCCAAGTATGGCATCGACTATGCGTCGACCTACAATCAGGGTTACACCAATGAATATGCAACCTTCGAGCCATTGTGGACCAATTATGCAGGCAGTGACATGATTGCCAGTGTCACCCAATATGGTACAGATAAAAAATCTGGAAATGAGACAATCAGCAACTCAGCTTATCGGTATACCTACAATGTATCTGGTCAGTTCGACTATACACGCACTTTCCAGAGTGACCATAACCTGTTCGCTATGCTGGTAGCCAATGCGTGGCAACGACAGGAGAGCGGAGAGTATCACCGGTTGACCAATGTGAACCTGGGTCTACAGGCTTCCTACAATTTCCAACAAAAATATTACTTTGACTTCAGTGCTGCACTTCCCTACTCTGCCAAATTGCCCGAAGGAAACAGGCTTGGTTTTTCACCCACTGTCACATTTGGCTGGCGTCCTATGAAAGAAGATTTCTTCGGGGATACTGCTTTTGACGACCTGATGCTGACTGTTTCTGGAGGTATCATTAGTCAGGATTTAGATATCTCAACCGATGATAACGAGATGGGATACTATCTCTACAAATCGATACTGCAGCGCGGGGGATGGTACTCCTGGGCCGATCTAGGAGGTGAAGCAGCCACCGAGTTCCAGCGAGGTGAAAACCCGAACATGACCTTTGTCAAGAGAAAAGAACTAAACCTGGGACTGCGTGGATCACTCTGGGATAAATTACTCTCGTTCGACCTGAACTACTTTGCAGGCAAGATGGATGGGGATATCGCACGTGTTAATTCACTCTATCCCATCTATTTCACTCAGGTTGGCTATCCTACTTCCTCGATCATTCCCTACGTGAATTACAATATCGATGATCGCAGCGGATTCGATTTTAGCCTTTACCTGAACAAAAAGGTGAACGAGGTAGATCTGACACTGGGTGTCAGTGGTATGTACTCCAAAACAGAGGCAGCCAAACGCGACGAAAGCTACGAGTATGCCTATCAGACCAGGATTGGCCGTCCACTTAACGCACTCTGGGGACTACAGAATCTCGGCTTCTTCGCTGATCAAGCCGATATCGACAATTCTCCTTCACAACAGTTTGGAGAAACAAAACCAGGTGACATCAAGTATAAGGATCAGAACGGTGACAATACCATCGACTCCAACGACGAGGTATTTCTTGGCCGCTGGGACACTCCCTTCCGTCTGGGTCTCAACTTTACAGCCAAATGGCGTAATTTTACTTTCTTTGCCATGGCCGACGGATACATGGGCGGACAAGGTATCAAAAACAGTTCCTATTATTGGGTACGTAGCGACAACAAGTATTCCGAGATCGTACGCAATCGTTGGACAGAGGAGACGAAAAACAGCGCTACTTATCCGCGTCTTACCACCACTAGTGGTGATAACAACTTCCGCTATTCCGACTTCTGGATGTATGATGCTGACCGTTTGAACCTGTCACAGGTACAATTTACCTATGATTTGCCAGAAACAGCTTTTCAAGGATCGTTTGTCAAAGGCGTCAGCCTCTACGTAAGTGGTTATAACTTGCTGACCATCTCTAAGGAACGCAAACATTTTGAAATGAATGTAGGAAGTGCGCCTCAGACACGTCTTTACAACATTGGCGTAAGAGGCACATTTTAATGACATTATTCGTAAAAATATTCAATCATGAAGAATAGAAACAAAATATCCATCATTGCACTGTTCGCGCTGCTCCTATTGGTTCAAACAGGTTGTCAGGACATGTTCGAGCCTGCAATTGAGAATCACAAAGACAACAGTGACTTGTACAATATGCCGGCATGGGCTACCGGACTGCTCGGCCATGCATATATCAGCAATCCGGTGGGATCCTGGTCTTTCAGTGATGTAGCTACCGACGATGCCGTATCAAATAATCCCAATAACGGTCATCGTCTTATGGCTACCGGTTCATGGAGAGCAAACAACAATCCCATGGATAGATGGCAATATCTGCGTGCCTCATGGCAGTACCTCAACCAATTCATCGATGTAGCCGACGGAGTAAAATGGGCTGAAGATCCACTCGTGGCCGATATGTTCAAAGACCGCATGAAAGGCGATGCTTTTGGAATGCGTGCACTCTACATGTACCATCTTCTGCTCAACCATGCAGGGTGGAGTGATGACGGGCAACTTCTCGGAGTTCCCATCATAACCGAACCGGAGGACCTCAACTCTGAATTTAATCTGCCACGCAATACGTTTCAGGAATGCATTGCCCAACTCAATGCCGACGTGGACTCTGCACTGATGCTCCTGCCGGAAGATTATGGCGTCATTGATGACGACAGCCAAGTGCCGGCTAAGTATCGGGCAAAGGGTGTATCTGCCGGTCAGTATACCCGTGTGTTTGGTGACAATGCCAAGAACAGGATGAGCGCCCGAATTGCCAAAGCAGTACGTGCCCAGGCCGCTCTGCTGGCAGCTAGTCCTGCTTATAACAGTGGATCAGGAGTGACATGGGAGGAAGCTGCCAATTCCATGGCAGAGGTACTGAACGGATTGGGAAGTAACCCAATTGCAGAAGTCGACCCCAATGGCAATAAATGGTATGAAAACAGCAGTGCCATCCAGAATCTCCCGGCCGGAGTAAATCCCAAAGAGATGCTTTGGCGCGGTAACAAGGAGAACAATCTCACACTGGAACGGGACAACTATCCTCCCACGCTCTTCGGTAGCGGGCGGGTGAACCCCACCCAAAATCTGGTGGATGCTTTCCCCATGGCCAACGGGTTGCCCATCACTCATCCCGAAAGCGGATATGACCCGAACAACCCCTATGCTAACAGAGATTCACGGCTTGCTCTTTATATCCTTTATAACGGAAGCAAGGCCGGTCCACAAAACAGCACCATCACCACTGCTGCCGACGGCAGTGACAACAATGCACTGAACAGGACCGAGACCTCTACCCGTACCGGTTATTATATGAAGAAATTACTGAACCAGTCGGTCAATGCAAACCCCGACTCCGAGACACCTGCTTACCACTATAAGCCCTTTATCCGCTATACCGAGATATTCTTGGGCTATGCGGAAGCTGCCAACGAGGCATGGGGTCCCACAGGAAAAGGATCCAACGGATACTCGGCATACGAGGTAATCAAGGCGATCCGTCAGAGAGCCGGGATCGGAGTGAACACCACCGACACCTATCTGGAATCGGTCAAAGGCGACAAGGAGAAAATGCGTGAGCTGATTCACAATGAACGCCGTATCGAACTCTGTTTTGAAGGATTCCGTTTCTGGGACTTGCGTCGCTGGAAGAAGGATATCACCGAACCGGCAAAAGGGATGAGTATCACTGGTGGTGCATATACCGTGCTACCTCAGGTGGAAAGACGCGCCTATCAGGATTATATGTATTATGGTCCCATTCCCTACGGTGAAGTGATAAAATTCAGCGAATTACTTCAAAATAAAGGATGGTAAGACAGTATTGAACTATAAAAAAAATTCATATGAAAAAGATATTAACAGTCACACTATTGGCAGCAATATTCACCGGGTTGTTTACTTCCTGTGAAAATGGGGAGTGGGAGTTTCCCGATTACGAATACTCAGCTGTTTATTTTGCCTATCAGAGTCCCGTCCGTACCATCGTACTTGGCGAGGATGTGTTCGACACAAGCCTCGACAACGAGTACAAGTGCCAGATCATGGCAACCATGGGAGGGGTTTATTCCAACAACAAGGATGTGGAAATCGGTATACGGGTCGACAACTCATTGTGCGATGGACTGATCTTCGACGAAACCGACCAAGAAGTGCTGCCAATGCCCTCCAACTACTATTCTCTCTCGTCCGACAAAATTACGATTGAGAAGGGTAGCATTCTCGGTGGGGTAACCGTTCAGCTGACCAGTGCTTTCTTCAACGATCCCAAGTCACTGGTAAACACCTATGTGATTCCGGTGGTCATGACAGGTGTGGTAAATGCCGACTCTATTCTCTCCGGTACGCCGCTCGTCGACAATCCAAAGCGTGGCGTATCTGCCGACTGGGATATACAGCCCAAGGATTATGTACTCTATGCAGTGAAATATATCAACCCGTACGATGCCAACTACCTGCGCAGGGGAGTAGATGTGATTTCAGGAGGCCAGAGTGGCACCAAAAGCCGCCGTGCTGCCTATATCGAGAATGATGAAGTTATTGATGACATCGTCACCCGCTCTCTCAATACCATTGCATGGACTCATCAGACTAAGGACATGAACAATGTAACCCGCAACAGTGTGATGCTGCTTACCTTTAATGAACAGGGCGACTGCACGGTTTCCTCCGAAACAGATGGTATAGCTGCCACCGGTAGCGGAAAGTTCGTACCCAAGGGCGATAAAGAAAGCTGGGGCAACAAGGACAGGGATGTATTGTATCTCGATTACACCGTCAATTATGGTGACATCCAGGTGGCCACCAAGGACACACTGGTCGTGAGAGACAGAGGTGTAAAGGCAGAGTGGTTTACCCCGGTATTAAACGATTAAACTGCTAAAAAGTAAAAGATTACAAATATGAAACATACAATCAACGTTTTAGGAGTGATATTCCTGTTGTTGGCAATAGCCGTTTCGTGCGTGGATGATACCAAACTACTCTTCGATGTAGAAAAGCCGGAATCAATTGCAGGCATGGAATATCTCAACGAGTACGATGCCCTGAAATCCTATATCGACAGAAGCGCCAATCCGGGCTTTAAACTGGGTGCCGGTGTGACCGCAAGCGAATATAGCAAACAGGGAATGATGTACCGCCTCATCAACTCCAATTTTGATGAGATCACCGCTGGAAACGCCATGAAATACGGTTCTGTGGTGAAAGATGATGGTTCGATGGACTTCGCACAGGTAGTACAGTTTGTTGGAGCAGCCAAAGCAGCTGACATCTCTATCTATGGGCATACTCTTGTATGGCATGCTCAACAGAACAACAAATACCTGAATGGCATCATTGCTGACAAGGAAATTGAGATTGATCCCGACGATGCAAATAATGCCTTACAAGTCACCACACCCAATGCCAATGCCAACATCTGGGACTGGCAGTTGAATTATGTGTTGCCTACTCCCTTAACCCAGGGAGTGGAGTATACCATCAAAATGCGAGCAAAGGCATCCAAGCCCTTTACAGTAGCTTTCTGGAGAACCAATGGTGCTACAACCAATTATGGACCCGATATTGCTTTCGGTGAAAACTGGGGCGAGACTTCTGTCACCTTTACTCCTTCAATGAACGCAACAACCCTTCAGTTCTGCTTCGGCACCTTTGAAGGAGAGCTCTTCTTCGATGATATGGTACTGACGGCAGCCGGATCAGAAGAAAATCTGATTGAAAACGGATCATTTGACGAGGAAATTTTAACAGGCTGGAACAAACCGGGCTGGCATGCATATTCATTTAAAGTGATATCGGTCGCAGGTGGTCCTGCTACCTGGTGGACAAATTTCGTAAGCAACAGCGACGTAGAAGGAAGTGATCTCTCGAGCTTAATTGCAACAGAGAAGACTAATGGCCCCAAACCGGCCACAATTGGAGCAGCAGGAACAGGGGCAGACGGAGTGGGAAAAGCCATAGTAGTGAAGTCAGGCGACGACCCCGCAAATAGCTGGGACACACAGTTTTTCGTGAGAATACCCCGGATACTCAAAGCCGGAGACAATTATCGCTTCAGCATGAAGATCCGTGCAGAAAAGCCCGCCTCGGCGACATCACAGGCTCATAAACAACCGGGTGAATACCTGCATTGGGCCATGGTGGGAAGCCCCAACTTTACAACAGAATGGGTAGAATACAAAAACGCCGGATCTATTCAGGGGACACAGGAAGGGATGAGTACCATCGCTTTCAACCTCTCTGAATTCAAGGAAGCCAACACCTATTATTTCGATGACATTGTGTGGGAAATCGAAGAATCAGGCAACAAAATTCCGCTCACGCCGGAAGAGAAAGCCGATACCCTCACCTGGGCCATGGACAGATGGATTGAAGGCATGATGACCGCCACAGAAGGCTATGTGCTTGCTTGGGATGTGGTAAACGAACCTCTCTCCGGTGCCGATGGTAACGGCGACGGCCTCTACGACCTCCAGTCAGTAAAGAACGTGTCGGAAAACGACGCCAAGAACAATTTTTACTGGCAGGATTATCTGGGTGACAACTATGTACGCACAGCAGTGAAGCTGGCACGCACACACGGACCGGCAAATATGAAGCTGTTCATCAACGACTATAACCTGGAGTCTGACTGGGATGACAACCAGAAGTTGAAGAGCCTGATCCAATGGATTGAAAAGTGGGAAGCCGATGGTGAAACGGTCATCGATGGTATTGGAACACAAATGCACGTTTCCTACCATATGAACCCTGACGTGCAGGCTAGCAAGGAAGAGCACATCGTAAAAATGTATGAACTGATGGCTCAGACAGGCAAACTGGTCAGAATCACCGAACTGGATATGGGATTTGTCGATGCAGATGGAAATACAGTGCTGACAGAAGAGATGACCGATGCACAACATAAGGCCATGGCTGAGTACTACAAATTCATCATCAAAAAATATTTTGAGATAATCCCGGTCAACCAACGCTACGGTATTGCTCAGTGGTGTCCCACAGACAGTCCCAAAGATTCCTCATGGCGAGGTGGTCAGCCTGTTGGTCTCTGGACCGAAGGCGGTCTAAGCCGCAAGCATACATACGCGGGATTTGCCGACGGGCTAGCTGGCAAATAACGATTTCTTTTCATTCAGTAAGAGGGCAAGGAGTTCAAATGCCTTGTCCTCTTTTTTTAAATCCATTCACCTATGCATTACCTGTTTATGCTTTTCATGCTATCCGGTCTGCTCCTCTCCTCCTGTGCCGACACCCCGTTGCCCATAGAAGAAGAGAACAAAAAGGAAGAGAAGCCGGTTATTCCCCCTGTGGTTCCAAAACCGGAGACCGGATTGCCTCAGCTTTATATTGCTGGAAGATACCTAAAGAACAACGAGGGACAGGTAATCAACTTGCATGGATTCGCACAAACCTACAGTCCTTTTTTCAATCAGAATGCATGGGGAAACCACGATGTGGCAGGATGTCTCCGTTACAACAAGATGATGATTGATGGCATTCTTTCTGCCGGATGGAAAATGAACTTTGTCCGGATGCACATGGATCCCTACTGGAGTGACGACCCTTCCAAACCATCTGTCCGGTATGAAGGACATGAACGTTTTTCAATCTCACGCTTTAAAAAATATCTGGATGAGGTGTTCATCCCAATGGCAGAATATGCCAATGATAAAGGGTTGTATGTGGTGTTTCGTCCACCCGGTGTAGCCCCCGAAAAAATTGCTGTGGGAGATGACTACAACCTGTTCCTGGAAGAGGTATGGAGCACGGTCTCGGCACATCCAAAAATCAAAAACAATCCCGGCATCATGTTCGAATTGGCCAACGAGCCGATCAACATACTGGGTCCCGAAGGATCTTATGCCAGCAACGGGCAGGGACACTTCGACCAGATGAAATCATTCTGTCAGCGCATCGTAGATAAAATAAGAGCCCATGCCAACAACATCATCTGGGTACCGGGACTGGCCTATCAGTCCTCCTTCAGCGGCTTTGCCAACAATCCGGTGGAAGGAACCAACATTGGTTATGCCGTGCACGCATATCCTGGCTGGTACGGAAGTGATACCGAAGAAGCAAGTCCGGAGCTGGGCGGTACGATGGGTGGTGGGTATGAGAGTTTCCAGCAGGGCTGGAATGCACAAATAAAGCCGGTAGCCGATTTTGCACCGGTGATGGTAACCGAAATGGACTGGGCTCCAAAAAAACACGAAGCCTCCTGGGGTAAAAGCTTTACCGGCACAGTAGGTGGTCCCGGATTCGGTGCCAATTTCAAATACATTGTCGACATGACGGGAAATGTAAGTTGGCTCCTTTTCACCGAATGCCATAGGCTGGCCGCTTTCAGCAACACTCCAGGCAAACCGGGACAATATACTTTTCTCAACGACCCGGAGGCATGTCCATGGCCCATCTATCACTGGTTTAAAGAATATATGTCAGGAAGTACAGGAACATCTGCAGCACTGGAAAAACTGGAGATCATGGGCGTAGACCATTCACTGGAAATTCTGACTGGGGGAGAACGTTATTTGATTACGTTGGCCACATTTTCCGACGGTTCTACCCGCTATGTAACGGCCGATACCCGCTTCCATGTTTCCAATGAGTCGATCCTGCTGATTACCGACAAGGGTATTGTGCATGCACTGAAAGACGGAACAGCAACTGTTACTGCCTCCTACACCTCAACTGACGGTGTAACACGGGAAGCGGTGGTCACCATACGGGCCAGCACCTTTCCTCTTACATCGACCATGTTCAACCCCTCCATTTTTGGAGAGGGATCGTTCGACAACGAGACAAAAACATTGATTACCGGTCAATGGGGCTTCGGTGGATGGTGGTACAACAAGGGAGTGGATCTCTCCGGCTACCAATACCTGGTAGCGGAGCTAGATAACGACAACGATTCGGGTGTCTCCTTCCGCATCTTCGATGAAAATAATTACTGGTCACAACCAGCGCTATACGATTTTGGCAACGGACGCCGTGTGACGGTCGACCTGCACAACATGTACAAACAGGTGGGAAATCAACAGGTCAAACTAAACCCCTCCCACATCTACATCATCGGTTTCTGGTCATCAGGAAATAAACCGATTGTCATCAAAAATGTATATCTTATGACAATCCAATCTAACAATATAAGCATATGAAACAACTTTTTCAATTATTGCTATTGTTCTTCACCGTTTTCGCACTATTCAGCGGAACAATAGAGGGTGATGGAACGAAAGCTACCAATCCGATTATCTGGGCTGACGTACCCGACGTAGCCATGGTGCGCGTGGGAGACACCTATTACATGAGCAGTACCACCATGCACATGAGTCCCGGACTCCCTATCATGAAATCAAAAGACCTGGTAAACTGGAAACTGGTCAGCTATGCCTATGACACACTTGCCGACAACGAAAAATTGCGGCTTGAGAATGGCAATAATGCCTATGGCGCTGGCTCATGGGCCAGTAGCATTCGCTTTCACAACGGATTATTCTACGTCTCTACCTTTTCTGCCACCTCGGGTAAAACACATGTATATACCACAGACCATATCGAAAAAGGGGAGTGGAAGGAGAAGAGCTTTGAACCTGTATTGCATGACCATACACTTTTCTTCGATGAAGATGGCAAGGTTTATATGATCTACGGTGCAGGTGATATTCGTATTGCAGAGCTTACAACTGAGGTCTCCGGTTTAAAAGAAAATGGGATCAACAAAGTGATCATACCCAAAGCCAGCCTCGTAGCATCAGAAAGAGTCGGCCTTCCTGCAGAGGGATCACAGATGGTAAAACACAATGGGTATTATTACCTTTTTAACATCACCTGGCCCCCCAACGACATGCGGACAGTGATCGTGCATCGTGCGAAAGAGATTACCGGACCCTATGAGGGTAAAGTGGTGCTAAGAGATCGCGGCATTGCACAGGGCAGCATCATTGATACACCCCAGGGTGAGTGGTATGCCTATATGTTTCGCGATTACGGAGCTGTGGGACGGATTCCCTATCTGATGCCGATGAAGTGGGAGAACGACTGGCCGGTGCTGGGTGTAAATGGAACTGTTCCCGACACACTGGATATCACCACAGCGGAGCAAATAGGAGTATGGGGAATCGTAGCATCTGACGAGTTCAACCGTATGCCCGACGATGATCCGCTGCCCCTATGCTGGCAGTGGAATCACAACCCTGACAATCGTTACTGGTCGCTATCCGATTCACCGGGATATCTCCGGCTGACAAGCGGAAGAATAGATAAATTCCTCCTGCAGGTAAGAAACACATTGACTCAGCGCACCTTCGGTCCTGTTTCTGCGGCATCTACATTCGTGGAGGTCAACGGCATGAAGGATGGTGACTATGCAGGCATGATTGCCCTGCAGAAAAAATATGCCTTCGTAGGCGTAAAGAAAGAGAACAACCAACAGAACATCGTGATGATCAATGGCGAAGACGAAGAGCCTCTGGAGATCGCATCCCTTCCTCTCATCCAGAATGGCGTTCACCTGAAGATAGAATGTGACTTCACTGGACGAACAGACAAAGCCACCTTTTTCTACAGCCTCGATGGGTTGAACTGGGAGCCCATCGGTAACACACTACAGATGGCCTATACCCTACCCCATTTCATGGGATATCGCTTTGGACTGACCTACTGTGCTACCAAAGAAACGGGAGGTTATGCCAATTTCGATTACTACCGGATCGAAGAGCAAATTACGAATAAATAAGCACCAGCATAAAGAACGATGATGCCGATCCACATTGGAGGCACAACAAGAAACCATATCACATTATGAACATCAAATTTTTTCAACTGCTCATTTTAATAGGTTGCTTGCTATTGACCCATTGCACATCCGCAGCTCTGAAACCCTGGGAGAAAGGGGCCTTTGAAACGGGAGAGTACCGCAATCTGCTTGTTGAAATGGGCTACAAACAACGTGAGATAGATGCCAAAATGAAAGAAGCATTCTCCGACTTGTTCGAAGGTCCACAGAAAATATATTTTGAAGCAGGAGATTCCATGGCCTACATTTCCGACATCAAAAATAATGATGTACGCTCGGAAGGTATGTCTTATGGTATGATGATTGCCGTGCAGTTCGATAAAAAAGAGATATTCGATCGTCTTTGGCGCTGGTCGAAGCATTACATGCAACATCAGGAAGGACCGATGAAAGCATACTTTCGTTGGAGCTGCCGTACAGACGGTACACCCAATTCAGAAGGTCCTGCTTCCGATGGAGAGTTATATTTTGTCACGTCCCTGATCTTTGCTTCCAACCTCTGGGGAAATGAAACCGGCATCGATTATCTTTCCGAAGCACAGTTCATTCTCAACAACTCCATGGACAAAACCGGAGATAACGGCGTAACGCCGCTGATACATCCCGAAAAGCAGTTGATCACTTTTGTACCCGTAGGATTTGCAGCCAGTTTTACAGATCCCTCCTATCATGTTCCAGCCTTCTACGAAGTGTGGGCTCAATGGGCCGAAGATGGAAGATCCGATTACTGGAGGGAGTGTGCCCAAATAAGCCGTGATTACCTGAAAAAAGTCATTCATCCCGAAACAGGGTTAAACCCCGACTATAGTCACTACGACGGATCGCTACTCAACAGTGGACGCATCATCGGTGATGCATTCAGGTTCGACTCATGGCGTGTCCCTATGAATATCGCCCTCGATTATTCCTGGGCTTGCGAAGACAGGGAGTGGCAGCAGCAATATGGACATACGATTCAGAATTTCCTGTACGCAAAAGGTCTGGAGACCTTCGTGGATCAGTACAATGTGGATGGGAGTGAAGTGTCTGAAATCCTGGGTGCCGGTGGCTATAAGAAACTGCGTCACTCGCTCGGTCTGGTGGCCAGCTCGGCGGCCATATCATTGGTTTGTTCACACGAAAAGAGCCGGGAGTTTGTGGAACATTTTTGGAACAGCCGCCATGAACCTTATGAGGATGGCTACTTCGATGCTTACTACGACGGTTTATTGCGAATGTTTGCATGGATGCACCTGAGCGGCACATATAGGATCATCTCCCCCGAAGCAAACCTCTCCTTGGAAAAATAACGAAAATAGTCAATACAATATCTAAACGCTTTTATGATTCTGTTTATGAAAAATCTGAACGCTTTGTTACACAAACAAATTCTCATGGGAATCTGTTTGGTCATCTGTATCTTCTCCATTCCGGAGTTAATGGCACAACAATCGAAATTTATCCATAAAGCAGCCGGGAACCCCTATCTGCCTCTGTGGGAGCATTTGCCCGATGGGGAGCCCCGTGTGTTCGAGGATCCCGATAATCCAGGTAAATACCGGGCCTACATCATCGGCTCACACGACCTGCGGTTCACCAGTTATTGCGGACCGGATATCAGAATGTGGTCGGCACCCGTAGAGGATCTCAGCCAGTGGAGAGATGAAGGCCCAATCTTTACCTACCAGATTGATGGTCAATGGGATGTAATGTATGCGCCTGATCTGGTAGAAGTGAAAAAAAAGGATGGCACAAAAGAGTACTATCTCTATCCGCACAGCCGCGGTCCACGCCGAGAGGCAATGGTTGCCAAAGGCAGCCGTCCCGATGGTCCTTTCACCCCCATCAACCTGACCGAAGATGGTAAAAGCACAATTTCTGGAAGTATCCTGGGCTTTGATCCCGCTGTTTATATTGAATATGTTACTGATCCAGCCGATCCCGATTACGAGATTGGCTTTAGGGCTTACGGATACTGGGGGTTCCAGCGGTCACTGGCCGCTCAGCTGGATCAGCAGACCATGTATTCCCTCAGGCCCGGCACAGAAGTGATCAGCTACTTTCTTCCCGCCAGTGCTCGTTATGGCATGATCCGCGATCCGGAAGGTACCCGTTACCCGCAGATCTATCCAGATCAGGATTTGAAAACATTCAACTTTTTTGAAGCATCCTCCATCCGCAAGGTAGGGAACAAGTATGTCACCGTTTTCAGCGGCTATTCGGGCCCCGAGTATGGGGTGGGCAGCTCCAACTCTACCCTGCGCTATGCCGTGGGCGATTCCCCCCTGGGTCCCTGGAGAAGCGGTGGAGTACTGGTCGATTCACGGGCTCCTGTACTCAACAAAGATGGATCGGCCATCGAGACCTCCTATGCCGGTCACAATACGCATGGCAGCATCGAGCTGATTAACGACCAGTGGTACGTCTTCTACCACAGACCGCCTAGAGGCTTTGGCTTTGCGCGCCAGCCCATGGTGGCTCCCCTGAAGGTGGAATGGGATGAGAAGCCGGTTTCGGAAGGTGGTATGGTCACCATCAGGGCTTACGATCCCTACACCGAAGACCAGATATGGCACGCCAAGGACAGCAACGGAAGAGAATACAAGGGTGCGGAGGTTACTTCGGAAGGTTTTCATATCTACGGCCTTGACCCTTATCAGTATTACTCTGCAGGGTATGCCTGCTATCTTTCCGATGTCACCATCCAGCATGACGCTTGGGATATCTGGAACAACCACATGCCCATTGGCAACGTCAAAAATGGTCATGTCATCGGATACAAATACTTTGGTTTTGGTGGAATCAAAAAGGATACCAAAGGATTGAAATCTTTTAAGGGAACAAAAAAAGGGAACAAAACTGCCTTCAACCTCTTCCTGACACCCAAAACATTGGAATCGTTCAAGGTCAGTGTGTGGTTGGATGGTCCCTGGGAAAATGAAACCTGGAAAGGAACCAAAATTGGGGAAATTGTTGTTCCGGCAAATTCTGCAGAAAAAATGACACAGTTCACCATCGATGTAGCCCGCTATGTGGATCACCTCGATAGGAAGCATGCTATCTTCCTGGTAGCAGAAGGGCCGGAATCAACCGAACTTTTTGATTTAACAGGGCTTGGCTTCAGTTCAAAAAAGAAGAAAATTGCTCCTCCGGTGATTCCCTCAGTTTCCATTGCCGTCAATGGGAAGGAGATAGAGCTACCGGAATATCCTGTCAGATCGACCAATGCCAATGGCATTGTTGGCTATAATCTGTATGAGGCCACCTATACACTGCCTTACGGGACAACCACGCTGCCCACAGTGACTGCCTCCTCCAATCACAAGAAGGTGAAAGTAAACATTACACAAGCCAACGCTCTCACAGGTAGTGCCAAGGTGGAATTCAACTACAACGGCGTGGTCAAAACATACCAGATTCAGTTTGAAACAGAAAAGGAAGAGATGCATGTCTATCTCTGTCTGGGACAATCGAATATGGAAGGTCACGTACGGTTCAAACCGGAAGATACCACCAACATCGACAATCGTTTCCAGATGATGCAGACCATTGACTGTGAAAATCTGGGAAGGGTAAAAGGTATGTGGTATAAAGCCATCCCGCCGCTTGTGCGCTGTCATACAGGCCTCGGACCGGTCGACTATTTCGGGCGAAAGATGACCGCTGAACTGCCCGCCCACATCTCGGTGGGTGTCATCAATGTGGCAGTGGGTGGATGTAAGATTGAGCTCTTCGACAAGGAACACTACCAGGAATATGTGACCACCTCTCCCGACTGGCTGAAGAACATGGTCGCGGAGTATGATGGCAATCCTTATCAGCGCCTGGTGGAGATGGCCCGTCTTGCACGGCAGCAGGGTGGCATCATCAAGGGGATTCTGCTACATCAGGGTGAATCCAATACCGGTGACAAAGAATGGCCACTGAAGGTAAAAAAAGTATATGACACGCTCCTCAGGGATGTGGGACTGGCTCCCAACTCCGTACCACTGCTTGCAGGGGAGGTGGTGCATGCCGATCAGGGAGGTGTCTGCGCGTCCATGAACGAGATCATCCAGACCTTGCCACAGGTAATCCCCAACAGCCATGTCATCTCTTCAGCAGGCTGCAAAGACGGACCGGACAACCTGCACTTTTCAGCCGAAGGTTACAGAATGCTGGGAGAACGTTATGCCGATCAGATGCTCACTATCCTGAAAAAATAAACTCTGTATAGTTTGCACAAAGCCGCTTTTAATAGTATGTCACGCTGTAAAACTGTTTTACTCTTTTTCTGCTGTTTGATCCTCTTTTCATTCACCTCCTCTCCCTGGTCTCAATTTCAGGATACCGGAAAAGGAGTGAGGATAGAGACCGATGGCGGCGTACTCCATCTCATACCTTTGAATGAGCGCACCATCCGTGTTTCTTTCAGAAAAAAAGAATTGCATCTCTACCCGGACGAGCTGATCTACTGTGAAAAGGTAAAAATACCTGCCTATCAGGTTATGCACGATGCCGAAACAATCACCCTGAAGATGGAGAGTATCGTTGCCGTTTTCAACAAGGAAAAGAGAATCCTCTGTTTCACCGATCAGCAAGGAAATCTGTTGTTGAGCGAAAAAGCAGAAGGACGTATCCTGGAGATAGACAGCATCGATAATCTCGCAGTCAACAAAGTGATGCAGCGGTTTGATTCTCCTCCAGGAGAATACCTGTTTGGGACGGGACAGTTTCAGGACGGGCACCTCAACATCAGGGGATTATCCCGTCGACTCACCCAAGTAAACAGCCAGATAGCCATTCCTTTCATCCTTTCTAGTCGTGGGTATGGCCTGTTGTGGAACAACTACGGGCTCACTGACTTCAATCCAGCTGAGAATGTACTGCCATTGCATCGGGATGAGAACCAGGTAGAGAGTGTTACAGTGGATGCAACCGGCACCAGCGGTAACCGACGGGAAACCAGGTGTATGAAGCGCTTTACCGGTACACTGACACTTCCTGCTGATGGTAGTTACGCCCTGCTACTCGACGTAGGGCAGACAATGGCTCGGAAGCATCACCTGGTGATCGACGGCGACACACTGATCGATGTGAACAACATCTGGCTGCCTCCTACCACCTCACTTATCGCTACGTTGTCGGCAGGAAGCCATCAAATAACCATGGAGGGAGAAGAGCAGGACCGTCCCGAGCTCTACTGGAGAAAGGTCACCGATGAAACTGTCCTCTCCTCCCCGGTGGCAGAGGCACTCGATTATACCATTTTTGCCGGCAACGGTGATGAGGTGATTGCCAGCTACCGGGAGCTGACCGGACCGGCACCCATGTTGCCGATCTGGGCATTTGGATATATTCATTGCCGGGAACGTTACCAAACGCAGGAGGAACTGCTGGAGAATGCCCGCACCTTCCGGCAGAAGGGTCTCCCCATCGATGTGATTGTACAAGACTGGCAATACTGGGGTAGGCACGGATGGAATGCCATGCGGTTTGATGAGGAACGCTATCCCGATCCGGCGGAGATGGTGCGACAGCTTCACGAGATGAACATGCGCATGATGATTTCTGTCTGGTCGAAAATTGACAAACAGTCAGCTGTCGGCAAAGAGATGGAAGCAAATGGCTATTATATCCCAGGCAGCGATTGGATTGACTTTTTCAACCCTGATGCGGCAACAGCCTACTGGAATCACTTCTCCGGAAAGATGCTACCCTACGGTATCGATGCCTGGTGGCTGGATGCCACTGAGCCGGAGAACGATGATCTCAGGAACCGAAAGATTCTCAACGGCACACTGCCCGGTGAACTGCTGCGCAATGTTTACCCGCTCTATGTGAACAGGACGGTCTATGAGGGCCTGCGCAGGGATGACCTCGGCCGGCGTGCCTTCATTCTTACACGCAGTGCCTTTTCCGGCATGCAGCGGTATGGAACCGCCACCTGGTCGGGCGATGTGGGACACGACTGGGAGACCCTGCGCCGACAGATCACCGCAGGGCTGGGACAGATGAGTACAGGACTGCCCTGGTGGACCTACGATGCGGGCGGCTTCTTCCGGCTCGCGGACCAGTACTCCAACACCGCCTATCACGAAATGTTTATCCGTTGGTTCCAGACTGCCGTCTTCTTCCCGCTGTTAAGGGTACATGGATACATGAGTAACACCGAACCCTGGCGTTATGGTGAAGAGGTGGAAAAGGTGGTGTCACAGACCCTCGATCTGCGCTACCGGCTGCTCCCCTACATCTACTCGGAAGCATCGCGTGTCAGCATGAAGGGTTCCACCCTGATGCGTCCGCTGGTGATGGACTTTGCCGATGATCCTGCAGCATTGGAACAAAAGCATCAATTCATGTTCGGTCCCTCTCTCCTTATATGTCCTGTTACCGAACCGGATGTAAAAAAGTGGTCGCTCTATCTCCCCAAGCAGGAGAAGGGGTGGATAGACTTCCAGAGCGGCAAGCTACATGAGGGAGGGAGATTCATCGAAGTGCCCGTCGATCTCACCGCCATACCCCTTTTTGTCAGGGCAGGATCCATCATTCCGTTGGGACCCACCCGACAATACACATCCGAACAGACAGACGAACCCATGGAAATTTGTATTTATCCGGGAGGTGATGCCTCTTACACCCTCTATGAAGACGAGGGGGATAATTACCACTATGAAGAAGGTCTCTTCAGCACCATCGGGTTGAGCTGGGATGATTCGGAATCGACCTTAACCATCGCAAATAGAGAAGGAACATTTCCGGGAATGAAACAAAGCCAGACCTTTCGTCTGCGATTGGTAAAGCCTGCCTGTGAAAACGACGCCAATGTGAATGAAACAACGGTCACAATTACCTATCACGGCAGGGAAAAAAACATAAAAATTGATTGATAAAGTAATATCATGCGACGAATCTTATTTCCGGCACTGCTGCTTGCCATGACCACACCCCTTGTTACCGGCCAGAATCGGCTCACCTCACCAAATGGGAATATTGAAGCTGTGTTATACTGCACAAAGGGAGACTCTTTTGGTTGGCCTTCCCTGACCATCACTTTCCAGGAAGCCAGCAACAGCCATACCCTTTTTGAAAATCTGCTGACAGGAGTCCGCAGCAACAGGCAGAACCTGAGTGACAGCCTGAGGCTGATCGCAGTTTCCACGCCCGTAACGATCAGTGAAGAATACACCATGATCAGCGGCAAGAAACGCCTATGCCGTAATCAGGCCATGGAACAGGTGTACACTTTTGAAAACCCCGCAGGTGAAAAATTGCATCTCGAGGTACGTACCTACAATGACGGCGTGGCTTTCCGTTATCGTTTTACCAGCAAAAGTGAAGGGGAGGTTATTACGAAAGAAGCTACCATCTATCCCATTGCGGAAGGTGTAAAACGATGGATTCAGCCATTGAAAATCGACTACGAAGGTTTCTATGACCTTACGTGCAGCGGGATACCCGAGCCGGATCTTCGCTCCAATCGGATCAATTACCGCTGGGCCTATCCATTGCTGCTGGAGCCGGCCGACTCTATCTTTGTATTGATCACTGAAGCCAATATAGGCAGGGATCAGTGTGGCTCACATCTGAACAATGAAGCCGATAGCAGTGCTTATTGGCTGGAGCTGGCCGATAAAGAACTACCCGTGAGTGGTGACTGGGAGTCACCCTGGCGATTGATGATTATCGGGAACCTGGCTGATGTAGTAGAGTCCACACTGGTCACCGACGTATCAGAACCTTCAAAGGTAAACGACTGCGACTGGATCAGGCCGGGTCCTGCTGCCTGGATTTACTGGGCACACAACAACGGTTCTAATGACTATCAGATCGTAAAGAAGTATATCGACCTAGCAGCGGAGATGAGATGGCCCTACAACCTGATCGACTGGAAATGGAATGAGATGGCCAATGGCGGAAATGTTAACGATGCAGTCCAGTATGCTGCGGGAAAAGGCATTCAGACCCTGTTGTGGTACAACTCATCCACCAGCTGGAACGGCGAGGGTGCACCCGGACCCCTATTTGTGCTGAACGAGAAAGAGAGTCGGGTCAACGAATACAGCAAACTAAAAGAGATGGGTGTCTCCGGCATCAAGGTGGATTTCTTCAATGGTGACGGTCACAAGGAGATGAATTATTACATCGATCTTCTGGAAGATGCAATCGACTCTCAGCTACTCATCAATTTCCATGGTGCGACATTGCCCCGTGGATGGCAGCGTACCTACCCCCATATGATGACCATGGAAGCAGTTTATGGTGCGGAATGGTACAACAACCGACCCTTGTTAACCGGCAAAGCCGCCAGACACAACACCACACTTCCCTTCACCAGAAACGTTGTGGGACCGATGGATTACACACCCGGTACCTTCAACGACTCACAACATCACCATATCACCTCCCACGGCCATGAGCTGGCACTGACCATCCTTTTTGAGTCGGCACTGCAACACATGCCCGACCGCCCCGAATCCTACCGCTCTCTACCGGCACCGATCCGGACATTTCTATCCGGGTTACCCACAACATGGGATGAAACAAAACTGCTTGCCGGCTACCCGGGTGAGTCGGTGGTACTAGCCAGATGCAAAGGGGATAGCTGGTATGTAGCTGGTATCAACGGTACAAAAGAACCTCTTACCCTGACGTTCTCTCCGGCCGCACTCGCTGGGATCCACAAGACCATCACCATTTTCAGTGATGGAACAGATGATAGAAATTTTACCATCACAGAGGAATCTTCACTGACTGATTTTTCCGATACCATTGAAGTGGAATGCCTGCCCCGCGGCGGCTTTGTAGCGATCATCAAATAAAACGTAAACAATGAACAAAATACAACTTATCATCACCTCATTGACGATCCTTTTTGCTTTTCATCTGCCTGCACAGGATCTGAAGCTATGGTACGACACACCAGCGAAAATATGGGAGGAAGCACTCCCCTTAGGCAATAGCAGGCTTGGGGCAATGGTCTATGGCAACCCATCCGAAGAGGAAATTCAACTCAACGAAGAGACCATCTGGGGGGGATCACCGCATCGGAACGACAACCCGAAAGCGGCCGGAGCACTGGGTGAAGTGCATGATTTGATCTTCGGGAAAGAGTATGGAGAAGCCGACAAACGAATCAACGAAACCTTCTTCGGGGGACCCCATGGTATGCCTTACCAGACTGCCGGTAGCCTGATACTTCATTTTGAAGGCCACAACAATTACAACCATTATTACCGTGAGCTGGATTTGGAAAGAGCTGTTGCCACCACACGCTATACCGTAGAGGGTATCACCTATACCCGTGAACTCTTCACCTCTTTCGCCGATGACGTGATCATCTTGCGCTTGACAGCCGATAAAAAAAGAAGTATCTCATTTGAAGCCACTTTTCGGAATCCGTCAAAACACACCGTCTCAAAACAAGATGACAGATTGGTATTGAAAGGACGGGGAGGTGACCATGAAGGCATCCTCGGAAAAATTGACTATGAGATCCAAACCACGGTCAGACAGAAAGGCGGATCGGTGGAAGTGAATGAGGAGAGGATTCGTGTCACCCATGCTACGGAAGCCATACTCTACCTGTCGATAGGAACCAGCTTCCGCGATTATCAAACCCTGGACAGGAATCCGACGACTATAGCCACTGGTTTGCTGAATGCCGTTCTCAGAAAGCCCTATAACAAAGCGATCAAAAGCCATAGGGATATCTATGTCCGACAGTTTCAACGGTTCAATCTCAATCTTGGACAAGCGGCAGACGCCCAACAGCTGACCACCACACAGCGAATCGCATCATTTGCCCACAGTCAGGATCCGGCCCTGGTAACACTGTTAACCCAGTTCGGACGTTACCTCTTAATCTGCTCCTCACAACCGGGGGGACAGCCGGCCAATCTGCAAGGTATATGGAACAACAGCACCAACCCGGCATGGGATAGCAAGTACACGCTCAACATCAATGCCGAGATGAACTACTGGCCCGCTGAGGTGACCAATCTCACGGAAACCCATCAGCCTTTCTTCCGGATGATGGAAGAGCTGAGTCGTACGGGACAACAAACCGCACGCACCATGTACAACGCCGACGGGTGGGTGGTACACCACAACACCGACATCTGGAGAATCACCGGCCCGGTAGATTACGCCGCTGCCGGTATGTGGCCTACGGGGGGAGCTTGGCTCTGTCAGCACCTTTGGGAACACTACCTCTTCACCGGTGACAAAACCTTCCTGGAACAATACTACCCGGTTATGAAGGGAGCAGCTGACTTTTTCCTCTCCACACTGATACCCCATCCCGAAAATGGTTGGATGGTGGTGTCACCCTCAGTTTCACCGGAACAGGGACCTGTGACTGCCGGTACCACCATGGACAACCAGTTGCTGTTCGATCTATTCCACAATACGGCTGTAGTGGCCGATCTGCTGGGAAAGGATCCCGGATACAGTGAGCAGCTGCGTCGGATGTCCGACAGACTGCCTCCCATGCAGATCGGCAAACATGCGCAGTTGCAGGAGTGGCTGGAAGATCTGGATGATCCCAAAAACGAGCACCGCCATGTGTCGCACCTCTATGGTCTTTACCCGGGAAACCAAATATCACCCTACTCCACTCCCCAACTGTTTGAAGCTGCCAAACAGTCGCTGCGCTATCGCGGCGACCAGGCCACTGGCTGGTCCATCGGCTGGAAGGTAAACCTCTGGGCGCGTCTTCTAGACGGAGATCATGCCTACAAGATCATCCAGCACATGCTGACACTTGCCGGACGCGATGGAAATAGGAACGGGAGAACCTACCCCAATCTCTTCACGGCCCATCCCCCCTTCCAGATCGACGGCAACTTCGGGCTGACTGCGGGTGTGGCGGAGATGTTGCTGCAGAGCCACGACAAGGCCGTACACCTATTGCCAGCGTTGCCGGAGAACTGGAAGAGTGGGTCGGTTTCGGGCATTGTAGCCCGCGGAGGATTTGAGGTGGCGATGGAATGGAGAGAGGGACAATTACAAAAAGCCATCTTCACCTCGCATTTGGGAGGGAACCTGCGCATCCGTTCCTACGTGCCGCTGGAAGGAAAAGGATTGACCCCGGCATCCGATGAGAACCCCAATCCACTCTTTCAGAAAGCGACAGTGAAAACACCGCTGATCAGCGATGAAGCAGTAATGACTGAGAGAGATGCTCTACGTGAAGTTTTTGAATATGATCTCCAGACCCGTGCGGGACAAAAGTATCGCATCGAAAGAAAACAATAATATATTTGTCAACCGGTCACAACCATCCTAAATAAGAAATAAAAATGAAACAGGACACTATAGACAACACAATCATAAGATTATTCACTTTTTGCATACTTCTGCTTGTTTTTTCTTTCAATGGCCTCATTGCCCAACCTTCCAACAAGGGAAAAAACATGCTTCCCATCTACCTGAACACCGCTTACTCCTTTGAAGAGCGGGCAACCGATCTTGTCTCGCGCCTGACACCCGAGGAAAAACAAACGTTGCTGGGGAATACCATGTCACCGGTACCCCGGCTGGGAATCAACAAGTATGACGTATGGGGAGAAGCATTGCACGGTGTAGTTGGCAGAAACGACAACGCTGGAATGACAGCCACCTCCTTTCCCAACAGCATCGCCGTGGGCAGCACTTGGGACCCGGAGCTGATTCGGAAGGAGGCATCCGTAATTGCGGATGAAGCACGAGGATTCAACAACGAACGCATCTTCACACTTACCTACTGGTCACCGGTCATCGAACCGGCAAGAGATCCCCGTTGGGGACGAACAGCAGAGAGCTACAGCGAAGATCCCTTCCTAGTCTCCGAACTGGCTAACGGTTTTGTGAAAGGGATGATGGGTGATGATCCCAGATACCTGAAAACAGTACCTACCGGCAAGCATTACATCGCCAACAACAGCGAATACAACCGCCACAACGGAAACTCGGAACTCGACGAACGGGATATGCGCGAGTACTACCTCGCCCCCTACAAGGCACTGATTGAAAAAGAAAACCTCCCTTCCATCATGACGGCCTATAATGCCGTGAACGGAGTACCGGTATCAGCCAGTACTTTCCTGGTCGACTCCATTGCAAGGAAAACCTATGGGATGAAGGGCTATGTGACCGGCGACTGTGGTGCTATTTCCGATATATTTCAAGGGCATCACTTTTTGAAAGATGGCGTGGAGGCTACAGCTGCCGGTCTGAAGGCAGGTGTGGACTCCGACTGCGGTGGGGAATATCAGAGCAACGCCCTCGAGGCATTGAACAGGGGATTGATTACCATGGCGAATATCGACAAGGCATTGATCAACATGATGACCATCCGTATGCGGCTGGGCGAGTTTGATCCTCCCACAGTGGTTCCTTACTCCAGGCTCAGACCTGATATCATCAACGATCCTGCTCACAATGAACTTGCGCTGGAGATTGCGACAAAGAGTCCTGTCCTGCTGAAAAATGAACCGGTGGCAACCACTGGCATCAAAGCGTTACCCCTATCTACGGAGAAAATACGAACCATAGCGGTATTGGGGCCACAAGCCAACCGGATGGAACTAGGTGATTACTCCGGCCCGATAGAGGAACACTATAGCATCTCTCATCTTCAGGGATTGCGCAACTACATCGAACAACACCATCTCCCCATCGAACTGTTTCATGCAGAAGGAGGCAATACCAGCCGTAAAACAGATTTTTTTGTGTTGCGCAATTTCACCACACGCAACAGCAACGGTGAAAGCAGGGATTATGCTGCCACGGCTTATGATGCTGCCGCTCCCGGGATCATCTCTGCAACGCGATTTGGGAATCTCACACTGCAAGGTATCAAAGATGGTGACTGGACAGCCTATAAAAATATCGACATCACCCACCTTGATTCATTGATCCTGCAACTGAACGTGGTACAGAATGGAGGTACCCTCGAAGTAAGGGTAGGTGCTGCTACAGGAAATGTCATTGCATCGAAAACCATCGAGGGCGGCGGCCCCCATTCCTTTGGTAGAGGGACAAGGATTGCACTTAAGGTAAACAGGCTGGGGATCGCAGGATCACAGGATCTCTACTTTGTATTCCGTGAGCCACAAGCCGAGTCGGTAGACGCGGACATGCTAAAAAGAGTGGCCTCTGCCGATGTGGCACTCATTTTCGTGGGTACAGACCAAAATACCGGTAGAGAGGAGTCCGACCGTTTTTCACTCTCCTTGCCGGGCAACCAGATGCAGCTCATCCGGTCGGTCGCTGCTGTCAATCCCAACACCATCGTGGTATTGCAGTCCATGGGTATGGTGGAGGTGGAAGAGATCAAGCAAAACCGGTACATCCCGGGCTTGATTTATACAGGTTACAATGGCCAAGCACAGGGAGCAGCCATGGCTAAAATCCTCTTTGGCGAGGTTAATCCGGGTGGTAAGAGCAGTGTGACTTGGTATCGCTCCGTGAATGATCTTCCTGAATTTGGCGACTATTCGCTGCGGGGAGATGAAACCAGGAACGGCAGAACCTACTGGTATTTCGACAAGGAGGTCTCCTACGAGTTCGGGCATGGCCTCTCCTACACCACTTTCGACTATAGTGATTTCAGCATCAGCAAAAAAGAGATCACGCCCTATGACCGCATTACGATTACCGCAGATGTAACCAACAGCGGAAAGATGGATGGCGACGAGATTGTGCAGATCTATCAGAGAACACACGACGCCACAGCAAAGGGACGGCCCCTCAAGCGACTGAAAGGATTTAAGCGGGTAACCATTCCCGCGGGGCAAACCCAAACCGTTTCCATCGACATCGATTGCGCCGATCTGTGGTACTGGGACGAGAGAAGTAAACGCATCACCTTCGACCAGGGCACCCACGTCTTTGAGGTGGGTGCCTCTTCAAGTGACATCCGGGGGGTGGTAGAAGCGGAAATGAAAGGACAATTCAGGGAAACGGTGGAAACCGTAGTTGCCGAGGTCGAGAAGATGATCCTGCAACCGGGAGAAACAACTGGAATCCATGTATCAGCCACATTGAAGGACGACAGCTTTGTCTCTCCAGCACAATTGCAGATCCGATATAAAAGCAACAACCCTTCGGTGGCTACAGTGGATCAAAACGGAACCATCACGGCATTGCAACCGGGTGTTGCTTCCATCTCCGCCTATGCCACCTACAACGGCTCCACCGCATCCGACAGTTATCCAGTCAAGGTGATTCCCAATCTAACACCCGCCTCAATCTTAGTGAACGGCAAGCCTCTTATTCAGTTCAAGCCGGAAGTGAAGGCATACAGCTTCCTGATGAAGGATCAGTCGGCCATTCCCGTGGTAGAAGCGGCAGCAATGAGTGAAACTACGGGCGTGGAGATTGAACAGGCCTCTACAATTCCCGGCACAACCATTGTACGTTTTATTGATTACCATACGATGGAAGAGAACTGTTACTACCTTAACTTCGACCGCTCGGCTGTGAGCGATGAGTTCAACAACAGTTACATCGGTTCACAGTGGGAATGGATCAAGGAAAACAAAGAAAATCATTCCTTCACATCCAACCCGGGTTCACTCACCATTACCACCGAAAAAGGAGACATCTCAGAGCAAAGCAACAACGTCCGCAACCTGCTACTGCAGAGTGCCAATAACGACTGGACCGTGGAGACAAAACTGGTTGGTTCAAGGGCTCCCTCACAACCGGAAAATGCGGGAATCACTGCCTGGCAGGACGACCACAACTTCGTGAAGTTGATGCTTCGTGCGGTGACCAAAACCACCCGCCAGAAAGAGCCCCAACCGGGTACCGTTGAGCTGCTATTGGAAGAAAATGACATCGCTCGATCGGTGGCTACTTTTGACCTGGCGGAGATGATTACCGGTGAACAACCCCTATACCTGCGGCTCACAAAAGCAGGTGCTCACTTTACAGCCTACTACTCGCTTGACGGAAAGGAGTATAAACAGCTCGGGAGTGTAGATGCCACCCTACGGGACATCAAAGTTGGCCTGATTGCCTGCGACGGGATCATCACGCAGAGCATGACCAGCACCTTCTGGTTTGATTCCGATACCACCAAACCGGAGACGCCTTTCGATGTTTCGTTCGATTATTTTCACATCAAAAACAGCGGAGTTGCCTATGATCAGATAAAAAAATAAGCGAATGATATCCGGAAGCCTGTGACTCCAATGAATTAGTTCATTGTTGTGATGCTTTGACAAATTTTATTATCTTTGAAGTCTGCTTGTGGACCATCTGCATAGGTTTATCTCCGAAAATGAGTCATAAGAGCTTCCGGATAATTGATCGCCTGTGCACAAGAATGAAATTGCGAATGAAAATCAGATACATCTTTATTGCTTTCCTTTTTTCTGTTTTTTGCAGCTATTCCTCGAATGTAAAATTCTATGACATCAACAGCATTCACGGAATAAGCCTGAGAGAAATGGCTTCTGTATGTAAAGACAAAAACGGATTTATCTGGGCATCTTCGAAAGCGGGCGTGTTACGGTTGACCGACAGTAGTCATCATATCTATCAGTTACCCTATGAAACGCCCAATATTATTTATACGAAACTATTATACGAAAAAGATTCGTTGCTGGCATTTACCAACAACGGGCAGATATTTCATTACAATGCTGTATATGACCGGTTTGACCTGATAATTGATATTCGCAAACCACTCAAAGACAGCCACTTAGTTCTAAATAGGATTGCAATCGACAACAACGGCGCAATCCTGATCGCTGCATCTTCCGGCTTATATAAATTCCAGGATAATAAGCTGATAAAGTTAGGGAAAGAGAAATACGCGGATGTTCACGACTTGACCTGGTATGATGACACCCATCTGCTGATGGCTGCCAACAACGGTTTCTGGATGATGAACATCCACACGCTCTCCAGTCGGCAGATCTTCAAATACAGCGACAACAACACAATTAAAGTCACCAAACTTTACTACAACAAACCGGATGAAATGTTGTGGGTAGGGACAAACTCCCACGGGTTGTATCTCTATGATATTTCCAGGAATATCATGACCAAATCGCAGGTGAGTCCTTTCCCAAAACAACCTATCAATGCCATTGTGGCAAACACAGATTCCACGGTAATGGTCGGAATTGACGGACAAGGAATTTGGGAATTGACAAAGGACGGTCACACGCTCTTGAATATTTATAAAGAAAATGCCGACAATCCGCTCTCGCTGAAGGGGAATGGGGTCTATGACATTTTCCTGGATCCGCACAAACGTGTGTGGGTCTGCACCTTCAGCGGGGGATTATCTTATTTTGATCAGAGATTGGCCGATGTCTCACTAATCACCCATCAGATCAATCACCCCAACTCACTGGGTAACGACGATGTAAACAAAGTGTTAGAAGACAGCAGAGGAAATATTTGGTTTGCAACCAATAACGGTGTGAGCTGTTGGAACGTCGCCACCGACAGCTGGCACACCTATTATCAAAACCTGCAGGATCAGGCTCAGGTTTTTCTCTCCCTGTGTGAAGACCGCAATGGAAATATCTGGGCAGGCACCTATTCGTCGGGAGTCTATATCATCGACGGGAAAACGGGCAGGGAAATCGCTCATTATGCCAGTGACATATCCAATTCCAACCTAACCAACGATTTTATCTTTGATATTTTTAAAGACAGTCTCGGTAATCTCTGGATGGGAAGCCCGCTGGGACAAATTTTTCGTTATGTTGAAAGTGAAAAACGCTTTGTTGCATATCCTTTTCAGCCGGTCTATGCATTTGCAGAACACTCCCCTGGCAACCTCCTGCTGGCCTGTACGTACGGATTGTCCTTGATGGACAAGCAATCTGGCGAGACACGTACAATTCTAGATGGTTACCTCCTCTATGATCTGGTCATCATTGGGGATGATGTATGGATGGCCACGTCAGGCGATGGTCTGTTGCGATACAATCTGAGAGACAACTCGACTGAAAAGTTTACCACCGGGGATGGTTTGCCTTCAAACTATGTAAACAGCATCCTCAGAGAAGGAAAATATCTATGGCTGGGTACCGAATCGGGTCTCTGCAAATTCGATATCGAGGAGAAGAATGTGATGGTATTCTCCTCACTTCCCCACTATTTCAACGTCTCATTCAACCAGAATTCTTCCATTAAGCTTACAAACGGACAACAGATATGGGGTACCAGCAGGGGGGCGCTCATGTTCGAGCCTGATGCGGTGCTTCTTTCCTCTTCTACGGGGAGAATTTTTTTTCAGGATATCGTGATCTCTGGTCGGACACTGCGGAATAACCCCCTTATTTCGATCAATTCACCGCTGGATGAATTACAAAATATATCACTGAAATATGATCAGAATACCCTGACACTTGAATTTCTGCCTATCGGCACAACCTCCCTCTACTCCAAATTCTCCTGGAAAATGGAAGGTATTGACGATGCATGGACAGAGCCGGCCAATTTACGCGCAATAACTTACGCAAGTATGCCCAGCGGAAACTATTCGCTGAAAATCAGGATGTACGACAGCACACTGAAACAGATTATCAACGAGCGATCCTTACAGATTCACATTACCCCTCCCTGGTGGAACACATTTTGGTTCCGTCTGATATTATTTACATTGGGTGTGGGTATACTGGCTTTCACACTACACTTCTACATCAACCGCATCAAGCAACACCATGCAGAAGATAAGATCCGCTTTTTCACCAATATGGCGCACGACATCCGCACTTCTCTCACCCTGATTAACGCTCCTATTGAGGAGCTGCACAAGGAAAAAGCACTCTCAGTCGATGGTCGTTACTATCTCAATCTGGCCACGGAACAGTCCTCACGTCTTTCCTATGTGGCCAATCAGCTTCTCGATTTTCAAAAAGTTGATATTGGAAAAGGGCAGGTGTTTTTTGTGATGGCCGATGTGGTAAAAATTATCAGCCAACGGAAATCGATGTTTGAGGCTGCTGCAAGAAAAAATGACATGAAGCTTCGGTTTACCTCCAACCGGGAGTCCTATGTGACTGCTGTGGATGAACTGAAAATTGAGAAAGTGACCGACAATCTGATATCCAATGCCATTAAATATTCGCATCCCGGGGGAAAGATTGAAATTGATCTGACCTGCGATGCCCACAAATGGATACTGACGGTGCGGGATCATGGTCTGGGTATTTCCGAAAATGCCAGTAGGAAGCTCTTTAGAGAGTTCTACAGGGGCGACAACGCAGTCAATTCCACCATCGTGGGTTCAGGGATCGGCCTGCTTCTGGTGAAGAATTATGTGTCCATGCACGGTGGTTCCGTATCATTGGAGAGCAGGGAGAATGAAGGTTCTCTTTTCCGCATCACCATACCCTATAAAGAGGTACCCATCTCCTCTCCCCGATTATCCGGTACGGTACCCCAGAATGTGTCTCCGCTATCACTCACCAGCGCCATGGAGGAACCAACTCTTGCAAATACACAGGAGAACGACAAGAGTGAGCATCTCCTCATTGTGGAAGACAACGAAGACTTAAAAGTGTTCCTCCAACAGTCACTGCAGAGCAAATACAAAATTATCACTGCAAAAGATGGGGTCGAAGCCTGGAATATGATACAAACTAAAATCCCCGATGTGGTTATCTCGGATATCATGATGCCCCATATGGATGGTTTTGAATTGTGCCGGCTCATCAAGTCCACGTTTGAAACAGCCCATATACCGGTCATTCTGCTGACAGCCTTAAATGAGAAATCACAACAATTACACGGACTGGGTTTGGGTGCTGATGATTATCTAACCAAGCCATTCGATATGACTTTACTCCATCAACGCATATCCAATATCATCCAAAACAGGAAGATTGTCAGAGAAAAAGCACTCCGGCTCATCGACGAAGATGAGAGCGAATCCATTTATCTGAATGAACTCGACGATCAGTTTGTCAAGAAAGCGGTGAGTGTGGTGCATGCACATATGGACAATGAACTATTTAATAAAGATACCTTTGCTTCGGAGATGAATGTCAGCTCCTCATTGCTTTATAAAAAGATCAAATCGTTGACCGACCTCTCTCCGATCGACTTCATTAAGAGCATCCGGTTGAATCATGCACTCAAACTCATCCAGTCGGGGAAGTACACCATTACTGAAGTGAGTGAATTGTGCGGATTCTCGAGTGTAAAATACTTTAGTGCCGCTTTTAAGGCTCATTTCGGAAAATCTCCATCCAAGCTGTGAAATAAGGACGATTTACCTAAAAAAGAGAATTAACTGTTCAAAATCAGGATTCGGTTTTCAAACAGAATCATACATTTGTTGCAACGTTATCCGGCAAAAATGACCTTTTTTGACACTATCATGGTGGCTGATCAGGTCACGATTGCCATTGGAAAGAATAATTCAACAGCTCGTAGTATGACCGGAATGAAACAAAAAATGACTTTTCTTTTTCTGCTGACAACATTATCCTGTGTGTTTACCTTTAGCAGACTCAGTGCAGGGAACAATGGAATCACTAACCATCCCGTTTTCACACAATTTATCTATCAGGGTGAAGATCCCGTTTACAAAAACTACCCGTTGGAAGCGGATGAATTCTATAACCCGATACTTCAGGGATGTTATCCCGACCCCTCCATTACCCGGAAGGGGGATGATTACTTCCTGGTATCCTCCTCCTTCGCCATGTTCCCGGGTGTACCCATCTTCCACTCACGGGATTTGGTAAACTGGAAACAGATCGGCCACGTGCTCGACCGGAAATCCCAGTTGATCGTGCATGATTGCGGTATCAGTGCAGGAATCTACGCACCTGCAATCAAATATAACCCCTATAACGATACTTTTTACATGATCACCACCCAGTTTTCCGGAGATGTCGGTAATATGGTGGTTAAAACAAAAGATCCCTTCAAGGGATGGAGCGAAGTGCAGAAACTGAATTTCGGCGGCATCGATCCTTCTCTGTTTTTTGATGATGACGGCAAAGCTTATGTGATCCACAACGATGCTCCCGACAGAGGTAAAGCGCTCTATGAGGGACATCGGGTAATCAAAATCTGGGAATATGATCTGGAGAAGGATCAGGTGGTGGCGGGCAGCGACCGGATTATCGTGGACGGTGGAGTCGACATCACCCAGAAACCAATCTGGATCGAGGCACCTCATATCTATAAACGGAACGGAATCTATTACCTGATGTGTGCCGAAGGAGGTACCGGCGATTGGCACAGCGAAGTGATCTTTACCAGTGATCATCCCAAGGGACCCTATAAACCGGCAGACAACAACCCCATTCTGTCGCAGCGTTACCTGCACCCTGACCGGGAAAATAAGGTAGACTGGGCAGGACATGCCGATCTAGTGGAGGGTCCCGATGGAAAATATTACGGTGTATTCCTTGCCATTCGGCCCAATGAACAAAACAGGGTCAATACCGGTCGTGAGACCTTTATCCTGCCTGTTGACTGGAGTGGCACATATCCCGTTTTTGAGAACGGATTGATACCGTTGTCTCCCAAGTTGAAGATGCCGGAAGGAGTTGTGAACCTAACAGGAAAGGAGGGATTCTTTCCCAACGGCAATTTCATATTTCAGGATGATTTCCAATCGACTGCACTGGACCATCGCTGGATAGGAGTCAGGGGGCCCCGCGAGGAGTTCATCAAAACAGACAAGAAGGGGCTCACCATCACGCCCTTTGCCGCAAACCTGAAAGAGGTAGTCCCCACTTCCACCCTTTTCCACCGCCAGCAACACAGATATTTCACTGCCACCACCACGCTGCAGTATAAACCTGCATCGGAAGCGGATCTGGCCGGGATGGTTTGCTATCAGAGTGAGCGTTTCTATTACCTTTTCGGTATCACCCGAAAAGGTAATCAGGATTATCTTGTACTGCAGCGCACTGAGAGAGGTTCCTCCACTGTACTCGCCAGCCTGCCTGTTGAGACAAACAAACCCCTCTCACTACAGATTACTGCCCAAGGTGATGCATACCGCTTCAATTATGCGACCGACGGAAAGAACTTCCAGAACCTGGGGGGAACACACTCGGGAGACATCCTCTCCACAGATGTAGCGGGCGGCTTTACAGGAAACCTGATCGGATTACATGCCACCTCGAAAAATGATGTGATAGCGGACCATAAATAAAAACACCATGAACAGCAGAAATTATTGGATCTTAAATCTGATGGCTCTTCTGGTTTTCGGCAGTACCCAAGCCCAGAGCCCAGTAAGGGAGGATTTCAGTCCTTCTGAAGTAAATCAACCTGGAAAACAATTTCCGCAAGTCAACTCAGAAGGGAGAGTAAGGGTTCAGCTTGCAGCACCCGATGCGAAGTACGTACAGTTGGATATCGGGGGTGTGAAGTATGACCTGAAAAAAAACGAACAAGGAGTCTGGACTGGTGAGTCGGCTCCCCAGGAGGAGGGCTTTCACTATTACCAGCTCAATATCGACGGGGCTTCGGTACCTGATCCGGGAACCCGCTACTTCTATGGCGCAGGACGCTGGGGCAGCGGGATCGAGGTACCAGCCCATGATCAGGCGTTCTATGCACTGAAGGATGTGCCGCATGGACAAGTCAGCGAGCTTAACTACCACTCGAAAATTACCGGTGCATGGCGCCGTTGTTTTGTCTACACCCCACCCTGTTACGACACTTCTGGTGAAAAGCGTTATCCCGTACTCTACCTGCAACATGGCAGTTTCGAAGATGAGACCGGATGGGCAGGACAAGGTAAAGCCGGGCTTATTCTTGATAACCTGATTGCGGAAGGCAAGGCCAAGCCAATGATCATCGTAATGGACAACGGTTATGCTTTCAGACCGAAGGAGCAACAGGTGGTCTCGAACCCCACCCGCCCTGCCATGGTATTTGAGGAGGTGATGATCGGCGAGATCATCCCAATGATCGACCGCCGCTTCCGTACCATCAATCATCGCGAAAGCCGTGCCATTGCCGGCCTCTCGATGGGTGCCAACCAGACCATGCGCATCATCATGAACAACCTCAACACGTTTGCCTACTACGGAGGATTCAGCTGCACAGCCAATTACCCCAGTGCAGCCGATATTGATACGGAGAGCTTCCTGGGGGGTGCCTTCCGTGATGGAAACCATGTCAACGAACAAATCAGGGTGCTTTGGCTGGGTGTGGGCACCACCGAGCCCGAAGTCTTTCCTCAATCGATCAATGCTTTTCGCAGAATGCTGCAGAAGCAGGGTATTCGACACCATTATTACGAGTCGCCCAAGACGGCACATGAGTGGCTCACCTGGCGAAGGTCGCTCTATCAGTATGCACAGCTATTGTTTCACTGACCCATTTTTTTAAAACGTCGACCGATACATTTCATTTCACACGATAACAAAACATCCATGCAAATAAATCACTTTATTTCAAAACGTACCTATTTCTTCCTTTTATTGCTTATTCTGTCGCGGCTGGTAGCCGTTGAACCCACGATGGCACAGAATCCAATCATCCAAACAATCTATACCGCCGATCCGGCCCCCATGGTGTGGAACGACCGGCTCTACCTCTATACCACCCACGATGCAGACGCATCTACCTGGTTCACCATGGACGACTGGCGGGTATACTCAACCAACGACATGGTCAACTGGACGGACCACGGAGTGATTCTTTCATACAGCGACTTCGAATGGGCCAAAGGGGATGCCTGGGCAGCACAGTGTATTGAGCGGAATGGCAAGTTTTATATGTATGTGCCGATGATCTCGAGAGAAAATAACCGGGGCGCTATTGGTGTGGCGGTGGCCGACACTCCCCTGGGACCTTTTTATGATCCACTGGGAAAACCGCTGGCACAGACCGAATGGGGAGATATCGACCCCACCGTCTTCATCGATGACGATGGGCAGGCCTATCTTTACTGGGGAAATCCCAACCTCTATTATGTGAAGCTGAACGAAGACATGATCTCATTTGAGGGGGCTATCGAGAAAGTACCCCTTACGGAGGAGTCATTTGGGAAAAGAGAGGGAGATCCGCAGCGTAGCACCCTCTATGAGGAAGGACCCTGGCTCTACAAGAGAAATAATCTCTACTACCTCTTCTGGCCGGGTGGTCCTCTGCCGGAACACATCGGCTATTCTACCAGTCGGAGTCCAGAAGGACCCTGGAAGTACGGTGGCGTGGTGATGCCCGCACAGGGAAAGGCATTCACCAACCATCCGGGGGTCATCGACTTTCGTGGAAAGACCTACTTCTTCTATCACAACGGCGCCTTGCCAGGCGGTGGTGGCTTCACCCGTTCTGTGGCGGTGGAAGAACTCCGGTTCAACCCAGATGGCACCATTCCACAACTGAACATGACCGAAGGAATCAAACAGGGATTGACTACCCTGAATCCTTATCTGTTGAACCAGGCCGAAACCATCGCCTTTTCCGAAGGGTTCAAGTCGTCGCAAAACGACCAGGTAGGGGTATTTGTGACGGCCAACAAGGATGGCAGCTACATCAAAGTACGTGATGTCGATTTCCAAAAGAAAGGAGCCATAAAATTTACCGCACGCGTGGGTACCACCCACAACGACCCTGTTACCCTTGAAGTAAGACTGGGAAGCTCCGAGGGAGAAAAGATCGCCTCGATGCGCATTCCCCGCACGGGTGGAAGTGACCGCTGGGCGCTGGTCACCGTAGATATACCAAATGTGACGGGCCTACATGATCTCTATTTTGTTGTCAGGGGGAATCCGAAAAGTCACCTGATGTATTTCGACTACTGGAAGTTCGCTAATTAAGACAAAACTAAACAAAACAAATCGATCATGAAATATCTTTTTCTTAGCCTCACCGTTCTTTTCGTGCTCACCACACATATTCTGACGGCACAGGTAGCCACACTAACCAGCCCTGACGGAGAGGTTCATCTTCGACTCTACCTCGAAGAGGGTCAACCGTTTTACGCCGTGGAGTATGCCGGCAAAACCATCCTGGAAAAGTCACCCCTGGGAATAATTACCAACGAAGGGGATTTCAGTAGAAGCCTGATATTCAAAAATTCTTCAACCTCATCAGTGGATAAAAGCTACACACAGGAAAAAATCAAACATTCGGCTGTGCACTATCAGGCCAACAAGCTAATTTGTTCCTTTGAAGATAACAAGCAACGAGGACTGGACATCGTTTTCCAGGTAAGCAACAACGACGTGGCATTCCGTTATGAGCTACCTCACTGGGGTGAAAGGAAGGCGTGCGTAGTAGAAAAAGAAATAACTGGATTCAAGTTCCCAGAATTTACGACGACCTTTCTCTCCCCGATGATGGGGGCTATGGGTGCCTTTGCCAGGACCTCCCCCAGCTATGAAAGTGGTTACACCAACGACGAACCGGTGGGTAAACCAACCCATGGCCAGCTGGGATATGTCTTTCCCGCCCTCTTTCGCGTCGGGGACGACGGCTGGGCACTGATCTCCGAAACCGGCGTAACCAGTCAGTACTGTGCCTCCCACCTGAGCGATGGTACAAAAGAGGGCTTATACAGGGTTGAATATCCAGATATGAGACAAAACAACGGATTTGGAAGTAGCGGGGCACAAATCCCGCTCCCCGGCGTGACTCCATGGCGCACCATCACGGTGGGGAACAGCCTTAAACCCATCGTGGAGACCACTATCCCGTTCGACCTGGTGGAGCCTCTTTACAAAGCGTCGCAGGAGTATCAATATGGCAGGGGCACCTGGAGCTGGATTGTCTGGCAGGACCAGAGCATGAACTGGGACGATCAGGTGAGATACATCGACCTGGCGGCTGAAATGGGATACGAATATATTCTGATAGACGCTTTGTGGGATTCCAACATCGGTTACGAGAAGATGGAGGAACTGATCCAGTATGCCCATTCTAAGAATGTAGACGTGTTCCTTTGGTATAACTCCAACGGAGGCTTCAATGATGCGCCGCAAGGGCCCAGAAACAGGATTAGCACCTCCATCGCTAGAAAAGAGGAGATGAAATGGCTGAAAAAAGTGGGAGTTAAGGGCCTGAAAGTCGATTTCTTCGGTGGCGACAAGCAAGAGACCATGCGTTTTTACGAAGATATTCTCTCCGATGCCAATGACTACGGACTGATGATCATCTTCCACGGCTGCACCCTTCCACGAGGATGGGAACGGATGTACCCCAACTTTGTGGGTAGCGAGGCAGTTCTCGCTTCCGAAATGTTGATTTTCTCGCAGGATGTGCGAGAGAAGGAAGCTTTTTACGCCACCTTGCACCCTTTTATCCGCAACACCGTAGGCAGCATGGAGTTCGGAGGGGTCTTTATGAATAAATTCCTCAACAAGGGAAACAACAGAGGACAACAACGACTTACCACTGATGTATTTCAGATTGCTACCAGCATCCTCTTTCAAAACCCGGTGCAGATGTTTGCACTGACACCCAACAACCTGACTGACACACCTGCATCGCTGATCAGCTTTATGAAAGAGATCCCCACCACCTGGGATGAAACATTGTATATTGACGGCTATCCAGGCAAGTATACGGTAATCGCCCGTCGCCACGGGGAACAATGGTACGTTGCCGGGGTGAATGCCTTGGAACAGCCGCTGGAGCTGGAGCTTAACCTGCCCATGGTTGCAGGGAAAAAAGTGAATATCTATTCCGACAACAGCGATCGGGAGGCACTTGTCACCAGCAGCAAAATCAATCAAGACGGCAAGATGACCGTCATACTCCAGCCAAAGGGCGGATTAGTTATCAAACAATAAAGCATTTCCCGGTTCATCCTGTTGTGAGTAACCCCACAATTCTTTATTCGCAAATGGTTGAAAAGCAGGAAGCAAACATTCATTAAAATTGGAGAGAATGATAAGAATAAATGTCACGTTGCTTCTTTCTCTTTTTATCTGTTTGGGATTCGTACAAGCACAGGAGAAATTATACGACAACGAATTTCCAGTATCGGATGTAACGCTGCTCCAGGGGCCATTCAAAGATGCACGTGATCTAAACTTGCAGGTCCTTTTACAGTACGACGTGGATCGCTTACTGGCACCCTATCGCAAAGTAGCCGGTCTGCCGCAGAAGGCAATGAGTTATCCCAATTGGGAGGGTCTGGACGGTCATATAGCAGGCCACTACCTCTCTGCCATGGCAATCAACTATGCGGCTACCAGTAATGCAACCTGCAAAAAGAGGATGGAACAGATGATTTCGGAACTGAAGATCTGCCTTGAGGCAAATGGGGTGAACAATGCGGAATGGGGTACCGGCTACATCGGAGGGTTTCCCAACAGCTCGGCATTGTGGCAGGCGTTCAGGAAAGGCGACTTTGGCTTGTACCACTCGGCATGGGCTCCCTTTTACAACCTGCACAAAATGTATGCCGGCCTACGGGATGCCTGGCTTTATGCAAACAACGAAGAGGCTAAATCGCTCTTTTTACAGTTTTGTGATTGGGGTATCGATATTACCGCTGCCCTTACCGATGAGCAGATGCAATTGATGCTCAACATGGAACACGGAGGTATGAACGAGATCTTTGCCGATGCTTACCAGATAACCGGCAACGAGAAATATCTGGCGACAGCCAGGAGATTCTCGCACAAGCAGTTTCTTGAACCGTTATCACGGAGGATCGACAACCTTGACAACAAGCATGCCAACACGCAAATACCCAAGTTTATCGGCTTTACCAGGATTGCGGAACTGAGCGGCGACAAAACATATGAAAACGCGGGACGCTTCTCCTGGGAGACTATTGTGAAGAACCGCACTTTGGCTTTTGGAGGGAATAGTCGCCGGGAACACTTTCCAGGCATTGCATCTTGTGGCGATTATATCAATGACGTAGACGGTCCGGAGACCTGTAACTCCTATAACATGCTGAAATTGACCGAAGATCTGTTCCGCATGAGTCCGTCGGCACATTATGCCGATTACTATGAACGCACACTGTTCAACCACATTCTGTCAACTCAACACCCGGGACATGGAGGTTATGTTTATTTCACCACGGCACGTCCTCGTCATTATCGGGTTTATTCTACCCCCAACAATGCCATGTGGTGCTGTGTGGGCACGGGCATGGAAAATCACAGTAAATACAATCAGTTTATCTATACCCACTCTGGCGATTCACTGTTCCTGAACCTCTTCATCGCCTCCGAGCTCAACTGGAAGAAGAAAAAAATCAGCATCAGACAGGAGACAAATTTCCCATCCGAGGAAGGCACAACGCTTACTGTCACAAAAGGATCATCGAGCTTTCCCTTTATGATCCGCTATCCCGAATGGGTGAAAGAGGGAGCCTTGAAAGTCAGCGTGAACGGGAGAGAAATTCAGTACGCTTCGCTCCCCTCCTCCTACATCTGTATCAACAGGAGATGGGAAAAAGGAGATGTGGTGAAGGTGGAGCTGCCTATGCACAACAGCGTGGTACATCTGCCCAATGTAGACAATTACATTGCTTTTATGCGCGGTCCCATCTTATTGGGTGCGAGAACCGGTACCGACGATTTAAGCGGTTTGCTTGCCGATGATGGGCGATGGGCACAATACCCGGGAGGGAAGATGTTGCCTGTCGACCAGGCTCCCATCCTGGTTGAAGACGAGATCCAAAATATCGCCGACAAATTGGTACCGATAAAGGATAAGCCCATGCATTTCAAGCTGGGTGCCAAAATGGAAAATCCGATGGACATTACACTGGAGCCCTTCGCAAAAATACACGATTCCCGGTATATGATCTACTGGCTGGCACTTACAAACAAGGGATTCAGCACCTACAAGGACTCCCTGACGGCAATCGAACAAGAAAAGATTGCCATCGAAAAACGCACCGTCGATTTTGTGGCAACCGGAGAACAACAACCGGAAACAGATCATGTCATCGAAAAAGAACATTCCACCTCGGGCAACAGCAACAACGAATTCTATCGCGATGCGAAGGAGGAGGGTTATTTCAGCTATGAGATGAAGACCAATTCAGAAACCAGCCTCAGCCTTATGGTGCGCTATTGGGGCGCTGAATGGGGAGGTCGCAAATTTGACATCTACATCGATGATGAAAAGTTGTTGACCGAAGACAATACTGGCCGCTGGAACCAATCAAGGTTCTTTGATGTGACCTATGTCATCCCTAACAGGATGGTAAAAGAAAAAGAAAAAATAAGAGTCAGGTTTCAGTCCTTGCCCGGCAATACCGCGGGGGCTGTATACTTTGTTCGGTTGCTGAAACAATAAAGTTAGCGAAGCTCATAAATAAATAGCGTACAATGAACGGAATCAAAAACACATTTTATAAAATTCTCTTTATTGGTGCAGCAGTTGTCGCTACACTCCCGGTCAGAGCACAAAAGCCCATCGTCCAAACCAAGTTCACCGCCGACCCCGCGCCCATGGTGTATAACGATACCGTGTTTTTATACACATCGCACGACGAGGACGATGCCATGGGTTTCAAAATGCAAGACTGGCTGCTGTATTCATCCACCGATATGGTAAACTGGACCGAACATGGGGTGGTTGCCTCGTTGAAGGACTTCGCCTGGGTTCCTTATGAGAACGGTGCCTGGGCAGTGCAGTGTGTCGAACGCAACGGGAAATTTTATCTCTATTGCCCCATGCCAGGCGGAGTTGGTATTGGTGTTTTGGTGGCCGACACTCCTTATGGTCCTTTTAAAGACCCGCTTGGGAAGCCTTTGATCAAAAACAGCAGCCACGATATCGATCCAACCATATTGATTGACGAGGATGGGCAAGCCTATATGTATTGGGGTAATCCACAGGTCTATTGGGTGAAACTGAACGAAGATATGATTTCCTACTCGGGTGAGATCATGCAAGATCCCACCACTCCTGCAAACTACCAGGAAGGACCGTGGGTGTGGAAACGCAATGGTATTTATTACATGGCATATGCCTCCACCTGCTGCCCTGAAGGTATTGGTTATGCCATGAGTACTTCACCCACGGGAGCATGGGAATATAAAGGGATGATTGTGGATGCTTCGGAAAAAACCCGTGGAAATCACCCTGGCATCATTGAATTCAAAGGAAAATCATATTGTTTTGGACATAGTTACGATCTCCTTAAACAATCTACAAGCAAATTTTATGAACGACGTTCGGTTGATATGGATGAAATGGTGTATCACACCGATGGAACCATACAAAACCGCAGCTACTGGTCAGTTGAAGGTCCTGCACAAGTAGGAACATTGAACCCCTTTAAACGGGTTGAAGCGGAAACGATGGCCTGGAGTGAAGGCCTAAAAACACACTTCGAAACCGAATGGGAAGGCGACTTCGACTGGGACAGGGGCAGGAAAATAGCCGATCATTTGTATGTAACATCCATTAACCATGGCGACTATATGCTGGTAAAAGGCGTTGATTTTGCAAACGGGGCAAAATCGATCGAGGTGAGTATTTCACCAGTTAACGGAGGGAAAATCGAAATCCATGTCGACAAAATAGACGGTCCTCTCATTGCCACCGTTGACGTAAATTCTTCGCGGGAAGCTGGTTTTTGGAAGACATTCTCCGCTCCGGTGGAAAAGGTGAAGGGAGTGCATGATGTTTATTTTGTCTTCAGGGGAGAAAAAGAGCTATTCAATTTTGATTGGTGGCAATTTTCAAAATAGACCCTTTACTTGGATGCAATGAACTGATAAAAGACCAAACATTGAAAAACAGATACCATAAAATGATGAAAAAAATTGCTGTCGCGCTTTGCGCTTTGATGTTATTTTCAACTCCAGGCTCTGCTCAATCGTATAAAAATACCGAAAAGGGAGTGAGCGCTCAGGTTAAATCGATGGATATTGAGATCCAGTTCTACGGGCCATCCATTGTGCGGGTGGTGAAATCACCCGAAGGGAAAAATATAAAAAAAGAGAGTTTGTCCGTTGTCAAAACACCTGAAAAAGTAACTTTTAAAACGAGACAGAGAGGCGATGAACTCCTGTTAAAGAATAAACGCGTAGAAGTAGCTTTGAATCTGCAAAGCGGAAAAGTGACTTTCAAAAACACAAAGGGGCAGTTACTCCTGACTGAAAAAGAGGCCAGTGCTAATTTCACTGACTTTGACGATGCCGGAGTAAAAACCCATAGCGTGAAGCAGTCCTATCTGCTGGATCCGGACGAAACCATCTACGGTCTCGGTATTCTTCAAAATGGTAAGATGTCTCAGCGCAACCAGGAAGTACAGATGGTCCAAAACAACACTTGGGATTTTGTGACTTTTTTCCAGTCAGTGAAAGGTTACGGCCTTTTCTGGGACAACTATTCGCCCACCACCTTTACAGACAATCCAGGTGAAACATCTTTTCTTTCTGAAGTGGGTGAATGCATCGACTATTATTTTATGTATGGAGGCGATGCCGATGGCGTGATTGCGGAGATGCGTGACCTCACCGGGCAGGTTCCTATGTTTCCTTTGTGGACCTATGGGTTTTGGCAAAGTAAAGAGCGTTATAAAAGTCAGAATGAAACTGTGGGTGTGGTCAAAAAATACCGCGAGCTAGGTGTGCCGCTTGATGGGATCATTCAGGACTGGCAATACTGGGGCAGCAACTACTTGTGGAATGCGATGGAATTTCTGAACGAAGAGTTTCCCAACCCGCAGGCGATGGTAAACGAGATCCATGATATGCATGCGCACATGATCATTTCTATCTGGTCTTCATTTGGTCCTGCCACAAAGCAGTACCGAAAACTGGATGAAATTGGAGCGTTATACAATTTCAGCACATGGCCCGAATCGGGTCTCACCAGCTGGCCACCCAACATGGATTATCCTTCGGGGGTTCGCGTGTATGATGCCTTCAACCCTAAAGCAAGGGATATATACTGGAATCACCTCAACAGTGGCTTATTTAAACTGGGTATCGACGGATGGTGGATGGACTCCACAGAGCCGGACCATTTAAGCTTCAAGCCGGCAGATATGGATACACCTACTGCCATGGGCTCTTTCAGAAAGGTGAGAAATGCCTATCCCCTGGTAACAGTAGGAGGTGTCTACGATAATCAGCGGGCACTTACCTCCGACAAGAGAGTGTTTATCCTCACACGATCGGGATTTGCCGGTCAGCAACGCTATGGTGCCAATGTATGGTCGGGCGACGTCTTTACGTCGTGGGAGAATTTTCGAAATCAAATTCCTGCAGGGCTTAATTTCTCCATGTGTGGCATCCCGCACTGGAACAGCGATATTGGCGGTTTTTTTGCAGGTGCTTACAACAAGTCATGGAACGACGGATCGGCATCCAGAAATCCAATGTTTCAGGAATTGTATGTTCGCTGGATGCAATTCGGTGCTTTTAACCCCATGATGCGTTCTCACGGTACTGATCTCTCACGGGAGATTTATCATTTTGGGGAAAAAGGAGAGCCCATATATGATGCCATCGAACGTACAATCCGTTTACGTTATGCACTGTTGCCTTATATTTATTCTACCGCATGGGAAGTAACCAATAAGCAATCAAGTTTTATGCGCGCACTGGCGATGGATTTTGCAGAGGATAAGCATGTCTGGGACATTAAACACCAGTTCATGTTTGGCAATTCCATACTGGTTGCTCCAGTAGTAGAAGCACAGTATACTCCCGAGAAAATTGTAGATGCCAGCATAGAAGAAGGGTGGACACGAACAAATGGAGAAGGGATAAAAAAAGATGCGCAAGTAGACTTTACTGCAAAAAAGAGCTCGGACCTCTATCTTCCAACAGGTTCAGAATGGTATGATTTCTGGACGAACGAAAGATTTGAAGGTGGAAAGGAAATTTCAAAAGAAACAAGCATTGATGTCATTCCCTTATACATAAAAGCCGGAACCATCCTTCCCATAGGTCCTGAGGTACAATATGCCACCGAGAAGAGCTGGGACAACCTGGAAATAAGGATTTACGAAGGTGCGGATGGGGAGTTCACCCTGTATGAAGATGAAAACGACAACTACAACTACGAGAAAGGAATCTATTCAACCATTACGTTTACCTGGAATGATGCAAAAAAAGTGCTGACGATCGGTGGCCGCAATGGTTCGTTTCCAGGTATGCTGACACAAAGAAAGTTTCATCTTCTTCGTGTCGAAAAAAACAGAGCGAACGGAATGGAAAAAGTTGAGAAGTATGACAGGGTAGTCGATTATACAGGACAGAAAATCGTGATTAAGTTTTAGCCCTCACCCCACCAATAGCTTGTATTTCTCTCACAGTAAGGTTGCACGGAAAGCGTTACGGAAATGAAAAACAATTAAAAGGATAAAAAAATGAAAAACAGTTTTTTTACAATTTTATTATCAGGGTTAATCCTGACTTCATGTGCTCCAAAGCATGAGCAAATGATGGAAGGGATCTATGAACCTACATGGGAATCACTTGCCCAGTATGGAGAAGCACCTGAATGGTTCCGGGATGTCAAATTTGGAATCTGGTCCCATTGGGGGCCACAGTGTCAACCCGGACAAGGAGATTGGTACGCCCGGGAAATGTATATGGAGGGGAGTCGTATCTATCGCTGGCATGTAGAAAACTATGGGCATCCGTCGGAATTTGGATTCAAGGATGTAATCAACCTCTGGAAGGCCGACAAATGGAATCCCGAAGAATTAATGGAACTGTACCACCGCGCGGGAGCACGCTACTTTTTCTCCCTGGGCAATCATCACGACAACTTTGATAACTGGAACAGCAGGCATCACAAGTGGAACGCAGTAAACATGGGACCTGAAAAAGATATTGTCGGTGGCTGGGAAAAAGTAGCACGAAAATATGGGATGTATTTTGGCGTGAGCATTCATTCAGCACATGCTTGGAGCTGGTATGAACCCGCACAACGCACCGACAAGGAAGGGCCCTTATCTGGTGTGCCCTACGACGGAAAAATGACGAAAGAAGATGGCCGGGGGAAATGGTGGAACGGATATGATCCACAGGAATTATACGCACAAGACCACCCGTTGAGTGAAGAGAGCCATGACAACAGCGCGATCCATGGCCAGTGGGCCTGGGGAAATGGAGCTTTTCCTCCTTCGGAAGAATATAGTCAGAATTTTTTTGACCGTACGGTGGATATGATCAACCAGTATAATCCCGACCTGGTTTATTACGACGATACAGCGATGCCTTTGTGGCCTGTGAGTGATGCCGGTTTGCGTACCGTAGCTCACTTTTACAATAAAAGCTTGAGCGAGAACAAAGGTAAAAATAAAGCCGTTGTATTTGCTAAAATCTTGTCCGACGAACAAAAGAATGCATTGGTCTGGGATGTGGAGAAAGGGGTTCCCGACCAGATACAGGAGAAGCCATGGCAGACATGCACTTGCCTGGGATCGTGGCATTACAACCAGTCATATTACGACAACGACCGTTACAAATCGGCTAAAACAGTCGTCCATATGTTGATTGACATCATCAGTAAAAACGGCAATCTGTTGTTGAGTGTGCCGCAGAGAGGAGACGGGACGATAGACGACAAGGAACGGAAGATACTGGAAGACATTGCAACCTGGATGGCGGTAAACAGCGAAGGGGTTTACGGCACACGTCCTTGGAAGATTTTTGGCGAAGGGCCCGTGGCGGAAGCAAGCAACCCTCTGCAAGCTCAGGGCTTTAACGAAGGAAAACACGCTCCCTACACCTCGGCGGATATTCGTTTTGTGGTCAAGGGTGACAACCTCTATGCCCATATACTGGCGCACCCCGAAGACAATAAGGTGGTTATTCGATCCCTGTCGGAAGGAAATCCATTGATGGAAAGAGCGATCAACTCAGTGTCGCTGGTTGGAAGTGATAAAGTGCTTCAATTTAAAAGAAACAGCGAGGGACTCATGGTTGAACTGCCGGAAGAGGAGATGCCAAATGAAATTTCCCTGTTGTTGAAAATATCATGACATCCCATTCTTTCGCCCGAATAACAATGCGATCGCTGCTCACAATTGTTATTGCTGTATTGACTGGATCCTGTTCCCTCATTCCACAAAAAAGATCCATCGATCGGGAGAAGATCTCTCTCAACGATAGTTGGTCTTTTTACAGATACGATATAACGGAAAAGATTGACCCACTCAACTATGATGTACGGCCTGCCATTGAAGAGGCCCGGGAGTATCTGATAGCAGATGCTAAACCTACAGAAGCGGTTGAAAGGGGCTCTTCCGAAGCGGTATTAAAGCCATGGATCCTGCCCACGGCAAATCATTTTATCAAAGATTCTGAAAAACATTATCTCCGCCCCGAAGGTGAAGCGCCTGGAAAAGATTTTCCTTTCGTACAACATGATTTCGATGACTCTAATTGGGAGAAGGTCGATTTGCCTCACGACTGGGCCATCAAAGGTCCATTTTATGAAGGAGACAATCCGGAAGTGGGTGGTGGAATGGGTCGTCTCCCTGTACAGGGTGTGGCCTGGTACAGAAAGAAAATTTCCATTCCTGCTACAGACGAAGGACGCTCCATTTTTCTTGACGTGGAGGGCGCCATGTCCTATGCCATGGTTTGGCTCAACGGCACCCTGGTGGGCGGTTGGCCCTATGGTTATAATTCCTGGCGGCTCGATCTGACACCCTATATTCTCTATGGGAAAGAGAACCAGCTGGCTATCCGCCTCGACAACCCCAACCACTCCTCCCGCTGGTACCCAGGTGCTGGAATCTACCGCAATGTTTGGCTGATCAAAACCCACCCGGTGCACATGGGTCAGTGGGGAACTTTTGTGACGGCGAGAGAGATCTCCGCATCCTCAGCAACGGTCGACCTGGAAGTAAACGTAGACAACGAATCGGAATCGGATGTGACAGTCGTGATCGAAACAGAGATCTATGAGCTAGACAGCCTGGGTATAAAAGGGAAAAAAAGCATTGCCCGTTTTCCTACTTCGACAATTTCACTTGATGCAGGGGAGAGCAGTAAAAGCAAACACACCACAGTGATAAGAAGCCCAAGACTGTGGGGGCCAAAGCCCTCCCAGACACCTCACCTTTACCAGGCCATCACCACCTTGCAGCAAAATGGCAGGACAATCGACCGTTATGAAACCAACTTTGGCATCCGTGATCTGCAATTAGATCCGCAACGGGGTGTGCTGGTGAACGGTGAAGTCATCAGGCTCCAAGGGGTGAACCAGCATCACGATCTGGGTGCACTGGGTGCAGCCTTCAACCGGCGTGCCGCTGAACGTCAACTTGAATTATTGCAGGAGATGGGATGCAATGCCATCCGCATGGCCCACAACCCACCTGCACCGGAGTTGCTGGAGCTGACCGACCGAATGGGATTCCTGGTAGTAAACGAAATCTTCGATTCCTGGGAAAGGAAAAAGACACCGCACGACTTTCACCTGATTTTTACAGAATGGGCTGAAGCCGACACCCGCTCCTTCGTACGCCGCGACAGAAACCATCCCTCGATCATCATGTGGAGCTATGGCAACGAAGTGGGTGAACAATACACCGACGAAGAAGGTGCAGCAATAGCAGAATGGCTAAACGAGATTATCAAAGAGGAAGACTCCACACGCCCCACGACCCTCTCCTTGAACTACGCCAAGCCGGATATGCCTTTCCCCCGTGTTCCCGATGTGATCGGTCTCAACTACCAGGGAGAGGGTATCCGACAGGAGCCTGAATTTGAGGGAACTGATCGGATCCGCACGACACCCCAATATGATTATTTTCACACTACCTTCCCCAAAAAGGTAATTATTGGTAGCGAGGTGGCTTCCTCCTTCAGTAGCAGGGGGATCTACCTTTTCCCTGTTACGGAGAAAATGAGTTCTCCGGTGCGGGAGGGCCAGGGAGGAGATGCAAAAAATGCACAGGTCAGCGCCTACGAACTCTATGCGGTAGACTTTGGCTCGTCGCCCGACAAAGTATTCATGATGCAGGACAAACATCCCTTTGTGGCCGGTGGATTCGTCTGGACGGGATGGGATCATCTGGGAGAGCCCACCCCCTACTATTCAGCACGGAGCTCCTACTGCGGCATCATCGACCTGGCAGGATTCAAAAAAGACCGTTTCTATCTCTACCAGTCGCGCTGGCGGCCCGAGCTGCCCATGGTGCATATCCTGCCCCACTGGAACTGGCCCTGCCGGAGTGGTCAGATCACACCGGTACATCTCTTTACCTCCGGCGATGAGGCTGAACTGTTCCTGAATGGCAGGTCGCTCGGACGAAAGAAAAAGGGTGAATTCGAATACCGGCTCCGGTGGGATGACATCCGTTACGAACCGGGTGAACTGAAGGCAATCGCCTACAAAAATGGTGAAAAATGGGCGGAGGACGTGGTGCAAACTACGGATGTAGCCGAGTCACTACTACTGGAAACCGACAGGAAAACAATTGCTGACGATGGAAATGATCTCGCTTTCGTGACCGTAAAAGTAACCGACCGTAATGGACTCCTTGTGCCAGATGCTGTCTATCCCGTTCATTTTACAATTGAGGGAGCTGGTGAGATTGTGGCGACCGACAACGGCAATCCGGCCGACATGACTCCTTTCCCTTCCTCCATAAGAGAGACATTTAGCGGACAATGCCTGGTGATAGTCAGAAGTGAAGCAGGCAAACCGGGTAGCATCACAATCAAGGCTACTTCGCCGGGGCTGAAAGAGAGCAACTTGATGCTGGTATCTGAATAATACAGCCACGGTTTGCTGCTTTATAAAAATAGCCACTACATTTACAATATGAATATCAAACATCATGCCGATATGATTACAAAATATTTTTTGTCTATTTTGTGCCTGGTTACCATGACACAGGTATCCTATGCAGCAAGTAACCCAAAAGATTCCACCTCTGTACCGCTTAAACCCCGGATCGTTATTTTAACTGATATTGCTCCAGGAGATGTGGAGCCTGATGACATGCAATCCATGATACGCCTGCTTGTGCATGCGGATCTGTTTGAGATTGAAGCGTTGATTGCTTCCGGAGGCTGGAACAGCAGCGGACGGACTTATCCCCTTTCCTGGATGGAGATTCTACACCGGACGATCAATGCATATGAAAAAGACCTGCCCAACCTGAAGAAACGATCGGAACAAAAGAGCTTTCTTGCACCGGAAGTGGAAAACGGACAGCAGCAAATAGGCTACTGGCCCAGTGCAGGCTATTTACGGAAGCGGGTCATGCCGGGAAGTTTGAATTTGGGATACGGAGAGATTGGAAAAAACAACCATTCACAAGGAAGTGATTTTATCATTCAGCTGGTGGATGAAGCCGACGAACGCCCTATTTGGGTTGCTGTCTGGGGAGGGGGAAACACACTGGCTCAGGCCCTTTGGCGTGTGAAACAGGAACGGACGGAAAAGGAACTAGATGACTTCTTAAATAAACTGCGCGTCTATACCATTACCGACCAGGATGTTCCCTGGGGAGAACGACACACCAACTATCCGTTCAGCTCTCACCAATGGATGCGCCGTGAATTCGAAAAAGAACTCCTCTTTATCTGGGATGAGAGTGCATGGCTTTCACAGAATGGAATTGGTGCCGGGAAATGGGATGAATATGCAACCCATATTCAAAATCATGGTCACCTCGGGATGATCTACCCCAAGAACAAATATGGGGTTGAGGGCGATACACCGTCCTTCCTACATCTCATGCCAAATGGTCTGAATGATCCGGGAAAGCCGGGACAGATTGGCTGGGGAGGATACTTTGAGTGGGGATTGGGAATGGATCAAGTAACCCTTTGCTTTACAAACCATACAGGAAAGGCAAAAGAAACATCCGAAAAGTACGAAGCTTACTTTTATCCTGCCACCTTCAATAATTTTGCTGCCCGCATGGACTGGGCCAAAGAGGGCAAGGGTAACCGAAATCCGGTAGTGGTTGTCAATGGAAAGAACGACAAGGAAATATTATCCATTACGCCGCAACAAGGAGAGGAAATTGTTTTGGACGCCTCTGCCTCATATGATCCCGACGGTGATCAATTGGTTTATCAATGGCTTTTGTTGCCCGAGGCAGGCACCTATTCGGAAGGGATAGAGATAGAGCATGCCAATACCCCACTGGCAACAATAAAGATCCCCTCAGACATGGCGGGGAAAAGTATCCATATTGTTTGTGAAATAACCGATTGCGGAATTCCCAATCTGACAAGTTATAAAAGAATCATACTCGAAGTTCCTCCTGCCACTCACCACCAAACGTCGGATATACCTCTGGTCTATTCTACCGAAAGTTCGGTATCCCCTTTTGAGTTCTTTCTCCCCTCACTGGAGGAATTACCCGTAATAGAAAAACTACCCGATCCCTTTGCCTGGTCCGACGGCAGTGGACGATCCACCCACTTCGGGGACTGGGCACGCAGAAGAATGGAGATCGGTGCGGAAATCCAACATTACGAAATCGGCAAAAAGCCGGAACGACCCGACACCATCACTGCCGACTACCAAAATGACACCTTACGCGTGCAGATCACGGTGAATGGGGAGACGCTGACCCTCACCTCCCATGTAATTCTGCCACAGGGCGAGGGTCCTTTCCCTGCTGTAATCGGAATTGGTTTTGGTGCTGGAAGCCTTCCACCCGACCTCTTCTCTTCCCGCAATATCGCACAAATTGCTTTTAACTTCCCCCAGGTGATGGCCTGGCAGCAAAAAAGAGGTGAAGAACCAATCAATCGACTCTATCCCGAATTAATCCATATGGGAGCCTACAGCGCCTGGTCGTGGGGGGTGAGCCGCCTGATCGACGGGCTGGAACTCGTAGCCGACAAACTACCCATCGATCTGCAACACCTGGCCATCACCGGCTGTTCCTTTGCCGGTAAAATGGCAATCTATGCGGCAGCATTCGACGAACGCATCGCCCTCACCATCGCACAGGAATCGGGTGGTGGCGGAGCGGCAGCATGGCGTGTTTCCGAAACACTGGGTGAAGTGGAGACACTGGCCAGAACCAGCCATGTATGGTTTATGGAGGAGATGTTTCAATTTTCAGACCATGTCAACAAGTTGCCCTTCGATCACCACGAACTCTTGTCGATGATTGCACCACGTGCATTGCTCTGCCTGGGAAACCCCGACTATAAATGGCTTGCCGACGAGTCGGGCTATGTATCGTGCAAAGCCGCCAAACGGGTCTGGGAAACATTCGATATTGCCGATAGGTTCGGATTCTCCATCGTTGGGAACCACGGACATTGCATCCTCCCCGAACAACAACGACCGGAAGTTGAGGCTTTTATCGATAAATTCCTGCTGGGAGATTGCGAAACAGAGACGAACGTAGAGATTCATCCTTTTGCCAACACTGATTATATGCAATGGATCGACTGGTAAGAATCAATCACCCCCCCCCAACACAGATTATGCACAATGAATTGACTGGCAAAATAAGCAACATAAACATAGTTTATGTTGCTTATACAAAATTTCAATAATTAATCCCGATTATCCATACATCGTTTAGAAAATTATACCTAACTTTGTTTGATATAAATATTTCATTTAAAGAATAATTGTGTACGTCCACAATCAATGTTTGCCATTGATTTGAAAAGCAACTGACCGATCGACCCATGCGAATTTCATTATTTGTTATCGGATTTTTGATATCCTCATTGCTATATGCTTTCGAATATTTCGTGTTGCAAAGGAAGGAGGGTGGTTTCACTTGGATAAACCAGGAACGCGCCCACCCTCTTCTCTTTGATCCGGTAGATGAAAGCGAGATACTCCATACCATACAAAACCAGAAGCGCGATACGAAAAAAGCAACCGGCTTCGCTTCTACACTGATTTCCACTCTTACAGGAGCAGGTGCTGTGATTGCCGGCAACGACCTGCAAAAGATCATGATCCATTTCTTCGGGTTAAGGCAGAGTTATCTGGGCACCCTGCAAAGCGAAACAAAAAAATGATGAAGAGACAACATACAACGCTGACTTTCCTTCTTCTGGCACTGCTTGCTGTACAGCCCTCCGAAGCAAAAGTGACATTGCCACAACTGGTGTCCGACGGCATGGTGTTACAACGCGACCGGGAGATCACCCTCTGGGGAAGTGCCGACCCGGGTGAGACCATCACCATTCAGTTTCTGAATCAAACATTCAGCACAACAGCCGATACCCGCGGAAACTGGGAAACCGTGCTGCCCCCACAGCAGGCAGGTGGTCCCTTTCAGATGTCGGTAAACGATATCCTGGTCAGCAACATCCTAATTGGTGACGTCTGGCTCTGCTCCGGACAGTCGAACATGGAACTGCCCGTAAGCCGGGTCATGGACCTCTACCGGACAGAGGTGGAGCAGTACAGCAACCCGATGATCCGCCACCTGAAGGTGCCCCTTACCTACAATTTTCATCATCCCCTCGATGAGATCCGACCCGCCTCATGGCAACCACTCACACCCGAGAATGCACTCTCCTTCTCGGCTGTGGCCTATTTCTTCGCGCGGGAATTGTATGAAAAAACAGGCGTACCGGTGGGTTTGCTTAATGCCAGCGTGGGTGGCTCACCTGCTGAGGCCTGGATCAGCGAAGAAGGTCTTTCCGCCTTCCCGGTTCACCTCAATGAGAGAACGATTTACCGCGACGACAATCACGTGAAAAGCATTCGTGAGCTTGATCGTGCACGTCGACAGCGATGGAACAGCGTGCTGTTTCTGAATGATCAAGGATTAAAGAAAGACCACCCCTGGTATGCACCCGATCATGACGATGCCACCTGGAAAAATGTGAATCTTTTTTCACTAGACTGGGGCAACGATGGCCTGAATTCGATCAACGGATCACACTGGTTCAGGAAAGATTTCACCGTATCGGAACAGCTTGCTGGTAAAACAGCCACACTTAGGATGGGCTGCATTGTGGATGCCGACTCGGTTTTTGTCAACGGTCATTTTGTGGGTACCACCGCCTACCAGTATCCTCCCCGCATCTATCAGATTCCTGCCGGACTGCTGAAAGCGGGAAAGAACAACATCACGGTGCGACTGATCAGCTACGTCGGAACTCCCCACTTTGTGGAGGAGAAGCCCTATAAAATAGTGTTCCATGATGAGCAAAAGCAGGAGATATGCCTGGAGGGGATATGGAAATACAAGCAAGGAACCTCCATGCCAGTGTTGCCCGGGGAAACCTTCTTTCAATACAAACCCACCGGTCTCTACAACGCCATGATTCACCCCCTAAAGAACTGGGGCCTCAAGGGTGTTCTCTGGTACCAGGGTGAATCAAATACCGGTCGATACAATGAATATTCCGGACTGATGGAATCGTTGATTTGTAACTGGCGCACCCTCTGGCAACAGCAGGAGCTGCCTTTCCTGATTGTGCAGCTAGCCAGCTTTATGCAAGATCCCCCACAGCCGGCAGAAAGTGAATGGGCAGAAATGAGGGAAATACAACTGCAACTTACACAAAAAGTACCCTACACCGGGCTGGTCGTCACTACCGATATCGGAGAATGGAACGACATCCATCCCCTCAACAAAAAGGAGGTAGGTAGACGGCTTTCACTGCAAGCACGCCAAATCGCCTACGACGAGAAGGAGCTGGTGAGCAATGGACCACTCTTTGAGCAGGTCTTCCGTGAGGGCAACCGGGTCATACTCTCTTTTAAAGAGGGAACCAACAACCTGATGACGGTAGAAGAACTGAAGGGCTTTGCTTTACAGGAAGCCGATGGCAGTTACGTGTGGGCCAAAGCTGTCATCGATCAGAATAAGGTCATCCTTTGGAACGACAGAATCAGCCATCCGGTGAAAGTACGTTATGCATGGGGAAATAACCCCATTGAAGCAAACTTGAAAAACAGGGAAGGGCTGCCCGCCTCACCCTTTCAGGCGACCATACCGAAAACAAACAATTAATCATAAATAACATAAAAAATGCAACCACAGTCAGTCACAAAAAATGAATCACGCGGCTTCTACAAGCTGTCTGCAGTACAACGTATCGGCTTCGGATCGGGAGATCTGGCCCAGAACCTGATCTACCAAACTGTATCGATGTACCTCCTTATCTTCTATACCAACGTTTTTGGACTGCCGGCTGCCACAGCTGCCGTGATGTTCCTCATTGTACGCCTGATCGACGTAGTATGGGATCCTATCGTGGGCGCCTTCGTGGATAAGAAAAATCCCAAAATGGGCAAATACCGTTCATGGCTTATTCTAGGTGGATTACCCCTCACCGGCTTTGCCATCCTCTGCTTCTGGAACGGATTCTCCGGATCGCTACTTTATGCTTACATCACCTACGTAGGGATGTCAATGGCCTATACCCTGGTCAATGTACCCTACGGTGCACTCAATGCCTCCCTGACACGCGACACCGACGAAATCACCAAGCTCACCGCCACCCGCATGTTCCTGGCAAACCTGGGAGGGCTGGCCGTAGCCTACGGGATACCTGTTATTGTGAAAAGTCTCTCCCCCGACGGCAGGATCAACTCTCCCGAATCGGGAAATGCATGGTTTATCACCATGACAATCTATGCGGTCACAGGACTGGCTCTCCTTATTTTCTGCTATACCCAGACCAAAGAGCGGGTAGTGATGGACGAGAAAGATACCAAAGATGTGAAGGTCTCCGACCTCTGGACCGAGTTCAGACGAAATCGCCCGTTGCGGGTGCTGGCCTTCTTCTTCATTACTGCCTTTGCCATGATGGCCATCGGCAACTCTGCCGGCTCCTATTATATGATCTACAACGTCTACGCTCCCGATATGGTACCCTACTTCATGGCACTGGGTTCCATTCCGGCATTTATCTTTATGCCGATGGTGCCAGCCATCAAAAGAGCCATCGGAAAGAAACAGATGTTTTATGTTTTCCTCTCGGTCGCCATTTTCGGTATGGCCATGCTGTATGCTATCTCTGTCATCCCCGCCCTGAAAACACAGGTGTGGCTGGTGTTGGTAGCCCAGTTTATCAAGTCGACCGGCGTGATTGTCGCCACCGGTTATATGTGGGCACTCGTGCCGGAAGTGATCTCCTACGGAGAGCATAAAACCGGACGTCGCATTTCGGGCATCGTGAACGCCCTTACCGGCATCTTCTTCAAGGCAGGTATGGCCCTGGGAGGTGTGGTGCCGGGCTTTGTACTGGCATTTGTGGGATTCGACGAAAAGAATGCCGTATCACAAACACCCATCGTAGAGCAGGGTATCCTCTGGCTCGTGGCAGTAATCCCTGCCATGCTGCTGCTCCTCGCCATGTTTATCATCTCGAAGTATGAACTCGAGGATGATGTGATCGACCAGATCAATCTGGAAATTGAAACAAGAGATGAATAACAATGTAATTAAAAATCACATGAAATCAACAACGACGTGGCTTGCCACAATCGCGGGGGCACTTCTGCTGAGTTGCAGCACACCCCAAAACGAAGAAGCACCTTCACTGAAGAAGGCTTATCAGGATAAGTTTCTGATCGGAACTGCGCTCAATGTCGCACACAACCTCGGAACCGATAGTTTGGGTATCGGAATTATCCGGCAACATTTCAACGCCATCGTGGCGGAGAACTGCATGAAAAGCATGCATATTCAACCAATAGAAGGAGTTTTCTTCTTCGATGAAGCGGATCATTTCGTTCAGTTTGGAGAAGAGAATAACATGCACATCACCGGTCATACGCTAATCTGGCACTCACAGGCACCCGACTGGTTCTTCACCAACGAAAAGGGGGAGGATGTGTCACGCGAGGTGATGATTGAACGGATGAAAAATCATATCCAGACAGTGGTAGGTCGCTACAAGGGACGTGTGCACGGATGGGATGTGGTGAACGAGGCGATCCTCGACGATGGCAGCTGGCGCAATACCAAGTTCAAAGAAATCGTCGGCGACGACTATATCAAGCTGGCCTTTCAGTTTGCTCATGAGGCAGATCCCGAAGCGGAGCTTTATTACAACGACTATGGCATGTCGCAGGAAGGCAGACGCAACAGCGTGGTGGAGCTGGTGAAACAGCTACAGGCCGAAGGCATCCGCGTGGACGGCATCGGTATGCAGGGGCATATGGGAATGGACAACCCCGATATCAACGAGTTTGAGAAAAGCATCGAAGCATTTGCTGCACTCGGTGTGAAGGTGATGATCACCGAGATGGATATCACGCTTCTCCCCTTCCCTGCAGAAGAGACGGCAGAGGTATCGCTCACAGCCGAATATCAGGAAAAGATGAACCCCTATGCAGCAGGACTGCCTGCAGAGGTGGAAGCTGCTTTCAACAAACGGTACAGTGACTTTTTCAGCCTGTTTCTGAAGCACAGCAACAAAATAAGCAGGGTGACCCTATGGGGGGTGACCGATAACGACACATGGCGAAACGACTGGCCCATAGCGGGAAGAACCGATTATCCGCTGCTCTTCGGTCGAGACTATCAGGCCAAGCCAGTCGTACAACAATTGATTGATCTGACAAAAAAATAACATCTAAAATATCAATATGATGAAAGAAGCAAGATACCTCGTGCCAGGTGATTATATGGCAGACCCGTCGGTACATATTTTTAACGGACGACTTTACATTTACCCCTCACACGACTGGGAGAGCGGCATACCGGAGAACGACAACGGCGACCACTTCAACATGAAAGATTACCATGTTTTCTCTCTGGAAGACGTGGAACAGGGAGAGGTAACCGACCACGGTGTGGTGCTTCGCACCGAAGATATACCATGGGCTGGTCGACAGCTATGGGACTGCGATGTGGCTTACAAAAACGGAAAATATTATATGTATTTTCCACTAAAGGATAAAAACGACATTTTCCGCATCGGCATAGCCATCAGCGACAAGCCAGAAGGACCTTTCATTCCACGGGAACACCCAATAAAAGGGAGTTACAGCATGGACCCGGCATTGTGGCATGACCAGGATGGAGCACATTATATGTACTTTGGAGGACTATGGGGTGGTCAACTGCAACGCTACCGCAACAACAAAGCACTCGAATGTGCGGTGTTACCCCAAGGCGACGAACTGGCTCTCTGTCCCAAGGTGGTGCGACTGCGTGAAGATATGCTGGAGTTCGCCGAAGAACCGCGTGACCTGGTGATCCTCGACGAAAAAGGTGAACCACTGACAGCGGGCGATACCCAACGCCGCTTCTTTGAGGCATCCTGGATGCATTATTACAACGGGAAGTACTATTTCTCCTACTCCACCGGCGACACCCATCTGCTATGCTATGCTACGGGCGACAATCCTTATGGCCCCTTTACCTACCAGGGAGTAATCCTTACACCGGTGGTGGGATGGACAACCCATCATTCCATTGTGGAGTTCAAGGGGAAATGGTACCTGTTTCACCACGATTGCGTACCCTCCGGAGGTCAAACCTGGCTTAGAAGTCTCAAGGTGGTGGAACTGACGTACAACGCCGACGGAACCATACAAACCATTGAAGGAACGGCCAAAAAATGAGGCGAATTATTTTCACCATATGGCTCTGCATTGTCTCCAGTGGACTGATACGAGCTGAGGACGACAGTCGTTTGTGGCTTCGCTTTCAGCCATGTGAGGCAGCAGTCCTCCCCTCCTTCACGGCCGTGAGCGGCGACAAGGAATCATTTGCCCTGCAGCAGTTTCAGGAGGCGTGGACCATGATGGCTGGCAGCAGTCTATCCGAAACGAGCCAGTCGACAGGTCATACCCTGCTGATTGGCACCCCGAAAAACGGAGAGATAAGAAAAATAATAAACGCCAAAGAACTGCGGGAGCTGGGTAAGGAGGGATACATTATCCGCACAGTGATGCAAGGCAAAAAAAGGGTCACGCTAGTTGCGTCTGCCGGTGAGGGGGGATTGCTCTACGGAGTATACCACCTCCTGCGACTGATACAGACAGGCAGTGACCTTTCGACACTCCACATCAGCGAGCAGCCACGTTACGACATTCGCATCCTGAATCACTGGGACAATCTCAACGGAACGGTGGAACGCGGTTATGCCGGTCACTCCATCTGGCAGTGGGATCAATTGCCGGAAGAGATATCACCCCGCTACAGGGAATATGCCCGTGCCAACGCCTCCATCGGCATCAACGGCACGGTGCTCAATAACGTGAATGCCTCCCCCGACATACTGACTGCCAGCTATCTGGAAAAAGTAAAAGTGATCTCCGATATCCTGCGACCCTACCACATCAGGGTATACCTGTCGGTGAACTTCTCCTCCCCCAAAATATTGGGTGGCCTGAACGATTCCGACCCGCTGAACCCTCAAGTACAAAAATGGTGGCAGGAAAAAACAAAAGAGATCTATCGGCTGATCCCCGACTTTGGCGGATTCCTGGTGAAAGCCAACTCCGAAGGTCAGCCCGGCCCACAGGATTACGGTCGGACTCATGCCGAAGGAGCCAACATGCTGGCCGATGCACTCAAGCCATACGGTGGCATTGTAATGTGGCGCGCCTTTGTCTACAATCCCACGCCCGAGGACCGGGCAAAACAGGCCTACCTGGAGTTCAAACCGCTGGACGGAGCATTTCACGACAACGTGATCATCCAAGTCAAGAACGGGCCGGTGGACTTTCAACCGCGTGAGCCTTTCAGTCCCCTGTTTGGATCCATGCAGCAAACGCCACTCATGCCGGAGCTGCAGATCACCCAGGAGTACCTCGGCTTTTCCAATCACCTGGTTTTCCTCGCCCCACAATGGAAGGAATTTCTGGAGAGCGACACCCATTGTAAGGGAGCGCAAACCACCGTAGCCCGCAGCACCGATGGATCGGTCTATCCACACCGTCTGAGCGCCATCGCAGGTGTTGCCAACATCGGACAGGATGCAAACTGGTGCGGGCACCATTTCGCGCAAGCCAACTGGTATGCCTTCGGTCGCCTGGCTTGGGACCACACCCTCACAGCTGAAGAAATTGCTAATGAGTGGATCGGGATGACCTTTACCGGTGAACCGGCCTTTGAAGAACCCGTGAAGGAGATGATGCTCCGTTCGTGGGAAACGGCGGTCGACTATATGATGCCACTTGGTTTGCATCATATCTTTGCCTGGGATCATCACTACGGCCCGGAGCCTTGGTGTGACATACCCGGCGCCAGACCCGACTGGCTGCCGCCCTACTATCACAATGCAAGCCCCGAAGGAATTGGATTTGACCGGACCACGGCCGGCAGCGATGCCGTTTCGCAATACTGCTCACCGCTACGTGAACAATTCAACGATCGGGAGAGCTGTCCCGAGGAACTGTTGCTCTGGTTTCACCATGTCCCCTGGGACCACTCCATGAGAAACGGACGTACCTTGTGGGATGAACTCTGCTACCGCTACGATGGTGGCGTGCAGCAGGTACGGGAGTTCCAGAAAATATGGAACCGGATGGAGCCTTTTGTCGACAACGACCGGTTTCGCCATGTACAGTCGCGCCTGCAGATACAGTCGCGTGATGCCGTCTGGTGGAAGGATGCCTGCCTGCTCTATTTTCAGACATTCTCCAGAAGACCCATCCCCTATGATATTGAACGGCCGATACATGAGCTGAACGACCTAAAACAGATAAAACTGGATCTTAAACACCACAATTGATGTGATGATATGACAAGTGCAGATTGCTAATAGTTAATTTAAGTTTCTCATGGTATTTATACAGCTAAATTC
>CAZRRC010000006.1:36333-65474 GCA_964602395.1 uncultured Proteiniphilum sp. | reverse complement strand
CTTCCATTACCCTTCTATTATCCATGCAAGAAGCTATTTCTTCCGTATTTCAGAACTTTTTCGCTGCCGATATCCTTGTGCAGTGACCCCTTCTACGGAATACATTAAAATGAAAAAAGGCTGTCTCAAAATAATTTTTGAGACAACCTCGTTTTCTTTATCTGATAAGTCGCCCTTAGAAGGACGTTCGGCTACTTCACATTGAACGCAACGCGCAAATCCTCGATCTCCTCATCGCCAATAGGCTGCAGGGGTCCAATGGCAGCAGCCATCACCAGAGAGTTGGCCGAGAACTCAGCCACCTCGAGGTAATCGAACGTATTCAAGAGTTTATCTCCCGTAATAAATACGCTGTCGTTCTCCACCAATACAACCCGGTTCTTTTGAAACATTTTCGCCGCACTATCCACATCGTTGTATATCAGACCGAAAGGAATGGATGGGACATCCTGTAGGAAGATCCAGCTTTCGGGGATGGTACGTACATCGAACTTACTACCGCTCACCGCATGTGCCATGAGGTTCACCGGCTGGGTGCAGATGATGGAATTGATATGGGGATTGAGCTGATAGATACGCTGATGCAGCGCCACAGAACGACTGGGTGTCTTGCCCGCTTCGGCCATCCCGTTTTTAATTTGGACAATGTCGCTGGGTACAATATCCCACCGGGCAATGTTGCTGGGTGTGATCAGGAAGTCGTTGTTATCGCCACATCTCACAGAAACCGTTCCATAGGTCGAGATCATCAGTCCCTGATCGCAGGCCCGGCGAATGATGTTGACCATGTCGGTCCGGATGGCTCTCTCCTCCGAGGGGTGATGAATATCCATAGAGTGAGCCACATTGGAGGGCAGATGGTGCACATACTGAGATACCTGTTCATCTGTAAGGTAGTTCACCTGGCCCAGTCGTTTGGCATTCACAATGGTGCGACAGCAAAACTCCAGCGTTTCAAAGCGCTGATAGGCATCCATCATGTCCGTTCCACCCAGCACTACGCCGTGATTCTCCATGATGACCGCCTTGTAATTGCCTTCCCTGAATTCAAGGGCAATTTTTTCACCCAGATCTTCGCTACCCGGAGTTCCATAGGGTGCAAAGCCGATGTCACCGCAGATATTATGAGCCTGAGGAACAATCTTTGTATCAGGCACAATACCGGCAATACTGAAAGCGACCAATGCAGGCGGATGCGCATGGATGATGGCTGTCAATTCCGGACGTGCCTCGTAGATTGCTTTGTGAAAGGGTAGCTCCGAAGAGGGTTTGTGAGGTCCGATCAGGGTACCGTCTTTTTTTACCTGCATGATATCCTTCACGGTGAGGGAACCTTTGTCCACCCCCGAAGGAGTGATCCAGATATCACCGTTCTCATCCCGGATGGAGATATTTCCGCCCGAGGTGGTGGTCATGCCGCTTTTATAAATTCGTCCGATGATCACATTGATCTGTTCCACCGGATGCATTAAGTTTACATCTAATTGTTTCATAATTTTTTAGCTATTAGCGGTCGGCTCTTTCGGTGCAATCGTTGAACAGGCAGCTGTTGGCAAGTGATAATCTGTTATAATTTATGATAGTAATTTAGCAAAAATGTCTCCGCCTCCACGCTCCACAATCCTTTGTTTCTGTTGCAGATAAGCGCCAATTCACGGAATAGTTCGCTGGACTCACTCAGCTTCTCGAAGTCGGCAATGGGTGTCAGCGGCAAATCAATATGGGTATATATCAGTTTTTTGCCACCCGGGATATGGGGCAGATTGTTGGTTGCTTCCGCCACCGCATCAAGTCCGCCAATATGGGTAATCAGTCCGGCCGGATCGAGTCCTCTACCCATGATGTCGAGCGCCTCTACCATGTCGTCGTTGTTTCCACCACTGGTCCCCACAATATGTGTGTAGGCATAATGTACGTTGTAGAAATTGAGCATCGCACGAAAGTCGGGATCTCCGGGGCCGGCAAAAAAGTTGAGGCATCCGTCGAAAGCGAGGATGGCATCGCCCTGCTCCACCACCGGTTTTACCGGAGCGAAGACGAAGACATCGTTGTAACCGGTATCACCGCTAATGGCTTTCAGTTCTTTCACGGGATCTTCCATACTGCCGGTATTGACATAATGCAGCTTGATACCCCTTGAGGCGGCAAAATCGACGGTATAAATGGAAGCCGCACGATCAAGTCTGGCCTGGTCTACATCGGTCACTACCAACAACGAGGGTTTGCGATCCTCCCTGTGAAGTGTATAATTGATGGCTGCCAGTCCCATGGGGCCCACTCCAGCCAGGATCGCCATCTTTCCGCCATCCACTATCTCCATCTGGTGGACATAACTTCCCGGCGTGGTGTGGTAGTTGGCGTGCATGGAACCAATGACACAGGAGAGCGGTTCAGCCAGCGAAGCGGGGTAATATCCTTCTCCGTGATAGGCCAGCAGGCAGTCTTTTTCCATCACCTCATTGGGGATGATCACGTAGGTAGCATCTCCACCAATATATTGATAGCTATATCCGGGGGCACTCAATATTCCCACCGGACCATCTTCATAATACAGTGCGGGCTGAATAGAGAACTTGTCGCCTGCTTTAAATTTGTCTGCCCATTTGGCACCCACCTCCAGCAGCTCACCTGCAAACTCGTGACCGATGATGATAGGGTTTTCAGCTACATCGTCGGGTATGCGCTTGTGATCTGGTCCCTGCGACGATGCCTTGTAGGACGACATACAAAGTGAATCGGAGACCACCCTGGCCAGAATCTCATCCCCATTAATCTGAGGCAAATCAAACTCTTCCAGACGAAGGTCCTTTTTCCCATATAGCCTTACTGCTCTTGTCTTCATCTTATTTTTGTGATTTTAAATTGCTAATTCAACATAACCTGACCGCCGGTGATGGGGAGCGCCTGCCCTGTTTCGCCGCACTGCTCCATCAGATAGAGCACCCCTCTGGTCACATCGGCCGGGGTGCATCCCTTGCCCATGGGTACTTTTGACAGGTAGAACGCTTTCACATCCCCAACTGTTTTGGCACCGGGCACTTTTCCTGCCTTCAGGTACTGCACAAAGAGTCCGTTTTCGGGATCGCTCCAGAGGGGTCCTTCGTAAAAGTTACCCGGACAGATGGCATTTACCTTGATGCGGAAGGGGGCCAGTTCCAGCGCAAAAGATTGGGTGAGGCCGATACCACCGAATTTTCCTCCTGCATAGGCAAAATTAGCCTTGCTCCCCTGTAGACCCGATTTGGAGTTGATCTGGATGATGTCGGCAAAATAATCCTCGATGGCATGTTTTGTTTGCAGTTTCATCACCCGGCTGACCACCTTGGTTGCATAAAAGTAAGCATTGTAATTGATGCGGGTGACAAAATCGAAATTCTCCGGTGTCATCTCTTCCAGTCCGCCGGCCCGCAGTACACCTGCGTTGCTGATAAAACAATCGATGGCGCCGAACTCACAAACCGTTTCCCGAACAAGATTCTCAAGACTGGCCATGTCTGCCACATTCGTTTTTACGAAAAGAGCCTGGTTGCTTTTGGCAATCCGGTTGAAGTCGGCCACCGTAGCCCTGCCCGCCTCTTCGTTCAAGTCGGCCACCACAATGTTGGCACCTTCTGGCAGGAGGCATCGGCCGATGCCTTCGCCAAAGCCCTGCGCAGCACCGGTGATGATGATGGTTCTGTTCTCGGCACGTCCTTTGGTTCCGCCTGCAGCTACGCTGCGGCGATAGTTCTCCACCTCCCAGTTGTCGATAAAATCGATCTGTTCCCGGGTCATCGGGTGCGGACCGCCAAACGAGCGGGATAACCAGGCTACTTTCATCGCATCTTCGAATACATCGAGGATGATGTCGCACTGGCTGGCATTGTCGCCGACAGCAACCAATCCGATCCCCTTGATCAACATAACCTTTGGTTGATAACCAAATTTTTCGGTAAAAGTGGCTATTTCCTTCTTTGCTTCGGAAAGAATCTTATCTGTTGCTTCTTCCTGCAGGAAGAGATAGTTTGATTTACAGTAGACGATTGCATCCGGAGTAAACGGACTGGATATATCCTGCTGGTTCTCTGTACGGTTGTAGTATTCAATCAGTGCGTTGTTGCGTACCCGCAGTGTTTTCAATCCGTTCTCGGAGAGCATCATCCGCACTGCGGGGAGAGCCTCAACTACGCTGTGAGAGGATTCTTTTTCCTCGGAAGGCAATGGGTTTGTAACGGATTCTTCAAGTTGATCCAGTATACCGGCATAAATCGATTTTATCTCCTCTATCGTGTCGGCAGCCACAAAGATACCGTGGTTCTGCAACCAGATCACCTTCGGCTCCTCTCCATAGGATGCCCGGTAGGCTTTGATGCGGTCATACACCTTTTTGAACAATAGATATCCCGGATCGGTATATTCCACGTAAAGTGTTTTGTCTCCAAACAACCTTTTCAATAGGACTTCGGCATCCTGCGCACACATCAGTCCGTTTACCGCAGTCGGGTGCAGATGTACCACGAAATGATAATTGATCACATTGTGCATCGAAGTCTCCACCGAAGGACGTTTTCCTTTTGTGAGTGTGGCCGCAGCCAGGTCGTTTTTCACCTGTTCTTCCCGTTCATAGGGATTGCTGCTGTATATTTTTTCCGACATTGGGCTCAGTTTTGCCCTGTCGAGCAGGGCAAATTCCTCTTCGGTGATGGTGGCAAGCGATGAACCGCTTGCCTTCACCCATATTGTTTCGTTGTTCTTGTATGAGGTATTTCCACCGCCGGCAATCACGAAACGATTGTCGCGACCATAAAATTGCGATATCTCTATCAGTTGTTGAATTTCCTTCATTTTATGTTCTTTACCGGTTTACGCGCAGTTCATGGTTGATGGCTACTTTTCCCAACGATGCAAAATCATCTCTTTTTGTACGATCTACATTTCCATGGCAATCCACATAACCCTCATATCCCCTTGAAACTTTAAACTGATGTCCTGCAATCAGGCAGGCACCCTTATAGTTTATCCGCTTCAGTCGATCGGTTAGAGGTACTCCATTTCGGGCAAACAGTTCAATGGGTTCCATGGAGGGTGAATTGTGTTCACTACCGAAGGTAACCACAAATCCACGATCATACAAATAAACAGCGTATCTCTCCAATAACTCCACATCGTTGCGGGTGGTGATAAATTCTACCGAATGGAACCCCCGCTCGGTCAGCTGATCGGCTACGCGTTCCAGATCCGATTCAAAGTCGGTGTAGTTGCCTTGGGCATCGTCTGCCAGAAAGGGATAGGTGGGGATACCCCCAGCTGCCACAATCATTTTCTGTACTTGTTCCATCGGAAGAAAAGCAGTCGCCTCCTCGGGTACAAACGCTGCTCCGCCGGCTTTCAGCAGGTTGCCACGAATTTCATTTTCCACCGCGGCGATATCATTCACTGACGACTTCAACGCTTTTCCGTTGAAAAGCTTCGTCAATAGAGATTGTATCGCCGTCTCCTCATTGTGGCAAACCTCATATACTTTCATTCGCAGGGCTCTTGCTAAATGGCGCTCACGCAGTGAGCCGCTGGTCAGATCCTGTTTGATCTGCTCCACATCGAGGGTGAAGGATGCCTCCTTTTCCTGAAGATGACCATTCAGCTTTACACACATCGCCTCTACCTGCCGGTTCGATTCGGCCTGCACGGTAGAAAGGAGTGTGGCATACGGTTCACTCAACCGGAAGGGATGCGACATTCCTTTCCCGCTGAGGTAGGTGCGACCTGGATTGGCTGGATCGTTTACCCGCAAACCGGCTTTTTGATCCGCTTCATTCAGACTGATAAACTCGATACCGAACAACGGATAGAGTTTCCGTTTGCGACAGCCATCGGCCCACGCTTCATACCCTTTGGTAGTGTAAAAATCGTTGATTCCGACTACGTTCACATTTTCTGTCACTGCCCTGTCAAGCGCATCATCGATATCCCGAAAAGCGCTGAAAGAATAGGGTGTGTGTAAGTGGGCATTTACATTCAATATCATAACTTAATTGGAAGATTAGTTGATTAACACATTAGTTGATTAGCAGATTGGTTGATTTATCATCACATCACCGAATCATCACATCATCACATCATTTTATCATTTTATCAAATTCCTTTTTTCGCCCGTTTCACCATCTCGCCGTCGGTAAAGTTCTGTCCGGGGATATACCCTTTCAGCGGCTGAATCCGTTCGTGAATCATATCAAGGAACCAGGAGGGTTGCGGGAAGAAGGCCTCTTCCAGTTCATGTGCCGGGGTGATCCAGTTGCGTGAACCCAGTACGCATACAGGAGCATCGAGGTAGTCGAATGCCATCTGGCCGATGTTTGCGGCCAGGTCGTTCAGAAAGGATCCCCGGGTGGTGGCTTCACCGGCCACAATAATCTTTCCGGTTTTCTTTACCGACTCAATCACTTGCTCATAGTTAAAAGGTACCAACGAGCGGGCATCGATGACCTCGGCGCTGAGACCATATTTTTCTTCGAGTTCTTTTGCTGCCTTTAAAGCTGGGTAGAGTGTATGTCCGACGGTGAGGAAGGTGATGTCTTTTCCCTCTTTCTTCACATCGGGTTCGCCCAGCGGTATTTCATAATAGCCTGTGGGAACACCCCCTTCGTGAAATTGTTCTCCCACATCATAGATGCGCTGGCTCTCGAAGAAGACTACCGGGTCTGTGCCTTGCAATGCCGCGTTCATCAGTCCTTTGGCGTCGTAGGGTGTGACCGGGAAACAGACCTTGATACCGGGGATGTGTGCCACCAGCGAAGTCCAGTCCTGTGAATGTTGAGCACCATACTTGGAACCCACGGAGACACGTACGACCACCGGCATTTTCAACACGTTGCCGCTCATGGCCTGCCATTTGGGTAGCTGGTTGAAGATCTCGTCCCCTGCCCTACCGATGAAGTCGCAGTACATGATCTCGGGAATTACCCGGCCACCGCACATGGCGTAGCCGATGGCGGTACCCACGATGGATGCCTCGGCAATGGGTGAGTTGAAGAGGCGGTGATAAGGCAACGCCTCGGTCAGCCCGCCATACACGGCAAAAGCCCCACCCCAGTCGCGGTTCTCCTCACCATAAGCGATGAGTGATGCATCTTTATAAAAACGGTCGATGATTGCTTCGAAGATGCCGTCGCGCAGCTGGAACTGCTTCATCTTGCTGTAAGGTTTCCCTTCGGCATCAAAGGCAAAACGTTCCTTGTTGGCAATCTTTTTCACGCGTGGGTTTTCCTGCATCGGCATCAGCACTTCAGGCATTGCTTCGGAGAAGGAATCGACCGATCCATTGGAGAACATCATCTCACCGATGACATCCGCATTGTCCATGCGTGGGGATACTTCATCATTGATAGCCAGCAGGAACATCTCGTTCACCAGTTTCTGAATATTATCCGAGATCAGGTCGAGATCGGCCTGTGATGCCACCTCAGCCTCGAGCAGCTGCTCTCCGTAGCTACGAATGCAGTCTTGTGCTTCCCATGCCTCCACCTCTTCTTTGGTGCGGTAGGAAGAAGCGTCGGAGGGCGAGTGGCCGCTGTAACGATAAGTGAGCACATCAAGCAGCACCGGGCCTCTTTTTTCTTCAATTACTTTGCGTTTGCGTTTGTAGGCATCGATTACGGCCAGAGGGTTGTAACCATCTACTCTTTCAGCATGCATCTGCTCGCCGTTCACACCGGCACCGATGCGGGCTGCTATACCATAACCCATTGTCTCACCCACGGTCTGGCCACCCATGCCGTATTGGTTGTTCATGATGTTGATGATCACCGGCAGTCCGCCCTTCATCTCTTCTTCCCAAAGCTCGGTGAATTGATCCATTGCGGCAAAGTTTATTCCCTCCCATACTGGGCCGCATGCCAGGGAGGCGTCACCAATATTGGCCACCACCAGTCCCGGTTTGCGGTTCACCTTCTTGTAGAGTGCTGCACCCACGGCTATGTCGCCCGATCCGCCTACAATGGCGTTGTTGGGGTAGACACCGAAAGGAGTGAAGAAGGCGTGCATGGAGCCGCCGAGGCCTCTGTTGAATCCGGTCTTGCGGGCAAAGATCTCCGCCAACGTACCGTATACTAAAAAGCGTTTGGCCAGCTCTCTGACCGACCCATTGAAATTTTTTTTCACAATATCATAAACCACCCCACCGAAGAATGTTTCCATGATCTCTGTGAGCTGGGCATCATTCAGCTTGTGGATGGCTGACATCCCTTTGGCCAGGATCTCACCATGTGAACGGTGACTACCGAAGATAAAATCATCCACCGTCAGCGTCCAGGCCATGCCCACGGCTGCCGACTCCTGTCCGATGGAGAGGTGTGCCGGTCCCGGGTGGTTGTAGGGCGTACCGTTATACTCCCCTTTGGTCTTGATCAGGTTCAACATGGTTTCGAACTCACGGATTAGCACCATGTCATGATAAATAGCTTTGAATTCTTCGTTGGTGAAATTCTCCTTCTCTTCTTTCACGCTCTTTTGATACTGGTTGACCGGGATGGGCTGAAACTCTACGAACCCTGGCTTGCGTACCTGCGACGGATCAATGTTTTGAACTTTAGGCATTGTATATTGATTTGTTGATTATTTGATTAACTGATTACTACCTTCTATATTGCTAAGAACTATCTTGCAAACGGCTGCTGTTTCAATAATTGCTTCTAAAAAACTGATCGCTGATAACTGACAGCTAAAAATTAAAGACCACCTCTTTGATTATTTCACTCACTGTAGGATGTGGAAAAATCACCTCCTGCATCTCTTTCAGGGTCATCTCCTGTTCAATGGCAATGCAGGCACCATAAATAATTTCGCTGGAAGGATTGCCGAGCATATGCACGCCAATCACTTCGCCATGCTTTTCACCTACCAATACCTTACACACCCCACTGCCGCCCTCATTCTCGGCCACAAAACGCCCTGCATAGGCCATGGACAGTTTGGCTACCTTGTAGGCGATACCCTTTGCTTTGGCCGATTCTTCGGTTTCTCCCACACCCGCAACCTCAGGGTTGGTATAGACCACGCCCGGTATAGCGTTGTAGCGCATGATGTCGTTGCGGCCGATGAGATTGTTTACCACCACCTCTCCTTCGCGGCTTGCCGTATGGGCCAGCAGTGAGAAGCCGGTTACATCGCCCGCGGCAAACACACCGGGAACATTGGTGCGCATCTTTTCGTCAACCTTGATACCGTTGCGCAGCAGTTCTACCTGCAGGTTTTCCAGGCCGAACCCCTTTGTAACAGGACGACGACCCACGCTCAACAGGATCTTCTCACCTTCTACGCTATGGGTTTCACCCTCTTTCTCGAAAACGACCTTGTTGCCATCAATCTGCACTACTCTTGCATTCAGGTTGAATGTAATTCCTTTTTTTGTATAAATATCGCGCAGCATAGCCGACACTTCAAAGTCAAGACCACCCAGTATTTCCGGAAGCATCTCCACCACGGTCACTTTCGTCCCCAGGCTATTGAAGAAACTGGCAAACTCCATGCCGATCACACCACCGCCAATCACGACGAGTGAGGCGGGACGCTCCGTCATTTCCAGAATCTCCCGGTTGGTAAGCACCACTCCTCCCGATTCCTGTAGACCCGGAATGGGTGGCACGGAGGCCTCTGATCCCGTGCAGATGAGCAGGTTTTTCCCATTGTATTTCTCTCCGTTGCAGCTCACCTCGATGCCCTCAGCTGAACGACCTTCGATGAGAGCCTCTCCCTTTACCACGGTGACATGGTTCGACTTCATTTTACTCTCCACACCGGCGACCAGCTTGCGAACCACTTTTTTCTTGCGAGAAATCATCTTCTCATAGTCGAAGCGGATGTTATCTCCAAACACACCATATTTATCGCCATGCAAAGCGTTCTCATATATTTTGGCACTATAGAGCAATGTTTTCGTGGGGATACATCCTTCGTTCAAACAGACACCCCCCATTGCTTTTTTTTCGAATAGAAGCACTTCTAATCCTGCGTGTCCGGCTCTCTCTGCCGCCACATAACCGGCAGGTCCGCCACCAATGATCAACAAATCTATCATAGTTATAAATATTAATTTTTTCGTTCAGAATTCTATTTCCAGCGTTTCAATTTCCGTCGCAATTTGTTTCAGGAAGCGGGTTGCTTCTCCGCCATCCAGTGAACGGTGATCGTAAGTAAGGCTCAGCCCGATATGAGGTACGAAGGCATACACGCCGTCGCCCAAATCTTTGGGACGGGGCAGGATCGTGTTCACTCCGAGGATGGCCGACTGGGGCAGGTTGATCACCGGGGTAAACATTTCAACCCCGTAATTGCCGAGATTCGAGACAGTGAATGTGGCGGCCTCTGCAGCAAGCATATCGGGATTCACGCTGCCACTGCGGCAGGCCGAGGCGAGCTCCCTGAGCTGGCCGGAGAGTCCCACAATGGAGAGGTCATCGGCATTGCGCAATGCAGGCACCATCAGTCCCCGTTCCGTATCCACAGCCAGGCCGAGGTGTACTTTATGAAAATAACGTTTGGTATCGCCTAAGAAATGGGTATTGACTTCGGGAAATTTTTTCAGTGCTTTGATCACCGCATAACAGACCATGTCATTCAGGGTGATATTTACAGCAATCCGGCCTTCTTCCTGCGCAGACTTTGCTTTTTTCCGAAGCTCCAGCATACGTCTCGCATCTGCACCCAGATGGTGGGTGAGCTGTGCCGAGTTCTGTAACGAAGCATGCATTGATTTGGCAATCAACTTACGCATGTTGGATAGCTTTTTATCTTCGTAATCCACACCATAGACGGCATTTACCGGAGCGGTCAGATCGACTGCACGGGCTCTGCCTGCGAGGCCTGTACCCGCTGTTTCAGGTTGCACACCTTCCTCAACCGCTACTTTCTTCGCAAGCGGCGTCATTTTCGGACGATCAGCGAGATATGCCCTTACATCATTCTCCACAATCCGGCCTTTGGGGCCCGTGCCAGCAAGTTGTGACACTGGCACAGCATTTTTATCGGCCAGTTTTTTTGCTTTCGGCGAGATAAAGCGGTTTTCCGCATCTTCTGTTGACGCCTCTAGAGCAAGGGAATGACTGTCGGTGATAACAGATAAGGGTACGCCCGGCGAAGGCACGACTTCCTCAGTTGTTTCTGAAGAAAAGGGAGCGGTCAATGAGGAGATATCTTCACCCGGTTCACCAATGATCATCATGTTGTCAAGGACGGGTACTTCATCTCCCTCTCCGTAGAAAATAGCAAGCAGGGTACCCTCTACTGGCGATTCTTCCTCAAAGGAGGCTTTGTCTGTTTCGTAAGAGAACAAGACCTCTCCTTTTTTCACGGTATCGCCAATTCTTTTTTGGAGCGTTGTAACAATACAACTCTCCACCGATTGTCCCTGTTTGGGCATGATTATGATTGTTGCCATTTATCAGTGATTTAAGCTTTTTTGAATCAATTTAAAGTGTGCTGAACTATGCTGACACAAAGATACCTTTATTTGATAAAATTTCAAAAAAAAAGAACCATTTACTTATCTCATCATAACACATCCCACTGTGATCAAAATACAATGATGAGGATTCACAAGCAGATCAGCGTGTTCTATCACTTGCAAAGCTCACATTAGATTTTTCAGACGGACAAAAGTATCTAATTTGTCACCAACACTGTTCTAATAATTGATATTTTAGCTATGTTTTTTGACATCTTCCTCCCATAAAGGTTGCTGCGCACCAATTTGTGATTATTTTTGCGAACAATATCAAAAAACATAGTTATTAAATCATTTATTTCACTGTTGAAACTGGATTAATACTGTATGTTTGCGATTAATCTTTCAAAATAATTTAACCTCATCATGAGTGAAGGCAAGTTAATCTCTTTTTTGGCTATCGATTTAGGAGCCAGCAGTGGCAGGGCCATGCTGGGCAGGGTGCAAAATAACCGGCTGAAGCTGGATGAAATACATCGTTTCGCTAACCCCATGGTAGAAGTAAACAATCGCATATATTGGGATTTGTTTTATCTCTATGATCAGATTGTGATTTCGTTGCGGGAAACAAAGCTGCGTGATCACCACATCGTTTCCATAGGCATCGATACATGGGGCGTTGATTTTGTATGTTTCGGCGCGGATGGTGAGCCGCTTAGAATGCCATACAGCTACCGCGATTCTCACACACAGGGTGCACCGGAACGTTTTTTCACCAAAATACCCAAAGATGTGGTATATGAAAAAACGGGGATTCAAATCATGAACTTCAATTCATTGTTTCAGTTGCACACGATGTATGAGGAAGGCTCATCCATTTATCCCCTCATCGACAAAATACTCTTCATGCCAGATGCGCTTTCCTATTTGCTGAGCGGAACGATGGTTACAGAATATACCATTGCCTCTACATCACAGATGATTAACCCACGCAAGAAAGATTTTGAGGCCGGTTTGCTCGAAGTGGCTCAACTTTCGAAGGAAAAGTTTGCTCCCCTCGTATACTCGGGTACAACGATCGGAAAAATATCACCTTCGGTACAACACCTTACCGGTCAGGATGACGTTGCGGTCATTGCCGTTGCGGGGCATGATACGGCTTCTGCAGTGTTGGCCGTACCGGCTGAAAGTCCCCATTTTGCCTATCTGAGCTCGGGCACCTGGTCGTTGATGGGAATTGAGTCCGATGAACCGGTGATCAACGAGGAGACTTACGCTCTCAACTTTACCAACGAGGGAGGCGCCGACGGCTCTATCCGTTTGTTGAAGAATATATGTGGCATGTGGCTGATAGAGCAATGCAAGAAAGAATGGGAAAAGAAAGGTCCGGTGACATACGACGAAATTGTGAAAGCAGCCCAACAGGTTCTTCCCTTTCAATGTTTTATCAATCCTGACGCACCCTGTTTTGCGAGCCCCGCCTCCATGATTGACACAATACAGGAATACTGCAGGCAGACAGGCCAGTTTGTGCCGGAAACCATCGGCGAAATCGCCCGGTGCATTTATGAAAGTCTGGCCCTGCGCTATAAGCAGGTGCTACAACACCTACAGGAACTTGCCACCTTCCCCATAGAAAAGCTACATATTATTGGCGGTGGATCTAAAAACAATATGCTCAACACCTTTACGGCCAATGCCATCGGGCTGCCTGTTGTGGCAGGGCCCTCGGAAGCTACTGCGATCGGCAACCTGCTGATGCAGGCCAAAGCGGCCGGACTTATTACAGAAAAAAATGCCATGCGACAACTGGTACGCAATTCTGTGGAACTGGAGACTTTCACTCCTTCAGACACCGATGTGTGGCACGATCCATACCAACGCTACCTGGAAGTATTCCGGGATATCTAACAATGAAATTATTCGCTTAATACCAAATAAAGAGATAAACATATGAAGGAAGAAAAGATCAAAAAAGCATTTGAAGATGCAAAGGAACAATATGCATCACTGGGTGTGGATGCATCACAGGCGATTGAACAACTGGAAAAGCTCTCCATATCGATCCACTGCTGGCAGGCCGATGACGTGTCGGGATTTGAAAACCCCGAGGGTGAATTGACAGGTGGCATACAGGCTACCGGCAACTATCCGGGTAAAGCACGTACCATTGAAGAGTTGAAGGCCGACCTTGAAAAGGTGATCAAGCTCATCCCCGGGAAACACCGCATCAGCCTGCACGCTACCTACGGCGATTTTGGCGGTGAGTTTGTGGATCGCGACAGGATTGAACCCAAACATTTTCAGAGTTGGATAGACTGGGCCAAAGAAAAAGGAGTAAAACTCGATTTTAATTCCACCTTCTTCTCCCACGATAAGGCAAACAGCGGTTATACTCTTTCGGATTTTGATCCGGAAATACGGCAATTCTGGAAAGAACATCTGCGCCGCTGCAGAGCGATTGCTGCAGAGATTGGCCGCCAACAGGGTGACCCCTGTGTTCACAATATCTGGATTCCGGACGGAGAAAAAGACAAAACAGTATCACGTTACGAGCACAGAAGGTTGTTGCAGGAATCACTCGACGAGGTTTTGGGTGAAAAGATCAGCACCAACTACCTAAAAGACACCATTGAATGCAAACTCTTTGGTATCGGTAGCGAAAGCTATGTAGTAGGTTCACACGAATTCTATATGGGTTACACGGTAAAGAACAACATGTTGCTAACATTGGATGCCGGTCATTTCCATCCTACCGAAACAATCTCCGACAAGCTTTCGTCCATCCTGTTGTTCGTACCGGAGGTGACCCTGCATGTGAGCCGACCTGAACGCTGGGACAGCGACCACGTGGTGATCCTGAACGACGAGCTGATGGCCATTTCGCAAGAGATTGTCCGCTCGGGTCATATGGACCGGGTTCACATGGGTCTGGACTATTTCGACGCATCCATCAACCGCATCGGCGCCTATGTAGTGGGCATCCGCTCTGCACAGAAGGCCATGCTACAGGCTTTGCTGGAACCAACCGACAAGCTGCGGGACTTTGAGAAACAGGACAAAAGATTTGAGCGTCTTGCATACCTGGAAGAGCTAAAAGCTATGCCTTGGAATGCACTCTATAACTACTACTGTCTGCAGCAGGGTGTACCCGTGGGTGATGCATACATCAAAGAAATACAGGAGTATGAGAATCAGATAACCTCCAAAAGAGTATAAACAATGAATACCTTTTTCGGTTTACTGATTATTGCATTGGGGAGTATGGGTCAATCGAGCTCATACGTCCCCATCAATAAGATCAAGGAATGGTCTTGGGAAAACTTCTGGCTGATACAAGGAGTTTTCGCTTGGCTTCTTTTTCCGTTTCTGGGTGCGTTGATCTCAAATACCCCGGCAGAACTGATTGGAATCTACACCATTCATCCGGCAGCTACCTTGAAAGCCATCGGTTACGGTGTTCTCTGGGGTGTGGGAGGGCTCACCTTCGGACTGAGCATGCGCTATCTGGGGATCGCACTGGGGCAATCGGTGGCATTGGGTACCTGTGCCGCGTTTGGGACACTGATCCCTGCGATGCTGGCAGGAACAGATCTCTTCTCACCAAAAGGAGTGATCCTGTTAATTGCTGTGGGGGTAACATTGGCTGGCATCGCCCTGGTAGGTTATGCCGGAAGCCTGCGTTCAAAAAACATGTCAGAGGAAGAACGACGCAAAGCCATCAAAGATTTTGCCCTGAAGAAAGGACTCATGATTGCTTTGTTTGCCGGAGTGATGAGCGCCTGTTTCAGTCTGGGACTGAGTGCAGGCATACCGGTAAAAGAAGCAGCCATATCAGCAGGGGCAAAAGATCTTTTTGCCCAGAATCCGGTAACCTTATTGGTGACGGTGGGTGGATTCATCACCAACTTGGTCTACTGCCTTTACATGAACCGCAAAAACAAAACCTCCGGGGAGATAGGGCGTTCTTCAAAATCGGTGCTGACGAACAACATCCTTTTCTGTGCCCTGGCAGGGCTGCTCTGGTACTCTCAGTTCTTCGGACTGGGAATGGGACAGAGCTTCTTTGAACCCAACAGCGTGATGATGGCCTTTTCATGGAGTATACTCATGTCACTGAACGTGGTCTTCAGCAATGTTTGGGGTGTTATTCTAAAAGAGTGGAAGGGATCAGGGGGAAAAGCGGTCACCTATCTTGCGATAGGTATGGCCGTGTTGATTTTTTCGTTGGTGATTCCCAATTTATTTTAAGTTGCATTTCCACAGCTCACAATTCTATTTTCTCATTTTGTTAAAACACTATGCGGTTTCTTTTGTCGTTTTACAGAGGAGATAAACTGCATGGTGTTTTTTCTGATATTTTTTGTACATTTACACCCAACGTCAAAAAATGCCAATCTAAAACTGGAAACATGAGATACAACGATTTCGGCATTGACTTCAAGTATCTACTCGTCAATGATAAAGATAAAAAATTCGGACTGACTGTCAACACGGTCGGTTTTCAGCCTATTGCTCCTCACACCTTGTATCCTTCTACAGATCACCCCAAAAACTATTATTTCAAACCCGGGAAAGGACGTATTTTATCGGAATATCAAATTGTATATATCAGCAAAGGCAAGGGTTCGTTCACATCAGCATCCACAAAAAAAACAACCATTTCAAAGGGGCAGGTAATATTCCTTTTTCCGGGACAATGGCACACCTACTGCCCGGAAAAAGATACCGGATGGAATGAGTACTATATAGGTTTTGAAGGAAAAATCATCGACAGCATCGTGGCCAACGGGTTTATTTCTCCCGACAACCAACTGCTCAACGTGGGAGTGAATGAAGACCTAGTCAACCTTTTCTCGACCGCCATACGGGTTGCGAAAGAAGATAAAGGAGCTACGCAACAGTACCTTGCCGGCATTGTATTCAATATTCTGGGAACCATTTTATCACTCGCACAGAACATTAACTTCGAATCGAGAGAATCGGCACAGAAAATTGAACGCGCCAAAATCATCATGACAGAGAATGTCAACAAAAATATCGACATCAAAGGTATTGCTGTCAACTTGGGCATCAGCTATTCCCTATTCAGGAGAGTCTTCAAGGAATATACAGGATATGCTCCTGCTCAATATTTTCAGGAATTGAAACTCCGCACAGCAAAAGAGCTGCTGGCCGAGACAAACCACTCCATCAAGGAGATAGCTTTCGAACTTAACTTCAGTTCCTACGAATATTTCCTCTCCTTTTTCAAAAAAAGAGTCGGCCTAACTCCCATGGAATACCGAGACATGGGACGTATCTATCCTTCTCACCACTGCACATCTACGTAACAAAATGAACGCTACAAAAATTACTTTTCTGATCACCCTGTTCCTTTGCTTCTGCATGGGAGCTATCCCCCAAAACCTGCCTGCGCCAACAGGATTGACCGTTAACCTGCTGACATCACCTGGGAAAGTACACTTGAACGGATACCCAGTCAATCTGACACCCGAAGGAGCTCTCCTGCGCAATGAACCGTTTCAGTTTACTGAAATAACCACCCACAGTCCTCTTTTTGGGTGGATCGTTCCAGGGGAAGCAAGTAACACGATTCAAACTGCATATCAGATATTGGTTGCCGATAGCAAGCAAAAATTGACATCAGATTCTGCCAATTTATGGAACAGCGGAAAAATTGTCAGCAGCCACTCGGCAAACATCACCTACGAGGGGAAACCGTTTAAACCAGGAACAGTCTGCTTCTGGAAAGTGAAGACCTGGGACAATCACGGCAGGGAATCATCCTATTCCAATGTATCATCGTTTAAAACATCAGACACACCCGCAACGTATGCCACCGATCGCTATCCCATTCAAAAGCAAGATGAATACCCGTGGATGATCTCCAATCTGGAAGGAGGTAATTGTTTTGCAGACTTCGGGAAAGCCGCCTTTGGAAGAGTGCGGATCAATCTTTTTTCTGATGAGGGTACCGACACTGTGGTCATTCATCTGGGTGAAGCAATGCGTGATGGCAGGGTAGACCGCAATCCCGGAGGAACTATCCGCTACTCCCGCTACACCCTTGTACCGGAGAAAGGCAGGAACACATACGTTGTCACAATACCTCCCGACACCCGAAACACTGGGCCTCAGGCGGTTTTGATTCCTGAATATATCGGCGAAGTAACTCCGTTCCGTTACTGTGAAATAGAAAACTACAAACATCCATTACTGGAAAAAGATATTGTCAGAGAAACGGCATTCTATCCTTTCAACGAGGCGGAATCCTACTTTCACAGCTCCGACACGATTCTAAACCAGGTATGGGACATCAGCAAATATTCCATCAAGGCCACCTCTTTTTTGGGTATATATATCGATGGCGACCGAGAGCGTATTCCCTATGAAGCCGATGCACTGATCAACCAGCTGTCGCACTATTGCGTGGCACGCGAATACAACATGGCGCGATACACCCACGAGTATCTGATTCACAGACCGAACTGGCCCACGGAATGGATCCTGCAATCGGTACTGATGGCTTGGGAGGATTACCTTTATACCGGCGACAGTCGCTCTCTATCATATTTTTACAACGACCTGAAAGCAAAAACACTCTCTACCCTAGCGGATGAAAAGGGATTCATCAGCACCCGTACCGACAGGGTAACACCGGAAGTATTGAAATCGATTTATTTTGACGGTCAATTGCGGGATATCGTAGACTGGCCCCACACCGGCATTCTCGGGCTGGGAAAGGAAGAGGGAGGAGAAACCGACGGATTTGTTTTTACCGATATCAACACCGTGGTGAATGCATTTCATTACAGGGCCATTACGCTGATGGCTCAGATTGCAAATGTCCTCGGAAAAAGTGACGATCGTACTATGTACCTAAAACAGGCCGCGAGATTAAAACGGGTTTTTAATGATGAACTGTTCGATAAAAGAAGAGGATATTATGTAGACGGCATCGGTACGTCGCATGCATCGTTGCACGCCAATATGTTTCCCCTTGCTTTCGGCCTTGTTGAAGAAGATGATGTAGAGTCTGTACTCGAGTTTGTCCGGTCGCGTGGAATGGCCTGTAGTGTGTACGGCGCACAGTTTTTGCTCGATGCCGTCTACAACGCGTATGATGCCGGTTACGGTTTACAGCTGCTCACCTCCACCGACGAAAGAAGCTGGTATAACATGATCCGCAGTGGCTCCACCATCACCATGGAAGCCTGGGATAACAAATACAAACCCAATCAGGATTGGAATCATGCCTGGGGTGCAGTACCTGCCAACATCATTCCCCGAAAGCTCATGGGGATCGAACCGCTGGAACCGGGATTCGGAAAAATCAGAATCAGGCCGCAACCGGGTTCACTGGAATTCGCAGAGGTAAAGCACCCCACTATACGGGGTGATGTATCGGTCAATTTCACCAATAATCCGGGGAAAACATTCCGGCTCGAGGTTCACATTCCGGCTAACACGACTGCCGATCTGTATCTCCCCTTCTTTTCCAGAAAACAGAATGTACAAATGAACAACCAGCCCGCTCAATACAAGAGAAAAGGCAATTTTTCGGTTATCGAAAATGTAGGATCAGGAAAATGGATTTTCACCGTGGAGCGATGAGATCTATCATCTCAATGACCCCCGCACATAACTACAAGAGAATGAACAGGACATCAATCTTCATCATACTATTACTCCTTACCGTTTCTGTGAACGGCCAAAATTTGGATGCAAGGGCTTCCTTCAAGTCTGTTGATCTGCAAACCGATCACCTCGAAAATCCAGTGGGAATCGACAACGCTACTCCCAGACTAAGCTGGAGAATGGAAAATAGTAAAGAAGGTGCCGGGCAGAAAGCGTACAAGCTGCTCGTCGGTACGGACTCCCTGCAAATCATCGATTTGAGTCACTCTACAAAGTATTCAGGAAAAGGAACAATCGGAAAAACCCTTGATAGAGAGAAAGATACCAGAACTGACTGCGATCTCTGGGATACTGGTCGGATTGATTCGGATAAACAGTTGGTTCCTTATGAAGGAGCCGCACTCAGGCCCTTTACCAAATATTACTGGCAGGTGATCCTATGGGATGAGAAGGATCGTGCAAGCATCTCTGCAGTGCACTCCTTCGAAACGGGGATGATGCATACCGCTAACTGGCATGGTAGCTGGATCAGTGACGGCAGAGATATTCATCACAAGCCGGCACCCTATTTTCGCAAACAATTTGAGGCGCGCAAGGAGATTGCCTCGGCACGAGTCTATATTGCCGCAGCCGGATTGTATGAGCTTCATATCAACGGGGAGAGGATTGGCGACCAGCGCCTCGATCCGATGTACACCCGTTTCGACAGAAGAAACCTCTATGTCACCCACGATGTGACTACACAGTTGCAGCAGGGAGAGAATGTCGTGGGTGTAATCCTGGGCAATGGCTGGTTTAACCACCAGTCACTGGCAGTATGGAACTTTGAACGAGCTCCCTGGCGAAACCGGCCCGCTTTTTGTCTCGACTTGCGCATCACCTATACCGATGGAAGCGTGGAGACCATTCCAACCGACCTAAGCTGGAAGAAAACCGACGGACCGATCATCTTTAACAGCATTTACACGGGAGAACATTACGATGCCAGACTCGAGCAGGAGGGCTGGAGCGAGTCGGGGTTCGATGATACCACCTGGCAAGGAGTGGCACTGCGCTCTGCTCCCTCACAAAACATTACCGCACAACAGTTGCGACCCATTCGCAATGTACGCACCCTGCCCGCTGTTTCATTCAGCAAGATCGATGAGCGAACTTACCTTTACGACTTTGGTCAGAATATGGCAGGCGTGATCCGAATAAAGGTCTCAGGAAAAGAGGGCACCCAACTCCGGATCAAACACGGAGAGCGACTGGATAAAAACGGCCGCCTCGATCTATCCAATATCGATGTCTATTACCGCGGCGACAAAGAAAATGATCCTTTTCAGACAGACATCCTGATACTGAGCGGAAAGGGAGAGGATGAGTTTATGGCCCGGTTCAACTACAAGGGATTCCGTTATGTGGAGGTAGCAGGCAGTGAACCTGTCGAGCTGGATGAACAAAGCTTGACGGCCTATTTTATGCACAGCGATGTGCCGCCGACCGGAAGGATTGAGACCTCCAGCGAGCTGATAAACAAATTATGGCGGGCCACGAACAACGCCTACCTCTCAAACCTGATGGGATACCCCACCGACTGCCCGCAGCGGGAGAAGAACGGCTGGACCGGCGACGGCCATTTTGCCATAGAAACCGCCCTTTATAATTTCGACGGGATCACCGTCTATGAGAAATGGCTGGCTGACCACAGAGACGAACAACAACCCAACGGTGTGCTTCCTGATATCATTCCCACAGGAGGATGGGGTTATGGCACGGACAATGGACTGGACTGGACCAGTACCATTGCCATCATACCCTGGGAAATATACCGCTTCTATGGCGACAGTAAACTGCTGGCCGACAGTTACGATCACATCCGGCGCTATGTGGATTATGTAGACCGCACCAGTCCAGAGGGACTCACCTCCTGGGGACGGGGCGACTGGGTACCGGTAAAATCTCGCTCAAACCTGGAGCTGACCTCCTCTGTCTACTTTTTTGTGGATGCCTCCATCCTGTCCCGGGCAGCGAAGCTGTTCGGAAAAGAGGCCGATCACCTGCATTACAGCACATTGGCAGAGAAGATCAAGAATGCAATCAACGAAAAATACCTGAACCGTGAGACAGGTATCTACGCGAATGGAACGCAGACCGAGTTGAGTGTGCCGTTACAGTGGAAGGTCGTGCCGGAAGATATGAAAGCCAAAGTAGCTGCAAACCTGGCCAAGAAAGTGGAAGAGGCGGATTTTCACCTCGACGTGGGGGTGTTGGGTGCCAAGGCACTCCTGAACGCACTGAGCGAAAACGGATATTCCCATGTGGCGTATAAGGTAGCGGTACAGGACACCTACCCCTCCTGGGGTTGGTGGATTGTAAACGGAGCCACCACGCTGCTGGAAAACTGGGATCTGAATGCGACACGGGATATCTCGGATAACCACATGATGTTTGGCGAGATTGGCGCCTGGTTCTTCAAGGGTTTGGGCGGTATCTATCCCGATGCAGAACAGCCCGGCTTTAAGCACATCATCCTGCGTCCCCATTTTGAGAAAGATCTGGAACGTTTCAACGCGGAATACAAATCACCCTATGGACTGATCCAATCAAACTGGAAATGGGAAAATGATCGGGTAATCTATGAGGTGGTTGTTCCCGCAAACAGCAGTGCTACCCTGTATCTGCCAGAAAATACTGAAATCATTCCGAACAGGATGAAAAGATTACAGTTTGATCAGAAAAAAAATAGCATAATGAATCTGCCGGCCGGATCCCATACATTAATATTCAGAGTCCTCATGTAAAAATTATAACACCTCTCAACTTTTGAAAAACATGAAACTGAAAAACATAACAAAATTCAGGGTACTATCTTTAACAGAACTGCAACAGGCATCCATCGCCGCCCTGCTGTGCTTCTCCCTTACTGCAAACGGACAGCAAGCCGCTCCGCAACAAAAGGCAAAGGATAAACTTTCGGTGGCAACTAGCGTGAAGGTAAATGGTTATGTGGGAGGAAAATTGGATGCCTCCTATAATAATCGCATCCTTGCACAAAATGAGGAAAGGCTCGTTGAACCATTTAAAGTCCGGGATGAACACAGCTGTTGGCAGGGTGAGTTTTGGGGAAAATGGTTCACTTCTGCAGCACTTGCCTATCAATACAATCCCTCTCCCTCTCTTCATGCAAAGTTAAAAAGTGCGGCAGAGGGGTTAATGGCGACCCAAACACCCGACGGGTATATTGGAAACTACGCACCGGAAAGCCAACTGAAAGCGTGGGATATCTGGGGCAGAAAATATTGCATGCTCGGCTTGATCGCCTACTACGACATCACAAAAGATAAAAAAGCACTGCAGGCAGCCACCCGCGAGGCTGACTTCCTGATTCGGGAACTCGGTGAACAACATGCGAATATCGTCCAGATGGGAAACCATCGGGGTATGGCTGCATCATCGGTACTGGAGCCAATCTGTCAGCTTTACAACCGAACAGGAAATCAAAAATATCTGGCGTTCGCCGAAGAGATTGTTCGGCAATGGGAAACACCGGAGGGCCCTCAATTGATATCCAAAGCAACTGTTCCCGTGGGAAAACGCTTTCCCAAACCCGAGAAAAGCTGGTACGGCTGGGAGCAGGGACAGAAAGCTTACGAGATGATGTCCTGCTATGAGGGACTGTTAGAGTTGTATCGGATAACAGGAAAAGAGGAGTATAAAACGGCTGCTGAACAAACGTGGCAAAGCATTAAAGAGAGCGAAATAAATATAGCTGGCTCCGGCTCCGCGATGGAAGCATGGTTTTCGGGAAAAGAGAAACAGGCCATGCCCATCGCACATTACCAGGAGACCTGCGTCACCGTCACCTGGATCAAATTCAATCAGCAGCTGCTACGTCTGACAGGGGAAGCGAAGTATGCCGATGCCATTGAACAAACCTTTTACAATGCATTATTGGGAGCGATGCGCCCCGATGGCTCCGATTGGGCTAAATATACCCCCCTTGCCGGACAACGACTCGAAGGATCGGAACAATGCGGTATGGGACTCAACTGCTGCAATGCAAGCGGACCGAGAGGACTCTTCACAATTCCCCATACCTGCGTAATGCAGTCGGAACAGGGCATCTCACTCAATTTTTATATCGATGGAACCTACCGGCTGCATACACCCGGTAATCAAACCATCGGGGTAATTCAGAAAACCGATTATCCACGGTCGGGCAAAATAGAAATTATACTGGAGCTGCCCAAAGATGAGCAGATGGAGATTGCCTTGCGGATTCCAGCATGGAGCAGTTCCTCCTTGGTATCTGTAAACGGGGCGACACCAGAAAAGATAACACCGGGTGACTACCTGAGATTAACCCGCAACTGGAAAAACGACGACCGGATTTCAGTGGAATTTGAGATGAAGGGAAAGCTGCACCGGATGGGTGACCAGCCGCAATTTGTAGCCGTCACACGTGGACCGATCCTGTTAACCAGGGATGAGAGACTGGGTGATCCCGTGCTTGAAGCTATCCTGACCCCGGTGCTAAATGAGGATGGAACTGTTGATGTAACATGTAAGGAGACATCTGACTCAAATATGTGGATGCTTTTTTCTGCCGATTTCATTCCCGAATCTTATACGGAACAGGGGGCTAAACCGGTCATGGTACATTTTTGCGATTATGCTTCGGCAGGGAATACCACAAACGGTTTTCCCTTCTTCCGGGTCTGGATGCCTCAATTATATAACCCCATAAACAAATGACGATGAGTACACAAAGAAAAGCCATCCTTTGTATGCTCATCATAACCGTTACGCTTGGTGCTTATGCACAAGTTAGTGGTTACGACTGCAGCATTGCACCAGTACAACTCACATGTGAATATCTGACAAATCCTTCCGGGCTGGATGTGGAGCAGCCTCGATTTAGCTGGAAGCTACAGGCGACAAGTGAGACTGCTCACGGTCAGCGGCAGACAGCCTACCGGATTCTGGTCGCCGGCTCTCAGCAGCAACTCGACAGCCACAGAGGCGATATGTGGGACTCAGGCTGGGTACCTTCGGATGCCATGCAGCTGATCAAATACAACGGCAAACCGTTGCAATCGGATCGCCGATACTTCTGGAAGGTGTCGGTAAAAGATGAAAGAGGAAACGAATCTGGGTTCGATGAGGTAGCTGAGTGGAGTACCGGCTTGTTTACTCAGAACGAGTGGACGGCGAAGTGGATCGGCACGGGAGAAGCTTATGACCCGGCAGAAGGAGGCAATAAGATGCAGGATCCCTGGTTCCGGAAAACATTCCATTTAAAAACAAAGCCTTCCAAAGCCACCCTCTTCGTGGCATCGGTGGGGTATCACGAGGTGTATGTGAACGGGCAGAAAATGGGTGATCATCTGCTTGCTCCGGCCGTCACCGATCATACCAAACGGGGTCGCTATATTGCCTATGATATTGCTCCGGCATTGCAGCAGGGCGACAATGTCATCGCGTTGTGGCTGGGAACCTCCTGGTCCATTTATGCCCCCTACGCCACCATAGACAAACCACGTGCTCCCATTGTGATTGCGCAGGTCGATCTCTTTGATGAAAAAGGAGAAAAATTAAGACGCATTGTTACCGATGAAAACTGGAAAACTCATCCGAGTCCCAATATGCTGACCGGAAACTGGGGATTTGGCGTGGGGGGCTACGGTGGCGAGATATGGGATGCCAACAGGGAAGTGGATGGATGGAATCTACCCGGTTTCGACGATCATAACTGGGAACGCGCCGTGCTTTTTACACCTACCCTCACCTTGTCGGCACAGCGTGTCGAAACCAATCGGATGATGGATGAAATTCAACCGGTCAACATAGAAAGTCGCCCCGACGACTCATATCGGGTAGATATGGGCGTTAATTTCGCCGGATTAACAGCGATCCGGGTAAAGGGCAATCCTGGTGATACGATCCGTTTTTTGTACTCGGAGAGAGCGCAAGAAGAGATGACCTTCAATCTGCAGAGTGCGTATGTGATGGGGTCTTCGGGGGAAGGTCTCTTTCAGAACCGATTCAACTACATGTCGGGCCGATGGATCACCATCAAAGGGGCTTCATCTCCTCCCCGCAAGGAGGATATCAGAGGATGGATGGTGCGCACTGGTTTTGAAGATGCAACCACCTTTGTCTGTTCCGATTCATTGCAGAACTGGATCTTCAACACTGTAAAATGGACCTTTGAGAATTTGTCGCTCGGTGGATATATCGTCGACTGCCCCCAGCGGGAACGGTTTGGTTACGGAGGCGATGCACATGCCACATCCGAAACCGGATTGCTCAACTACAAGCTAGGTGCTTTTTATAGCAAATGGCTAGAGGACTGGCGTGATGTACAGGGCACCGAGCCGATGGTGGGCAATATGAACAACCCCGACTGGGCACGCAAACAGGAGGGCAGCGGACGTCCACTGGGCGGAGGCATCCTGCCGCAGACGGCTCCCACCTATCACGGTGGCGGGGGGCCTGCCTGGGGCGGCATCGTGGTCACGCTCCCCTGGTTTATGTATCAATACCACGGCGATTCTGATGTACTGGAAGAGAATTTTGACATGATCAGAGGGTGGCTTACTTTTCTGGATTCACACGTCGAAAACAACATGCTGAAACGGTATGGCGGAAAGTGGGATTTTCTTGGAGACTGGCTCTGGCCGGGAGCAACAGCCGCAGGAATGAATAATTACTCCGATGAAAACCTCTTTTTCAATAATTGTTATTGGGTCTATAACCTGAAAACAGCGGCACAGATCGCCACCGTAATCGGCAGAGATGCTGAAGCGGAGCACTGGGCCCTACAAGCAGAAAAAGCAGCAGAGGCCATTCACGCAAAATATTACCACGAGGAGGAAGCCGACTATTCCGATAAATCCATGCGAAATCTGGCTGCTGCACTTTATGGCGATATCATGCCGGCTGCAGAGCGTGTCAAGGTCATGAAGAGACTGGAAAAAGAGATACTTGTCCACCAAAAGGGGCATATCGATGTGGGTATAACCGGTGGTGCCATGCTTTTTAAAGTACTGCGTGATGAGGGTCGTGATGACCTGATATACTCCATGACATCACAAAGAACCTATCCGGGTTGGGGTTATATGCAGGAGAATGATGCCACCACCATCTGGGAGATGTGGGAAAAAGATCTTCAGGGACATTCCCTCCTACACAGCTCCTATCTCTATCCAGGGGCATGGTATGTTGACGGGGTGGCTGGTATCCGACAAGATACCGAGACACCGGGATACCGTAATTTTCACATCAGGATACCCCGGCTGACTGAATCTCAGGTTTCGTGGGCAAATGCCTGTTTCGACTCACCAGCGGGTATTATCCGCTCCTCATGGAAACGCACAAAAGGAAGATTAACACTGAAGGTAAACGTCCCTCCCAACTGTCGTGCTACGGTGTGGTTTCCCGATGAAGCAGGTAAAAAAGTGAAGGAGGATTCCGGCCTGTCACGACGGAAGGATAAAAAGAAAGGATACATTTTGTTTGAGATTGGTGCAGGAACTTATCAATTTTCAAATTGATAACCATTTTCCTGACAGCATATTTTTGCCTTACACAATTTATTCAATCATGGAAATTCAGGCTTTCTAAAAGAAAAACAGCGTAAACAATAATAAAAATCGTATGAAGAACATTTACTTATTAATCGGCTTCATGTTTGTCGTGCTGATGACCGGATGTGGAAAAGCACAAACAGAGGTAGTCTTCCTGAGAGTGGAAATGCAGGAAAATCCGGATGGTGTTGCAGCCACCCAGCCGCGATTCTCATGGCAAATCAGGTCGGTATTGTCCGATGTGGTACAGCAAAGCTATCAAATTCAAGTAGCCTCCTCTGAAAATGATCTCAAGAAGGGGCAAAATCTTTTGTGGGACTCCGGTATGATCGAAAGCGACCTGTCAGTACTCATCCCATATGTCGGAGAGAATCTGCTATCACGCAAATCCTACTTCTGGCGGGTGAAGGTGATCACCAACAAGGGGGAGACAGACTGGAGCGAAACCAGATACTGGAGCATGGCCATCCTGAACAATGCTGAGTGGCAGGCACAATGGATCGGTGAGGATTCACTCTCTAATCCGGATGAGACAACGAAAGGAAATACACGGCTGGCTGCCCGTTATCTACGAAAACCCTTCTCTGTCGAAAAACAGGTAAAACGAGCCATGCTCTACATTTCCGGTCTCGGCAACTATGAAGCCTACCTGAACGGGGACAAGGTGTCTGATGACGTTTTTGCACCCACGGTCTCCTGGTATCCTGAAAGGGTTTACTACAACGTGTACGATGTCACATCGCTGGCAAAAAAAGGCAAAAACCTGTTGGCAGTGAAGTTGGGTAACGGACGCTATTTCGGCATGAGGGAATCACCGACACAACTGTTCGGTCTCCCCCGCCTGCTGGCCCAGCTGGAAGTGGAATATGGCGACGGCACATCGGATATCATCGTGAGCGATGCATCCTGGAAGGTGACCTCCAAAGGTCCCATCATCGCCAACAACGAATTCGACGGAGAGGAGTATGATGCACGCCTGGAAATAAAAGGATGGAACAGCGCAGATTTCGATGACAGTCTGTGGCAGACAGCCACTCTGATGGCAGAACCGGGAGGCGAACTCACGGCCCAACCCAATCCCAACATCAGCGTTATGGAAGAGATTGCTCCCGTAGGGATCACCGAACTTGCCGACGGCCGATATATACTCGACATGGGACAGAACATGGTGGGCTGGCTCCGAGTGGCCAACCTGAAAGGGAAAAAGGATCAACCTGTCGCTTTTCGTTTTGCCGAACTGCTGAATCCCGATAGCACCCTCTATCTCGCCAATATTCGCAATGCCAAGGTGACCGACCGGTATATTCCGTCCGTGGATGGCACCTTTGACTGGGAACCGTCCTTCGTTTACCACGGATTCCGCTTCGTGGAGATTACCGGACTGGAAGAAAAGCCGATATTGCAAAACTTCACCGGCAGAGTGATTTATGACAAAATGGAGACGACTGGGAGTTTTGATACAAACAATAAAATTATCAATCAGACATTTAAAAATGCCTATTGGGGCATTCGGGGTAACTACCGGGGAATGCCCACCGACTGTCCCCAGCGCGACGAGCGCCAAGGATGGCTGGGCGATCGTGCAACAGGCTGCTTTGGCGAAGCATTTCTCTTCCGCAATGCCTCACTCTACAGCAAGTGGCTGCAGGATATCGAAGATTCACAAAGCCCCGAAGGAAGTATCTCGGTAGTATCACCCCGCTACTGGACCATCTACAACGATGACGTGACCTGGCCGGCAGCCTGGTTCTACGGAGCAAAGATGTTGTGGCATCAGTACGGTGACACTGCTCCCATATTCCGGCACTACGCATCCATGAAACATTATCTGGAGCGGATTCAACAGGTATCGATGCAGGATTACATCATCACGAAAGATACTTATGGCGACTGGTGCATGCCTCCCGAAAGGCAGGAGCTGATCCATTCAACCGATCCCTCACGGAAAACTGCGGGACCCGTATTGAGCACCACCATGTACTACAGCCTGCTCAACCTGATGGTTGAATTTGCTGAACTAACCAGCAATCGTGAAGATATACCCGGATTCCTTGAGCTGGCCGGAAAAATCAAAGAAGCTTACAATCGCACCTATTTCAATGCAGATTCTGCAAGATACGACAACAATACCGTCACCGCCAACATTCTCTCACTACAGCTTGGCTTGGTGCCGGAAGAATCAGAAGCAGCACTCTTTGAGAACATCGTGCAGAAAACAGAGGTCGATTTCGGAGGCCATGTCAGCACCGGCGTACTGGGCATCCAGCAGTTGATGCGGGGACTCACCCAACACGGCAACGTGGATCTGGCTTACAAAATTGCCACCAACACCACCTATCCCAGCTGGGGCTACATGATTGAAAAAGGCGCTACCACCATCTGGGAACTCTGGAACGGCGACACAGCCGATCCCGCCATGAACTCGGCGAATCACGTGATGCTGCTCGGAGACCTGCTTATCTGGTATTATGAAGATCTGGCCGGCATTAAAAACCATCCGGGTAGTGTGG
>CAZRRC010000006.1:6756-36323 GCA_964602395.1 uncultured Proteiniphilum sp. | reverse complement strand
CTTACAAGAAGCTGTTGATGGAACCCCATTTTCCAGAAGGACTATCACATGTAAAAGCATCCTATAACTCCGTGTATGGAGAGATAAAAAGTGAATGGTCGAAAACAGACGATACCTTTGGGTGGGAGATATCCATTCCCGCCAACACATCGGCCATCGTCAGACTACCCCAAGAAATGCACATCGCCACACCGGAAGGTGAAGGCGTGAGAAGTATCACCCAAACCGATAAGTACACTGAGATTGAATTGGGTTCGGGAACATATCGTTTACTCGGAAACTTTTGATTTTCAGTATTCTTCGGTAATACATTCCTAAGAGGCATCCTTTACCAGTTTGGCATAATGGTAGAGGATGCCTTTTGTTACGCGCAACGGAGGCTGTATCCTGGAAATGCATCACCGTGCAATCATTCATACCGATGGTGCGAAAGATAAAACCGGCCAGATTATGTTTCCATACTCCATTTTTGATCTCCAAGGGCAGGCCGTTCAGATGCATATTATAGGGATTTCCGTCGTTTCCCATGCTCACAATGCCTACCTGCGCTTTTTCCAGATTCTCCTTACTTAGGGCCCAATGCACAGAAATGCGCCTGTACTGCAGGTTGCGTGGAATCCTACGTAATTGTTATTAAGTAGCTGTTTAAATCTTCCATCTCGTGAAAGAAACATATTCTAGGAGAACTTTATTTATAATCAGTATATATTAACGGAATAATCTATTTTTTTGAATACTTTATGCCGAATAAGTTGTTTTTTAATTTTTATTTACCAAATTTTGCAAAAGTCGATTGATGCCGCCCTGGAATTGGTGAGAATTGGTAATTTTGGTGTAAATATATCGGCATGTAACGTGTGAAATGAAGGCATACATTCTGCACCCACCAAGCAGAAATATCGAGAAAGGTTTTATTCTTTATTTTTTCTCTTAATCAACTAATTATTAGCATGACGAAACATCTATTTTTCATTTTGCCGCTAATCTGTCTCTTCTTTTTAGCGTGCGAAGGAGAAACCATTGACCCTGCACGGGTAAGCAAGAGCATCAAAGTGACAGCAGATATTGAAGGGATGAAGACACGTCTTTCGGGATCCACATGGGAGAAAGGTGATGGCATTGGCATTTATATGATCAAGTCGGGTGCACCCCTTAGCAGCACGGCCCTGGCTAAGAACGTGCATTATCGATATGATGAAACCGGTATTTTTACGCCCAAAAACGAACCGCAGACAATTTATCTGCCGTTTAACGGTTCAAACGTCGATTTCATCGCCTATTATCCCTTCAGAGAGGAGTTAACCGACTTTACCTTCCCAATAGATCTCACGGCGCAATCGAATCAAGCTGCTCTCGATCTCATGTATACAGACAATGTGACTGTCGCAAACATGACTAATCCAAATGTGAACATGATTTTCTCACACCAGCTCTCAAAAATTGTACTGCAAATCTCGCATTACCAAAACATCGACTTAAGTGAGCTCTCGGTTATTCTCACCAACGTACCAACCAAAGCATCATTCAACCTGGTGAATGGCACCCTTACCAGTTCTCCGGAAACCGAAGACATCGCTTTGGGTATCAGCAGTGACGGCACGTTGGCAGAGGTAATTTTGCTACCGGGTAGCGACCTGTCTGATAGTAAATTGTGGTTTGTGATTGGCGACAACGAACAGGTCTATCACTCGTCGCTGCCGGCAAATACCACAGCGAGCCCATTGGCATCATCCACCCTATACAACCTGAATGCCACACTCTATACCGAGGAGGAAGAGGAGGAGAAAGCCGATATTGAACCCGGAGCCATCATTCCCTGGATCACACCACCTTCCGAAACGGTCACTGCCGACCGTACTGAGACTGCTCCTCCCGCAATAAAAGGGTCGATTAGCAATCCCTATACCGTAGCACAGGCGATGGTATCACAGGGGAAAAACGATGTATGGGTGAAAGGATACATAGTGGGCGCTTTCAATAAATCAATCAATAAGTTTGTGAGCGACACCACCGGCCAGGTCAAAACCAATATTGCCCTGGCCGACAAAATGAACGAGACGGTGATCAGCAATATGATCCCAGTGAATTTTACCGCAACCGCAATGAAAAACGCCCTGAACATTGCAGATAACCCCGCGAACATCAATAGGCATGTCTATATCCGGGGCGATCTGACTACTTATTATTCCGTGGCTGGACTGAAAAATGCAGATGCTTACAAATTTTTGGAGTAGACAGCTATTTACCGTTTTTCCCTATCACCAGAGCGCGTGCGATGGCTTTCTCCACGATGGGCCCCATGATCGCATAACCTGCAAGGTTGGGATGTACACCGTCTTCAGATAGTTCTTTGGGGAGGCCATCACGCTCGTCTGCCATGGCGGTAAAGAAATCGCAATAAACTGCTCCGTGTGTGTCGGCAAAATGCTTAAAGCGTTTGTTCAATTCCACAATCTTCGGCGCTGGCTCCAGTCCGGTACGCCAGGGATAGTCGTATGCCGGCAGTATTGAGCAAAGCACCACCTGAATGCCGTGAGTCTGTGCCAGCTCTGTCATAGAGTAAATATTGTCTTCGATCATCTCCAGGGTAGAGGGACCTGTATTGCCTGCAATGTCATTTGTGCCGGCCAGGATCACCACTACCTTCGGTTGGAGTTGGATGACATCCTGCCTGAAACGAAGCATCATCTGGGGTGTGGTCTGGCCACCTATACCCCTGTTGATATAGGGTCGGTTGGCAAAAAAATCGGGCACACGGTTGATCCACCCCTGGGTGATAGAATTTCCCATAAAGACCACCCTGTCTTCGTTTGCCCCAGCAGGGGGTAGTTTCTTATTGTCTTCTCTGAAACGATTCAGATTAGCCCAATCCTGGGCTTCAGCGAAAGTTATCCAGCACATAAGGGTTGCGATCAATAGTGATAGTTTTCTTACATCCATTGTTATTTTATGATTAAAAATTAATTATCATCAAAGGTGTCATTATCAAAGGTATCACAGAACTCGTTTTATCATGTTCTTATTTGTGATTATGATGCTCGTTTCATTGATTAAATTGAATCGTAAAATTAGTTATTAAAATCATTCTCTCATCCCTGTTCGTCGGTTATTTTGTACGATTTGTCGATAAGTAACCCTAAAAAACCTAAAATAGACTAACATAACTCCGTCCGGTCGGTTTTAAATCGTTAAATTTGGGCAAATTTGTTTCATCGACATGACTAAAAAGAGCAAAATCATTATTATTGGCTCCATCGCCCTTTTGATTCTGGGAATGGCTTTCTTCCCCAGGATCAAGGAGCTGTTTGCTTCAGGCGACTCCGATGGTGCTTCTGTTCAGCGTACCCCAAGCGAAGGAACCAGCAGGTCGGAGCTGGTAGTCAACGCCACCATTCTGCAACCCCAGACACTGAATAACCTGTTTCGAATCACGGGTGTCCTGCTCCCCGATGAGGAGGTGGACCTGACGTTTGAGTCGTCGGGAAAGATCACCCATATTTATTTCCAGGAAGGGACCTATGTACAGCAGGGCGACCTGCTGGCCAAAGTTAACGATGCTCCCCTGCAGGCTGAACTCCGGAAGCTGGAGGCACAGCTCCCGCTGGCTGAAGACCGTCTGTTCAGGCAGCAGACCCTGCTCGAAAAAGATGCCATAAGCCAGGAAACCTACCAATCAGTGTTCACCCAGCTAGAGACATTGAAAGCCGATATGGAGCTGGTAAAGTCGCGCATCCGGCAGACAGAGTTGCGAGCGCCCTTCAGTGGCATGATCGGCTTACGACAGGTGAGCGAGGGAGCCTATGCCTCACCCAATGTGGTGGTTGCCAACTTAACAAAAATATCCCCCCTGAAGATTGAGTTCTCACTCACCCAGAACTTCGTGAACAGAATCAAACCAGGTACGGAGATCGCCTTCACGGTGGAGAACGACCTGGAAGTATATAACGCATCGGTCTACGCAGTGGAGACGCGCCTCGATGTACGGACACTCAGCCTCTTTGCCAGGGCACGATATGCAAATGCCGACGGCAAGATCAAGCCGGGTCAGTCAGCTTCAATCCGCATCAAGCTCGATCAGATCGACAACGCCATCGTGATTCCCGCCATATCCACCGTGAAGGAGATGGGCCGCGACATCACCTATGTCTATGAAAATGGAAAAGCCAGGGAGGTGGAGATTATCACCGGCATGCGCACCTCCTCCTCCGTGGAGGTCGTCAGTGGCCTCTCCGTGGGAGACACCCTGCTGACTACCGGTGTGATGCAGCTTCGCAGCGGTATGCCGGTAAGAATAGACCGAATGGTTCCAAACAGCGCAGAATGATAAAAAAATGAACTTTTCCGAACTGAGCATCAAACGACCGGTATTGGCCACAGTGATGGTGTTGATCATCATCATCTTTGGGCTGATCGGCTATACAAACCTGCCGGTACGCGAGTACCCCAGCGTGGACAACCCCATCATCACGGTACAAGTCTCCTACCCCGGCGCAAACGCCGAGGTCATTGAAAACCAAATCACCGAGCCCCTGGAGCAAAATATCAACGGCATACCCGGTATCCGCTCGCTCGTGAGCCGCAGTAGCCAGGGAAGTTCTCGTATTACCGTAGAGTTTGAGCTGAGCGTCGATATGGAGACGGCAGCAAACGACGTGAGAGACAAGGTATCCATAGCACAGCGCTATCTGCCACGCGATGCCGACCCACCAACAGTTTCAAAGGCCGATGCCGACTCCGACCCGATTATGCAGATTACCGTGCAGAGTCCCCTCCGGTCTTTGCTGGAGCTATCAGAGATTGCCGACCTCACCGTCAAGGAACGCCTACAGACCATCTCCAACGTAAGTGCAGTAGAGATATGGGGTGAATACCGCTACGCTATGAGGCTTTGGCTCGATCCCTTGCGCATGGCTGCCTACAATATTACACCCATGGACATCAAGAGTGCCCTGGACCGCGAAAATGTGGAGCTCCCCGCCGGTAGCATCGAGGGCGACCACATAGAGCAATCGATCCGCACCATGGGACTGATGCAAACACCCGAAGATTTCAACAACCTGATTCTCATTGAAGACAACTTCCGTATCGTACGTTTCCGGGATGTGGGTTATGCTGAGTTGGACGCAGCCAACAGGCAGAATATCCTCCGCAAAAATGGTGTGCCCATGGCAGCCTGTGTGATCATTCCGCAGCCAGGTGCCAACCACATTAACATCGCCGATGAGGTGCGGTTACGGATGAAACAGATGGAAAAAGACCTGCCGGAAGATGTGATTCTTGATGTGGCTTTCGACAACACCAAGTTTATCAGGGCTTCAATCAACGAGGTCAAATCCACCGTCGTCGTTGCCTTTCTGTTGGTTGTTTTCATCATCTTTGCATTCCTGCGAAACTGGAGGGTGACCCTAATCCCGGCGTTGGTAATTCCAATCTCACTCATCGGCATCTTCTTTGTGATGTACCTCGCCGGTTTTTCCATTAACGTGTTGTCGATGCTCGCCGTAGTACTTGCTGTAGGACTCGTTGTGGACGATGCGATCGTGGTGACAGAGAACATCTTTCAAAAAGTTGAGTCGGGCATGGACCCCGAAGAGGCCTCCATCATCGGCTCCAAGGAGATTTTCTTCGCTGTGGTATCTACCACAGTCACGCTGGTGGCCATCTTCTTTCCGATCGTGTTTCTGGAAGGCATGACCGGCCGGCTGTTCCGCGAGTTCAGCATAGTGATATCGGGTGCAGTAATCATCTCCTCCTTTGTAGCCCTCTCCTTCGTACCCATGCTCTCCTCCAAGCTGTTGAAAAGAAAAAAGAAGAGAAGCGGTTTCTATGAAAAAACTGAAGTGTTCTTTACAAGGATGAACCGCTTTTATGAAAAATGGCTCCACACATTCCTCAATCATAAATGGTATGTCCTTCCCATCCTGATCATCTCCACTGTGTTGATTGTTTATTTCTGGAGAATCATCCCTGCCGAAATGGCACCGCTGGAAGACCGTTCTCAGGTAATGATCCGAAGTACAGCACCGGAGGGAGCCACTTTTGAATTTGTACGGGATTACACTGACCGCATTGCAGCCATTGCCGACTCAATCGTACCCGAAAGGGAGTCGAACATCGTATTCACCCGCAGTGGCTTTAGCATGGTGCGTCTGGTGCTACCCGACATGACCGAACGTGAACGGACGCAGATGGAGATTGCCACAGAAATCACCCGTGGCGTGCGTAATGAAACGGCAGCGCGTGCATTCGTGCAGCAACAGTCCACTTTCGGCGGACGCCGTGCGGGCATGCCCATACAGTATGTGTTGCAAGCACCCAATATTGAGAAGCTGCAGGAGTTTATACCGCCGCTTATGGAGAAGGTGAACCAGAGCCCCTACTTCCAGATGGCCGACGTAGATCTGAAATTCACAAAACCTGAAACCAGAATCATCATCGACCGCGATAAAGCAGCCATGCTGGGTGTCAGCACACGCGATATCGGACAGACACTGCAATATGCTCTCAGTGGACAACGCATGGGCTACTTCTATATGAATGGAAAACAGTACCAGATTCTGGGAGAGATAAACCGGCAACAACGGAATACCCCTGTCGACCTAAAAACCATCTACATCAAAAATAACAACGGGCAGATGATCCAAATGGACAACCTGGTGAAGCTGGAAGAGTCTGTGGCCCCACCCCAGCTCTATCGCTACAACCGTTTCAATTCGGCTACCATATCGGCCGGGCTGGCACCGGGTTATTCCCTGGGTGAAGGACTGGAGGAGATGGACCGCATAGCGGCTGAGGTGCTCGATGACAGTTTCAGAACTGCGTTGGAAGGGGAATCGAGAAACTTTAGAGAAAGCTCTTCGAGCCTGCTGTTTGCCTTTGGATTGGCCATTATTTTGATTTTCCTGATAATGGCGGCGCAGTTTGAAAGCTTCAAGGACCCATTTGTGATCATGTTCTCCGTGCCCATGGCACTCTTCGGAGCACTGTTGTTCATGTGGATGTTTGGAGTAACCATGAATATTTATAGCCAGATCGGGCTCATCATGCTGATTGGACTGGTGACCAAGAACGGGATTCTGATTGTAGAATTTGCCAACCAGCGTCAGCAGGCAGGCCTCAACAAGCAGAAAGCCATCATCGAAGCTTCCCTGCTACGGTTACGGCCCATTCTCATGACAAGCATCTCAACCATCCTGGGGCTATTGCCACTAGCGCTGGCGACCGGCGAAGGCGCCAACGGCCGCATCGCCATGGGTACAGCCGTGGTGGGGGGCCTACTGATCTCCACGCTACTCACCCTTTTTGTGGTACCAGTGATGTATATCTATCTCTCCACCGACCAGGCAATGAAAGAAAAGAAGAAAAAAGAAGATAAATTACACGATGTATAAACGAATCATCATCACGGCGTTATTCACCTCTCTGCTGCTCTCTCCCCTTTTGCTTTCACAGGAGGTGATGACCCTACAAGATTGCCTGCGGAAAGGGCTACAAAACAATTACGACTTACAGATTACCCGCAACGAAGCATTGATTTCCGCGAACAATGTTACGCTAGGCAATGCGGGATTTCTACCTGAAGTATCGCTCGACGGCGGGTATAGCCTGCGCAGCAGCAACAGCGACCAGTTTGCGGCCGATGGCGGTAAGACTGTGCAAACACGCGATGCCTCCACCAGCACCACCGACGTGGGTGTAACCCTCAACTGGACACTCTTTGAGGGATTCCGCGTACAGACCAACTACAAAAGGCTGCAGGAGCTACAGACCATTGGAGAACTGAATAGCCGACTGGCAGTAGAAAACTTTGTCGCAAACCTCACGGCAGAATATTATAACTATGTGCAGCAGCAATTGCGACTTAGCAACCTCAAATATGCAGTGGCTCTATCTCGGGAACGGTTGCGTATCGTGGAAGCCCGATACCAGGTGGGCTCACTCTCGCGACTCGACCTGCAGCAGGCCCGGGTCTACTTCAATGCCGACAGCTCGCTACTGATCCAGCAATATGAAATACTACACCGCTCACGCATCTTGTTAAACGAGATGATGGGCGGAGATGTGGATCGCCTCTTTGCCGCACAGGACACCACCATCCTGTTCGATGCATCCCTCTCGAAAGAACAGTTGCTCGATGCCACCCTGAATCACAACACCGGCCTGCTGCTCACAGAGAAGAACAAACGGTTGAGCGAACTGGAACTCAAAAACCTGCAGAGTCGCAACTATCCCTACCTGCGGCTGAATGGGGGATACGGTTTTACGCATTACAACTACAACAGCGGCGCACTCGACCGCCAACGAAACTGGGGTCCTACACTAGGCGTAACACTGGGGTATACCTTCTTCGACGGATTCAACCGCAAAAGGGAACAACAGAATGCTAAAATATCTATTCAAAACAGGGAGCTGGAGATAGAACAGCGCAAACTGGCTCTGCAAAGCGACTTTGCCAATATGTGGATTGCCTACCAAAACAACATGGAACTGACCAGCCTGGAGATAGAAAGTCTCGATAACGCAGAACTAAATTACGAGATCGCCATGGAGCGCTATAAGATAGGTGACCTCTCCGGTCTAGAGCTGCGTGAAGCTCAAAACAGCTTATTAGAAGCTGAACAACGTCTCCTCACCGCGCAATACAACACCAAGCTGTATGAAATATCATTGCTCCAGATCAGTGGAAAAATAGGAAAATACCTAGAATAAATAATGTATCACTGACCCCAAGCGCTAAAATGACAACCCTTGTTCCTTAAGGACTGACAGTTGATTGTTCACAAATTCAACGCGCTCTTTGCCCAATATGTCTGCATCAATCCCCGTACCAAAAGATAAAGGATAAAGGAGAGCCAGAGACCGTTGTTTCCCCATACAGGCACCATCGTGAAGTAGCAGGCAAAGAAGACCAACGCTGAAATAATCATGGCATTGCGCATCTCCTTCGAAGCAGTTGCTCCGATAAAGATGCCGTCCCACAGGAATGCAGCAAAGCCGGTGAATGGAATGAGCAACGTCCAGAACATATAGGTTTTGGCGCTTCCAATGATGATGCTGTCATTGGTAAGTATCCGCAGGATCTGCTCCGGGAAGATCAGGTAAACGACCATGGCTGTGATGCCCACACAGGCTCCCCAGAAAAAAACCCGTCTGATCATCGCCTTCAGATAAAAAGGATTTTTTGCTCCCACATACCTACCTGTGAGTGCTTCGCCGGCATAGGCAAAGCCATCCATAAAATAGGAGAATAGCATAAAGAATTGCATCAACAGGGCGTTCACAGCAAGTATGGTCTCCCCCATGCCCGAAGAGGCAAAGGTGAAAAAAGTGGTAACAAGCGTCAACAGAAAAGTACGCACGAACACATCGGCGTTCACTTTAAAGTATAACCGGATCGACAGCCTGTTCCATATCGTTTTCCTGCGGATATATTTTCTCAGTCGCCGGTAATAGCGCCACCACAAGGCGGCGGCAACAAGTAGTGAGATGATCTGTGACAACACCGTACCCAGAGCAATACCCATTATCTTCATTCCGAAGCCAAAAACAAACATCACACTCAGCAGAATATTCAACACATTGTTCAGGATGGCCACGATCATGGGTAACTTAGCATTCTGCATCCCGATAAACCATCCCTTAAAAGCGTACAAACCCAGTACAGCCGGCGCCCCCCATATCACGATACGAAAGTAAGTCTCCACGTGTTGAACCGACTCGGGTCCCGACTGTATCAGCGACAAAGCTAGCTTGCCGATGGGAAATTGCAGTATCACAATGAGTACTCCTATTCCCAGACCGAGAATGAGAGATCGGATAAATACATTCATCACCTCCTGCATGTTACGCGCACCATAGGCTTGGGCAGCAAAGCCACCGGAACTCATCCGCAGAAAGCCGAAGTTCCAATAGATCATGTTGAAAATATTGGCTCCCAGCGCAATGGCACCAATATAGACGGCTGATCCCAGTCGCCCTGCCACAGCAATGTCAATCATACCCAACAAGGGAACAGTGATGTTTGTGATGATATTGGGAAGTGCCAGCCTGAAAATTTTCCTGTCCATTTCCATGGGTGCAAAAATAATGCAAAAAAAGGAGATAACGACCCAAACGTAATTTTCCCTAGGAACAGATGCAAGCCGAAACATTTTACTTTTTGAAACAAATAATAGGGAAAGATATACATTCTTTTTTGTAACTTTGCCTATAATTTTAACTACCCCCCAAATCAGAGAGGTAGTGTGCCAGCACATCGAGACAAAGAGCTTTAAAATGTAATCCCGGAACTTAAAAAAAATATTACGACATACTATGGACAAAATTCAGGAACTCACCTCCAAGCTCTATTCTGAGGGTGTAGAAAAAGGCAGGGAGGAAGCCGACAAAATTGTAGCAGCAGCTCATGCCCAGAGGGAGCAAATATTGAATGAGGCAAAAGCAAAAGCCGGAGAGATTATCGCAGTGGCAGAAAAAGAAGCCGCAGAAATAAAGAACCACACTGAGGCCGAATTAAAACTTTACGCCTCCCAATCATCGGCAGCACTCAAATCGGAAATTACTAACCTTGTGACCGACAAGTTGGCAACCATGAACGTGAAGGCGGCCACGGCCGACAAGTCTTTCATGCAACAACTCATCGTAGATCTGGTAAAAAACTGGGCTGAGAAAGGGAATTTAACTGTGGGTGTCGTTGATGCCGCAGCGCTGGAATCCTACATCGCCTCTAATGCCAAACAACTGCTGGATGGCGGCTTACGGATTGAATCGGTGAACGGTCTGGAAACCGAGTTTACCCTTTCTCCCGCAGATGGTTCCTACAAAGTAAAATTCGGTGAGGCGGAGTTCATCGCCTACTTCAAAGAGTTCCTACGCCCTGCCATCCAAAAACTGCTTTTTCAGGTTTAACATATGCTTTTCAAGAACCAATACTACTATTTTGTTGCCGGGCTGCCCGACTTCTCATTCGACAGCATGAAGCTCCCCTTTACGGTGGCGGAGTTCAGAGGTATGCTGGATGAGGTTTTGAAGCAAAACGACAGGAAACTGCTGCATAAATATTTCCTGAAATACGACAACGACAACCTGCTGAGCCTGCTGAAAGACAAGAATGGGACCTTCAATCTGATGGGCAGACTCTCGCGTGAGGAGATCCTCGAGGTGGTCTCAAAGGTGAAAGAAGAACTACCGCTTAAGGATACAAAGATACCTCCCTACTTCGAAGCCTATATCAAAAGATGGTTGAGTGAGGAGAATCCACACGAAGGTGGTCACCTGTGGGAAGACCTGCTTTCTTCCCTCTATATGGATTATGGCCTGGAGGTAAAGAATAACCTGATGTCGGGTTGGTTTGAACTAAATCTGAATATTGGCAACGTGCTAACGGCTATCTACGCCCGCAAGTATGGCATGGAGGTGACACAATATATCATTGGCAACAACAAGCCCGCCAGCCTGATCAGGGAGAATGCCAATGTCCGCGACTTTGGCCTTGGACGCGAGTTGGAGTATTTCGACACCCTGCTGCGCATCTCGGAAGAGTCCGATATATACGATCGGGAACGCAAACTCGATAAACTTCGCTGGGACTGGCTCGAGGAACACACCGTTTTCGACTACTTCAACATCGAGTACCTCTTTGCCTACCTCTGCAAACTGCAGATACTGGAGCGCTGGGTTAGCCTCAACGCAGAAGAGGGAGAACGTGTTTTTCGGGAGCTGATTAGCAATCTGAAAAATGAAACAAAACTGCCGGAAGATTTTTAACAAGCACAATCTGTCACACATCTTTCTTGTGAAGCGCCGTTTCTACACTCCGGCAGTTGCGACAGATAAGACCAATTATAGCGATAGAATAAAAAATTACATATGTTAACAAAAGGAACAGTAAAAGGGATCATATCCAACCTGGTGATCGTGGAGGTGGATGGACCTGTTGCACAAAATGAGATCGCGTACATCAACCTGGGTGGCACTAGGCTGATGGCAGAGGTGATCAAGGTGGTGGGTCGGAATGTCAACATCCAGGTATTTGAAAGTACTCGAGGGCTGACCGTGGGGGCAGAAGTGGAATTTCAGGGTCACATGCTTGAGGTGATCCTCGGTCCGGGTCTTCTGCAGCGCAACCTCGACGGTCTAGAAAATGATCTCGACAAGATGGAGGGGGTCTTCCTGAAAAGAGGTGATTATACCTTCCCACTCGATGAGGAGAAATTGTGGCATCTCAAGCCACTTGCAAAGGTGGGAGATCGTGTCACGGCAGGGTCCTGGCTGGGCGAGGTGGATGAAAACTTTCAACCCCACAAGATCATGGTTCCCTTTGTGATGAAGGGTGATTATACTATCAAAAGCATCGTCGAAGAAGGCGATTACAATATATACACAACCGTGGCCGTAGTGACAGACCACGAAGGCACGGAGACCGCCATCAACATGATACAGCGCTGGCCGGTGAAAGTGGCCATCACCGAATACAAAGAGAAGCCCCGACCCTTCAAGCTGCTGGAGACCGGTGTACGTTCCATCGACACGCTGAATCCCATCGTGGAAGGAGGAACCGGATTTATTCCGGGTGCTTTCGGAACGGGGAAAACTGTGTTACAACATGCTATCTCCAAACAGGCGGAGGCCGATATCGTGATCATCGCTGCCTGTGGCGAGCGGGCCAATGAGGTGGTTGAGATCTTCACTGAGTTCCCGGAACTAGTAGACCCCCACACAGGACGCAAGTTAATGGAGCGTACCATCATCGTGGCCAACACCTCCAACATGCCAGTTGCCGCCCGTGAAGCATCGGTTTATACAGCGATGACAATCGGTGAATATTACCGCTCCATGGGACTGAAGGTACTGCTCATGGCCGACTCCACATCACGCTGGGCACAGGCGCTGCGTGAGATGAGTAACCGACTGGAAGAGTTACCAGGACCCGATGCGTTCCCGATGGACCTCTCGGCAACCATCTCCAACTTTTACGGCCGTGCCGGACATGTAACGCTGAATAACGGCGCAGAGGGTTCCATCACGTTCATCGGTACGGTATCGCCCGCGGGGGGAAACCTCAAGGAACCGGTGACGGAAAACACCAAAAAGGTGGCCCGCTGCTTCTACGCACTGGAACAAGAGCGGGCCGACAAGAAGCGCTATCCCGCAATCAATCCGATAGAATCATACTCCAAGTATTTCGAATATCCCGAGTTTGAAAAATATATTTCGGATCACATTGCCGACGACTGGACAGAGAAAGTAAGTGAGATAAAAACACGATTGCTGCGCGGCAAGGAGATCGCAGAACAGATCAACATCCTGGGCGATGACGGTGTACCAGTGGAATATCACATCACCTTCTGGAAATCGGAGCTAATCGATTTCATTGTATTGCAGCAAGACGCTTTCGACGAGGTGGATGCGGTGACTCCGATAGAACGCCAGAAAAATATTCTGGATCTGGTTGTGGATGTCTGCCGCACCGATTTTGAATTCGACAATTTCAATCAGGTTGCCGACTTTTTCAAGAAGCTCATCAACATCGGCCGCCAGATGAACTATGCAAAGTTTAGATCTGACAAATTCAACCAATATCAAACACAATTGAGGGAACTGGTAAAACAAAATTCAGTAGTTATTCAATAGTTATTCAGTGGCGACGCGCGAAGATCGAATAATGTAAGAGCAACGAATAAATAACGGCGAAGCCAAATAACGCGAACGAAATGAACATATTACGAGAATCGAATAACGTGAACTAAATAAAATCAAGGTATAATGGCAAAAGCATTTCAAAAAATATACACGCAAATTACCCAGATCACCAAGGCCACCTGTTCGGTAAAGGCGACCCAGGTGGGATATGATGAACTGGCCACGGTGGAAGGTAGACTGGCACAGGTGGTGAAGATCATGGGAGATGAGGTGACGCTGCAGATTTTTGAGGGCACCGAGGGTGTACCCACCAATGCCGAAGTAATATTTATGGGCAAATCGCCCTCCCTCCGGGTGAGCGATCAGTTGGCGGGCCGTTTTTTCAATGCCTATGGTGAGCCCATAGACGGGGGACCGGCTCCCGAAGGAGAAGAAAGAGCCATCGGTGGTCCTTCCGTAAATCCTGTGCGACGCAAACAACCCTCCGAGCTTATTGCTACCGGTATCGCAGGTATCGACCTGAACAACACGCTAGTATCGGGTCAGAAGATTCCTTTCTTTGCCGATCCCGACCAGCCCTTCAACCAGGTGATGGCGACTGTGGCGCTACGTGCTCAGGCCGATAAAATTATTCTCGGCGGTATGGGAATGACTAACGACGACTACCTCTACTTCAAGAACGTGTTCAGTAATGCCGGTGCGCTAGATCGTATCATCTCCTTCATGAACACCACCGAGGATCCTGCTGTGGAACGACTACTGGTGCCTGACATGGCGCTGACGGCGGCAGAATATTTTGCAGTAGACAAAAACGAGAAGGTACTGGTACTGCTCACCGACATGTCCTCTTATGCTGACGCACTCTCCATTGTGTCGAACCGCATGGATCAGATCCCCTCAAAGGATTCCATGCCAGGATCGCTTTACTCCGACCTGGCCAAGATCTATGAGAAGGCAGCCCAGTTTCCATCGGGTGGCTCCATCACCATCCTGGCAGTGACTACCCTCTCAGGTGGTGACATCACCCATGCTGTCCCCGACAATACCGGATATATTACCGAAGGACAGCTTTTCCTGCGCCTCGACAGCGATGTGAGCAAGGTAGTCGTGGATCCCTTCCGTTCGTTATCCCGACTGAAACAACTGGTGCAAGGCAAAAAAACGCGAGAAGATCACCCCCAGGTGATGAATGCAGCCGTACGTCTTTACGCCGATGCTGCTAACGCAAAGACAAAGCAAGAGAATGGGTTTGATCTGACGGACTACGACCAGCGTACGCTTTCTTTTGCCAAAGATTACTCAAAACATCTGATGGCCATTGACGTCAACCTGAATACCGTGGAAATGCTCGATAAAACATGGGAGTTGCTGTCGGCTCATTTCAAGCCGTCAGAAGTAAATATGAAACAGGAGTTGGTGGAAAAGTACTGGAAATAAAGCATGGCGATCAAATTTCAATATAACAAAACTTCCCGCCAGCAGTTGGAAAAACAGCTTGGTGTACGTGAGCGGGCGCTTCCTACGTTGCAGAACAAGGAAACCGCATTGCGCATGGAGGTCAGGAAAGCCAAAGAAGAAATTGAATCCCTTGAAAGAGAGCTTGAATCGCAGGTACGCTCTTACGACAAGATGATGGGTATGTGGATGGAATTCGATCCCTCTCTGATTAGCGTGAAAGATGTGCGTCTCTCCAGGAAAAAGATTGCCGGCGTAGTCATCCCCGTACTCGAAGGGGTGGAATTCGCACAGAAACCATTCAGCCTGTTTAACCAGCCCAAATGGTTCCTCGATGGGGTAAAGACACTCGAAGGTCTTGCCGAGACGGGCATACGCCGCGATTTTCATCTCATACGCCTCAACCGCATTGAGCATGCCCGAAAGAAGACCACCCAGAAAGTGAACCTGTTCGAGAAAGTGCAGATTCCGGGTTATCAGGAGGCAATTCTCAAAATTAAGCGGTATCTCGAGGATGAGGAGAACCTCTCCAAATCATCGCAAAAGATTATGCGAACTCATCAGGAACAACGAAGAAAGGAGGAAGACAGCATATGGTAGCACAAATGAAAAAATTTACCTTTCTGACCTTTCACAAGGAATATAACCAGTTTCTTCTCGACCTGCGAAACCTTGGAATGATCCATGTAGTGGAGCAGAATCGCACCGAAGCTGACGAAGAGAGTCTGCAACAGTTTGTGACTGAAGCAAAGAAACTTGGTGAGACAATCAAGACACTGAAGAAAAATAGAGATAAAAAGATTACAACTGCATTCAATGAGCCGAATGTAGAGCTTGGAAAGAAGATTCCTGCGACAATTGAAAAAATAGAGCAACATAAATCTTCACTGAACCAACAGCTACAGGTAGCTGTAAAAGAGCGTGAAGCACTACGCCCCTGGGGTGATTTCGATCCGGAAAATATCCATCGCCTCAGACGGGCCGGCTATCGGGTAGACTTCTTCATTTCTCCCGACAACAAATACAATCCCGAGTGGGAAACAATGCACAATGCGGTGGTATTGAAAAAAGAATCGTCAAAAACCTACTTCATGACGATCAGCCACACCGAACAGATGGCCGATTTGCTCGATCTGGAAGAGATCAAATTGCCCGATGTGTCGCTCTCTGCCCTCGATCGGCTGATCCGCTCCCTACGCGAGAAGATAGACTCGCAGGATGAAGCTCTTCGTAAGCTTTCTGACGATCTTCCTTCCGTGGAAGCTGCTCTGAAGGAGTTAGAGGTACGGATGACCTTCCAGAAAGTATCACAGAGTGCCACTCCGCTAGCTGATGCGAAGCTGATGCTCCTGCAGGGATGGGCCCCAGCGGAGAAAATGTCTGAGATTGTCACCTACATGGAATCAAAGGATGTCTGGTTCGAGGTGTCTGATCCGACGCCGGACGATGATGTACCCATTCAGTTTCGCAACAATGGCTTCTTCCGGATTTTTGAACCCATAGCCGAGTTGTATATGTTACCGAAATACAACGAAATCGACCTCACACCCTATTTTGCGCCCTTTTACATGCTGTTCTTCGGCCTTTCGCTGGGCGACATCGGGTATGGTTTGTTCCTTTTCACCGTGGCTACCCTGGTGAAGCTCTTTCAGAAGAAAAAAATATCGACTGGATTGAAAACCATACTCTCACTGGTGCAGGTGCTGGGTGCCTCTACCATGGTGGCAGGTCTGCTTACGGGAGGTTTTTTTGGTTTTGCCATTTACGACCTGGAAAACCCTTTTTCACAGGCACTAAAGGAAAAAGCATACTTCGACAACAACCAGATGTTTATATTGTCGCTCGTGTTGGGAGTCATACAAATACTTTTCGGTATGTGTCTGAAAGTAGCCAACCGCATCAAGCAGTTCGGACTGATCCATGCCTTGTCCACCATCGGCTGGATCGTTTTACTGATCAGTTTCATCTTTGCCTATCTGTTTCCAGCCCTGATGCCAATGAGAGGAACTTTACACCTTGTTGTGATGGGACTCTCGGCCATACTCATCTATTTCTTCAACTCGCCGGGTAAGAATCCGGGGGTGAACTTGGGCCTCGGACTGTGGGATACCTACAACATGGCCACAGGGTTACTGGGTGACGTATTGTCTTATGTGCGCCTGTTCGCGCTCGGTCTCTCGGGTGGAATCCTGGCCAGTGTCTTCAACAGTCTGGCCGTGGGGATGAGTCCCGACAATGCCATCGCTGGACCCATCGTGGCCATTCTGATCTTTTTTGTCGGCCATACCATCAATATTTTTATGAATGTACTAGGCGCCATTGTGCATCCGGTACGACTTACCTTCGTAGAATTTTACAAAAACTCCGAATTTAGTGGCGGAGGAAAGAAATATATTCCTTTCAGGGAATCATGAACAGAATATCAAACAAACAAATTTAAATAGTTTATAAATGGAAACAAATTTATTAATTGCCTATACAGGCATCGCGATTATGATTACACTCGCTGGCATTGGAAGCGCCTACGGTGTCACCATTGTGGGAAATGCCGCTATTGGAGCGGGAAAGAAAGTAGATGGGAAATTTGGCAACTTCCTAGTTTTGACGGCCCTACCAGGCACACAGGGCTTGTATGGTTTCGCCGGATATTTCATGTTTCAGAATATTTTCAATATCCTGACACCCGAGATCACATTCGTTCAGGCCATGGCCACGCTGGCAGCCGGTCTGTCACTGGGTTTCGTGGGATTGCTTTCGGCCATCCGACAAGGACAGGTGTGTGCCAACGGAGTGGTCTCTATTGGTCAGGGGCATGACGCTTTCAGCAACACCCTTATTCTGGCGGTTTTCCCCGAGCTTTACGCCATTGTAGCACTTGCCGCAGCATTCCTTATGGGTTCTGCCGTGGCATAACACGGTCTATCCCGATATCTTTTACTGATGCCGGATCATTCACCGGCTCAATATGTGTAGAGACAGTTACCGGCTCATCGAAGAGACCGATAATTGTCTCTTCTACTTGATCGGCCCAGTCGTGTCCCTGCTTCACGCTCCATTCGCCCGGTACGAGCAGGTGCATTGAAATAAATTTACGCTGTCCCGCCACGCGGGTCAGCAGGGAGTGATATTCAATCTCATTTACTTTCAATGAATCGAGGTAAAGTGTCACTTTCTCCAGATCCTCTGCCGGGATGGTCGCATCCATCAGACCGCTTGCAGATCTGCTGATAAGCTTGTAGCCTGTGTAGATAATGTTGAGGGCTACCAGGATCGCGATCACGGGGTCGAGAATAACCCATCCGGTAAATTTTACCACCACAATCCCTATGATTACCCCTACTGAGGTCCACACATCCGTCATCAGATGTCTGCCGTCGGCCTCAAGTACAAGCGATTTCCTTTTTTTGCCGTTTCTTATCAGAGTAAGTCCCACTAACAGATTCACAACCGACGCCAAAAGAGAGAACAATAATCCGGTGTTGATATTCTCAAGGGGTGCGGGTTCTACGATACGGGGAATCGCAGTGCGGATGATGCTAAATGCCGCAATCAGAATGAGCGCCCCCTCGGTAGCACTGGAGAAGTATTCCGCTTTGCTATGCCCAAACACATGCCCATCATCTGCAGGTTTTTGAGATACTTTAAGCATGATCAGCGCAAACAGGGCAGCAAACAGGTTTACGAACGACTCAAGAGCGTCGGACAGGAAGCCCATCGACCCGGTTACATGATAGGCATAGAATTTCAGCAGGATGGTCACTATTGCAGCAGCAACAGAGAGATACAAAAATTTAGCGAGAGATGTCTGTTTCATTACGGCAGATGTTAATATGATCTACAAAAATAATGATAATTTTTAGGAATTACACAATTCAACATTCTGACATTTGGGGAAGCTTATACTATGCAGGTTCGTCTTGATTTTTATCATCCTGCGCTTGGAAATAGCTCGTTTTTCATGTACTTTTGTGTTTTGAATTAGGCCCTTGCAGTGAAAACGGAGGGGAAGAGCAATATTCCGAAGGGTGACTTCGGGTAGTTAAACCAACAAGCTTATAAAAACAGATGTTTGAAAATTTAAGTGAGAGACTGGAGAGGTCGTTTAAGATACTGAAAGGCCAGGGAAAGATCACCGAGATCAACGTGGCCGAGACATTGAAAGAGGTCCGCCGTGCCCTGCTCGACGCCGACGTAAACTATAAAACAGCCAAAGAATTTACCGAAGCTGTCAAGCAGAAAGCACTGGGACAGGATGTGCTCAATGCTGTGAAGCCAGAGCAGCTGATGGTGAAGATCGTGCACGACGAACTGGCCACGTTGATGGGCGGCACCGCCATGGATATCCAGATCAAGGGTACACCGGCCATTATTCTCATGTCGGGTCTTCAGGGATCGGGTAAAACCACCTTCTCGGGCAAGCTGGCCCATATGCTCAAGAGCAAACGAGGCAAAAACCCGCTGCTGGTGGCTGGTGACGTCTACCGACCCGCAGCCATCGAACAACTTAAAATACTTGGTGAGCAAATCGGGGTGCCTGTATATGCGGAGGAAGAGAACAAGAACCCGGTAAAGATTGCACAAAATGCAATCCAGTATGCCCGGCAGCATGGTAAAGACCTGGTGATTATCGACACCGCCGGTCGACTGGCTATTGACGAGCAGATGATGAACGAGATTGAGTCGATCAAGAAGGCGATCAATCCACAGGAGATTCTCTTTGTAGTGGATGCGATGACCGGACAGGATGCTGTCAACACGGCCAAAGAATTCAACCAGCGACTCGACTTCAATGGGGTAGTACTCACCAAGCTCGACGGTGACACCCGCGGTGGTGCGGCGCTCTCCATCCGATCGGTAGTAGACAAACCCATCAAGTTTGTCGGTACCGGAGAAAAACTCGATGCCATTGATGTGTTTCATCCCGAACGCATGGCCGACCGTATCCTAGGGATGGGCGACATTGTATCGCTAGTAGAAAAAGCGCAGGAGCAATACGACGAAGAAGAAGCACGGCGCCTTCAGAAGAAGATCGCAAAGAATCAGTTTGACTTCAACGATTTCATTGCCCAAATTCAGCAAATTAAAAAGATGGGTAACCTGAAGGATCTGGCCTCCATGATTCCTGGGGTGGGAAAACAGATCAAAGATCTCGATATCGACGACGATGCATTCAAGGGCATTGAAGCGATTATCCGCTCCATGACCCCTGCGGAACGCAGTAACCCCGAGATACTGAACGGCAGCCGCCGTGCCCGCATTGCCAAAGGGAGTGGCACCAACGTACAGGAAGTGAACAAACTGATCAAACAGTTCGACGAAACCCGCAAGATGATGCGGATGATGACATCGGGTGGCGGAAAACAGGCCATGCGAAACATGCGAAGAAGGTAAATTGATGGGATGATGTGCCAATGTGGCAACGTAAATACAATAATTCAAAAGCTGACATCTGACCGCTTAAAAAAAATATGAAACTAATCGACGGAAAGGCGATTGCCGCACAAATCAAACAGGAGATAGCCCAAGAAGTGATACAAATAAAAGCAGCCGGGGGAAAAACCCCACACTTGGCAGCGGTGCTGGTAGGTCATGACGGGGGTAGTGAGACTTATGTAGCCAATAAGGTACGTTCCTGCGAAGAGATAGGATTCAAATCGACACTCATCCGGTATGAGGAGGATGTGACCGAGGCGGAGCTGCTCGCTTGTGTGGATCGTCTGAACAGAGATGCCGACATCGATGGTTTCATCGTGCAACTCCCCCTACCTCCACATATCTCCGAAGATAAGATCACCGAAGCCATCGATTACCGCAAAGATGTGGACGGCTTTCATCCAGTAAACGTAGGGCGCATGTCACTCGGAATGCCCAGCTTCCTTTCTGCTACGCCGGCGGGCATTGTGGAACTATTGAAACGATATAAGATCGAGACGCGGGGAAAACATTGTGTGGTACTGGGGCGTAGCAACATTGTCGGCAAGCCGGTATCGATGCTGATGATGCAAAAAGGATATCCGGGCGACTGCACTGTTACTGTCTGCCACAGCCGCACAGAGAACATCAAAGAGATCTGCCTTCAGGCAGACATCATCATAGCCGCACTGGGTGTACCGGAGTTCTTGAAAGGCGACATGGTGAAAGAGGGAGTCGTGGTGATCGACGTGGGTACCACCCGCGTACCAAATAGCAGCACCAAATCGGGTTTCAAGCTCACGGGCGATGTGGCATTCAATGAAGTGGCACCCAAGTGCTCTTTTATTACGCCAGTCCCGGGTGGTGTGGGCCCCATGACCATCGTTTCTTTACTCAGAAACACCCTGTTGGCAGGGAAAAAGGCTATTTATTCCTAAATAAAACAGCATGAGAGGACCGCGCAAACATGTAATTGTGACCGGCGGCGCCCAAGGTATCGGCCGGATCGTGACCGAAGAATTGTTGAACCACAACTACGCCGTTTCGGTTTTCGATATTGACAACGAAGCGATAGAGGAGCTCAGTCCCCATTTTAGCAAGCAGAATTGTATTTTTTTCATCACGGATGTCTCCGATGAAACGAGCGTGTGCGCGTCCATAAAATCAGCCATCATGCAATTGGGACCGGTATACGGATTGGTAAACAACGCCGTATATGAAATTTTCAAACCAATGGAAGAACTTACTTCCGATGAGTGGAACCAAGCCATCTCGACCAACCTGACCGGCACTTTTTTTTGCAGCAAGCATCTTGCTCCTTCTCTGAGAGAAACAAAAGGATCTATCGTGAATATGTGTTCTACCAGAGCCTTTCAATCAGAAGCAAACACAGAATCTTACTCAGCCTCCAAAGGGGGTATATTCTCGCTCACCCACGCCATGGCCATGAGCCTTGCACCCGATGTAAGGGTGAACAGCATAAGTCCCGGATGGATAGATGTGTCTGCAATAAAGAAAAAGAAAATAGCCCGGCAGGTACCTCTGTCGGAAGAGGACCACTTGCAACACCCTGCCGGGCGCGTGGGCAATGCCTGGGATATTGCACGGATGGTGTTGTTTTTGATGGATGCTGAAAACAGCTTTATTACAGGACAGAACTTCACCGTAGACGGGGGAATGACCAAAAAGATGATGTATGTTTAACGCCTGGAGCTAATATTTCTTTATTTTAATCAGCAGAACACCCACCACTGTCCAGAAGATCTCTCGGATTCGTTTGCACAAACTTATAAATACCGCATAAGAGAGGGGTATCGACAGTAAACCATAAACCATGATCATTCCACCCTCACGCGAACCCATCTGCATCGGCATAAAAAAGAACAGGTTTCCTACGAGGGATTGAATCGATTCGATGAGTACGCTCTGTCCGAACGACACGGGCCATCCTATTGCCATCATCATCAGTAGCACTTCTACACAAACCAAAAAGCGGGAAAGCAGTTCCAACAAAAGTGAAAAGATAAAATCCTTTTTCCTATTTTTGTATAGATCGGCAATCAAATAATCCATTTTATCGATTTTCTCCTGATTCTGATGCCTATAGGCCCTGATACGCTTTCCAACGAAGGGTAACCTGCTTCCCAGCATCAAAGCCCTATCCACACCTCCTCTTGTATACACACGATAAGCCCAGAGAAGCAGAAGAAACGAAGTGGCACTGGATAGGATCATTCCGAGTGCCACCGTATCGGAAAGAACAGGTACCAAAAACAGCAACAACGGGATGGAAACCATCCAGAAGATGAAATGGGAAACAAAATGCATCATGGTGGCCAGCAACACAGAAGAAGTGGCCTTCTGTATACCCAACGCCGGTTGCAGTTCAATGATCTTGTAAGGCTCCCCTCCCATCAGTCCGAATGGGGTAATGTAATTGATGGCAAAACCGCTTATGACCAGCTTAAAAAGCCTAAGGAATCCCACATTTTTCGCCTCAGGACTCCCATCCTGAATAATAAGATTGCAGGAGATGGCATTGAGCAAATAGATAATGAGCCAAAGGCCAATGATGGGTGCAAACCACCATCCCGTCTGTTTGATATCGCTCCAGATGTTGTCGATACCAATTTTGTAAATCATTACTCCCAATGCAAACAGACCGAGAATAAAGAAAAGATTTTGTGCAATTTTTGCTTTTTTTGCCATACCGGGGCAAGAATTTGTTTTCCTAAGAGTTACAGCCCAATCGCAACCGGGTAATGTTATTTCCGAAAGGACTAACTCCTATTTTCTGAAAGGAGGTTTAACAACCACTGCCTTCAGGTTCCTGTTGCGTATTCTGATCTGAATCACGGTATCAGCTGTAGCATATTCAGGCTTCACATATCCCATACCAATGCCGCTCTTCAGTACAGGCGATATCGTACCAGAAGTTACGTGGCCAATTACCTCACCATCAGCATGTACGATTTCATAGCCGTGACGGGGAATACCTTTTTCCAACAGTTCAAAGCAGCACAACTTGCGGGAAAGACCTTCAGCTTTCTCCTTTTCGAGTACTTCACGACCAATAAAAGGCTTGTTTTCTACAAATTTGGTGATCCAACCCAGTCCGGCCTGAAGTGGCGAGATGTTGTCATCCAGGTCGTTTCCGTAGAGGCAGAAACCCATCTCCAGGCGTAGGGTATCACGTGCACCCAGACCGATAGGCTTGATACCATAATCGGCTCCCTTCTCAAAGAGTGCATCCCATATTTTGCGTCCATGTTCGGGATAAAAATAGAGTTCAAAGCCACCGGCACCGGTGTAGCCTGTATTGGAGATTATCACCTGCTCCACTCCGGCAAAGGTACCTGTAGCGAATGCATAATACGGAATGGCGGAGAGATCAACCGGGGTCAATTCTTGCAGTAACTCTTTTGCTTTCGGCCCCTGTACAGCCAGCTGAGCCATCCATTCGGAAGCATTCTCCAGCTCGGCTCCCATGGTATTGTGACGCATACACCAGTTCCAGTCCTTATCTATGTTGGCAGCATTCACCACCAATAGATATTTCTCTGGCTCGAAATGGTAGACGATGAAGTCATCCACAATGCCGCCCTGTTCATTCACAAAACAGCTGTACTGAGCTTTTCCTGGCTGCAACCTGGCAGCATCGTTGCTGCCTACCCGTTGTAGAAACTCAAGTGCCTTGGGACCTTTCACCCAAAACTCACCCATGTGCGATACGTCAAAGACACCCACGGCGTTCACAACGGTAAGATGTTCGTCGATGATGCCGGAATACTCAATGGGCATGTTGTATCCTGCGAATTCATGCATTTTGGCTCCCAGAGCTATATGCAGATCAGTAAAAGGGGTTTGTTTCATATTTTTTGGTCATCTGTTGTCAGCAATCTACGATCAGCTCCCTAGGGAAAAGACTTGAAAGTGGCTGTGGTTTATGATTTAGTTTATTCGTTATCAACAGTATCTTTATCTCGTGCGACCAGTTCTGCTATTTTCACGATAACCTGCGATGCTTTTCTTAACGACGGAACAGGCAGGAACTCGTATCTGCCGTGAAAGTTCATCCCTCCGGCGAAGATGTTGGGGCAAGGCAGTCCCATAAATGAGAGACGAGCACCATCGGTACCTCCTCTAATGGGTCTGATATGCGGCTTCACGCCCACTTCCTCCATAGCACGAGCGGCATAATCCACGACATGCATCACTGGCTCCACCTTCTCACGCATATTGTAATATTGATCTTTCATTTCCAATATCAGGCGGTTGCCATATTTCTTATTCAGGCTTTCCACTACATTTACCATGAGCGACTTGCGTTCCTCAAATTTGGCGCGGTCATGGTCGCGGATGATGAACGAGAGCTGGACCTCTTCCACTGTTCCACTTTGTGAGATTAGATGAAAAAAACCTTCATATCCTTCTGTCCTCTCGGGACGTTCATGCTCTGGGAGCATGTTTATCAGCTCATTGGCTACATGCAAAGCATTGATCATTTTATTTTTTGCATAACCCGGATGAACGTTGCGACCTTGTATATCAATTTTTGCTGAGGCGGCATTAAAATTCTCAAATTCCAACTCACCCAGCTCGCTGCCATCCATGGTGTACGCCCATTCTGCACCGAACTTTGCTACATCAAACTTATCGGCTCCGCGACCAATCTCTTCATCGGGTGTAAATCCAATTCTGATCTTGCCATGTTCTATCTCGGGGTGATCCAGCAGGTACTGCATGGCGGACATTATTTCCGCTATACCCGCTTTATCGTCGGCTCCAAGCAATGTTGTACCATCGGTGACGATGATATCTTCTCCTACATGATGAAGTAACTCGGGGAAATCGGTGGGCGACATGATCACCTTTTTCGATTCATTCAACAGGATATCTTCACCGTTGTAATTCTTTACTATACGCGGATTCACGTTCTCACCGCTCATGTCGGGACTGGTATCGAAATGCGCAATAAACCCGATAACAGGTACATCTTTGCGCGTGTTGGCAGGCAACGTAGCCGTCAGATAACAGTTGTTATCGAGGCTCACATCACTCAGCCCCATCTCCACAGCCTCTTTCTCCACCTCCTTGGCCAGATTAAACTGCTTCTGGGTGCTGGGCGTCTGTGTGCTGCTTTCATCCGATTGTGTATCAATGCGCGCATATTTAATAAACCGGTCTACGATATCCATGATGATTTGCTCTGTTGGTTTTTGATTTATTTCTTAGATCAAGCTATAATGCCAGTACAAAGATAAAAAAAATGGCGTTAATAGTAAAAATCAATTACACCATTTTGTAACAAGGAATATTTATTGTACTTTTGCAGCTGGGTAAGTCCTATACGGCCAGCTCCCATTGAATCCCCCAGGTCTTGACCGAAGCAAGGGTATTTGGTTGTAGCGGCGCGATATAGTAAGCTTACCCACTTTTTTTTGATATAACGAACCCCTTCCGTCGCTGAGACAGAAGGGGTTTTGTAATTTTGAGGGGTACTGCAGCAGTGCCACCTTTGTGCGGTTCTTACAGTCAGGCTATTCTTGGAAACAGCTTAGCATCCAGTGAATATCTACCAGCTCCAATAAGGATGGACGCTGCAAAAACGATCAACAGGTCCAGGGCATGACCGTACACCATGAAATTGTCTCCCGCTACCAAATGGGTGGCCAGTGCCACTAGCATGTTACCGGTAAGTAACAGGGCTGCAGGACGAAAGAATAATCCCAAGGCAAAGAGCAAACCACCTACTGATTCAACGAATGCAGCAAGGAAACCCCAGAAAGCCGGAGCGAAATCGATCCCGAAATTCGACATAGTGCTTCCCACCATGGTCCATGTTTCTACCCCACCCATTATTTTGGGATATCCGTGTAAGAAGATGGAGATACCAACCCCTACTCTCAAAATCAGCCATCCGGCCTGTAATAAATTGTTTTTTTGTTTCATATGATAAAAATTATTATTATTCAAGCTTATCTACTTGTAATTAACCATAAATCGACAGGGTTTGTTTATTTTTGCAGCATAAATAAAATCGATATGTCAACATATGCCCCTTTCGCCAAACCTTTATACGTGATGCTGAAGCCCGTTGGGTCGAAGTGCAATCTCGATTGCGATTATTGCTACTATCTGGAAAAAACGGGTCTCTATCCGAACAAACCACAGGTGATGAGCGAAGAACTACTTGAACGTTTTATCCAACAATACATTGAATCGCAGACGCAGCGGGAGGTGATGTTCACCTGGCACGGTGGTGAAACGCTGATGCGGCCACTCTCTTTTTACAGAAAAGCAGTGGAATTGCAGAAGAAATATGCACGAGGAAGACAAATTGACAATTCAATCCAGACTAATGGCACACTGCTTAACGACGACTGGTGTATATTCTTCAAGGAGAATAACTTTCTCGTGGGAATTTCCATCGACGGTCCACAAACGTTTCACGATGAATACCGTCGCGACAAGATGGGTCGTCCCTCATTTCACCGGGTGATGAAGGGTATAGAATTGTTGCAAAAATATGATGTGGAATTTAACTGCATGGCTGTAGTAAACGATTACAATGCAGATTACCCTCTTGAATTCTATCAATTCTTTAAAGAGATCGGATGTCAATATCTGCAGTTTACGCCTATTGTAGAACGACTGCGCAAAAGCAAATCGCCCCTGAAACTTGCCACTGCACAGGAAGACGATAACGAAGCAGAGATGGCTCCCTACTCGGTAACGGCAGATAAATGGGGGAATTTTCTGTGTAGCATTTTCGACGAATGGATTAAAGAAGATGTAGGAAAGATATTTATCCAGTTATTTGACTCCACATTGGCCAATTGGGTGGGTGAACAGCCGGGTGTATGCACCATGGCCAAAACCTGCGGTCATGCCGGTGTAATGGAGTTTAACGGAGATGTATACGCATGTGATCATTATGTATTTCCGGAATACCGACTGGGTAATATTTACAGCAAGACGCTCACTTCAATGATGTATTCCGATGAACAACAGAATTTTGGAAAAGACAAATTTGACAAATTACCACAACAATGCCTCGAATGCGATATGCTCTTTGCCTGTTATGGAGAGTGCCCCAAAAACAGATTCATCAAAGACAAATATGGCAACAGCGGATTAAACTTTCTCTGTGACGGATATTACCATTTCTTCCATCATGTGGCACCCTACATGGACTACATGAAACAGGAACTGCTGGCCCGCCGTCCACCAGCCAACGTGATGAAATGGGTGAGAGAGGGCAATCCAAAATAAAAAAGTGATAAAAAAACCGGATCCTTTTGGGACCCGGTTTTTATTTATTATCAATTACAATCACACATCAATTCTCTCCCTTTCGGGCTGAATAACTGATCTTGAGTGCATAAGATTTCCTGAGTGCCTCCTTTACATCAGTAATGTATTGCATTCTGGTATCCTCATCGGCTTTAATGGAAACAGTCATCAATGGTTGATCGGCTTCGTTCATACTTGCCTTTTCCTGGGCAATGTAATCCTGAATCTCCGATACCTGCGCAAAGCGGTCATTCAACTGCATTTGCGTTCCGGTACCCAACCTGGTATCCATGGGAGCACCAATATTGACGTAGGTCACAAGCGACTTTTTTTCCAGCTTCTGTACCTCCGATGCTGTAGGCAGCTTCATTCTGACCATTAATGTTTCTGATCGCATGGTCGTAGTAACCATGAAGAAAAACAGGATAGCGAAAACCAAGTCAGGCATGGAAGCTGTATTCAGCTCAGGCATCTCTCTTTTACCGCTCTTATTAAATTTTCCCATGATTATTCTCCTCCATAATTTTTAGGTTCTGCTTCAGAAATACGCTGTGGAAAAAGATCGTTGATTTGTTTCTGCTGATCTTCCGTCAAATCTTCATACGATGTATTGAAATATTTACGGGAACCTTCCTCGCGCAACTCATTGTACGCTCTTACTACTTCGTTCTGCACAGCTATGTAAGCTTTGTAGCTGGTGGTGGCATCGTTCTGGATCGATATCACATGCTGGGTCGTAACAGGAACTGTGCCGATGGGTGCTCCAAAATCCTCTTCGGTCAACTCGGGAAGTACCGGGCTGTTTTGGGTGTTGAGCACAAACTCTTTTACCACATCTTTCAATGGCACCTGACCTCCATCACCACGCAATTCAGCTTCATTGGCATACATATGTGTAGCCTGCTGGTTCTGAACCAACGTTTCGTTTTGGGAGTTTACCAGTACCACCAGCAGGTTTCTGCGCTGCACATCCACCGATGTTTGTTCTTCGGTCTGTGGTGGTGGCGGTAGGCGGCGTGCCAATCCAGAATCGGTATCCATGCTCGAAACCATCAGGAAGAAACAGAGCAACAGGAAAGAAACGTCAGCCATTGAACTGGCATTGATTCCTGGAACTTTTCTACTTGTTTTTGGCATAAATTAACCTCTTTTTAGTTGTCCTCATTGAGGAACATCTGTTATTTTTTCCTTTTGATAAAAGGCATGATAAAAATGGCCCCCAATGTAAGCACCAGCATAATATAACAGCTGAAGAGCCACATGTCGGTCATTCTCAGTGTGCCTGCCACATTGTCGGTTCCGGAGTAGCCCGGGATATTTAGTGGCGTACCATCTCCAATAGAGAAAGTGATGATCAGCATCGCTGCCATCCCAATCAGTACCAGAAAACCGCTTAATGCCTTCTTGGGGCTTTCTTTCAATTGTTTAAAGAATGCCATTAAGGCAAATCCGATCAACACACACACGGTGATAGCCAACAAGATATAGCACCAGTAGAGCATGATGTCTGTATATCTGGGCTGACTCAGGTCGGCCAGAATCTTGTCCTGAGCCGGTGTCTGCCCTCCCAGAAAAAACAACGCCATGACCACTATCGAAATAATGACACTTACGAGCAGCGTTGTCTTGGAAGTTCTGTGTATTTTCGTTACTGACATGGTAATTACAAGTTTTTGTATTTAACGTTATATTTGATCACCTGATCCAGGAAAGTGATGGATGCATCTTCCATTTTATTGAGGATACCTTCCATTTTGCTGAGG
>CAZRRC010000006.1:0-6746 GCA_964602395.1 uncultured Proteiniphilum sp. | reverse complement strand
TGTAGATAACCTGGAGGATCAAAGCAACGATCAAACCACCTACAGTAGTGATCAAGGCCACCTTCATACCACCGGCAACAATCGTCGGGCTCATGTCTCCTGCTCTCTGGATATCATCGAAAGCCATAACCATACCAACTACCGTTCCCAAGAATCCGAGTGACGGAGCAATGGCAATAAACAGCGTGATCCAGGAGAGGTTCCTTTCCAGCAAACCAGACTGAACACCACCATAAGATACGATGGAACGTTCTACTACATCAGCACCCTGATCCAGGCGAAGCAATCCTTGGTAAACAATAGAAGCAACCGGTCCTCTTGTATTGCGGGAAAGATCTTTTGCAGCTTCCACATCACCTCTGTCGAGTGCGTCACCGATTTTGCCGAGAAAAGCATCGGGATCTACGTCAGCCAGACTGAGGTAAATGATTCTTTCAAGACAAAAAGCAAGGCCTAGAATCAAACAGATAGCAATAGAGCTCATAAAACCAGCACCACCTTCAATAAATTTCACCTTCAGAGCCTGATGCATACTGCCAGATGAAGTTTCCTGTACAGCTGCGGGAGCTGTTTCAACAGGTGTTGCAGCTACTTGTTCTGTTTGTTCTTCCGGTGTGGCGTCTTGTGCTAAAAGAACTGATGACAATCCCACGGACATCATGCCGAAGATCGCTAAAATTGCAAATAACTTTTTCATTGTGTGTTCAAATTTTTTTGATTAATGATCTTTGATTTTGTTGTATTAATAATTTATTTTCTTCTGTTTGTTGTCTTAAACGAAATCTGACTCCTAATTAACGCGGAGAGAGCGGGATTCGAACCCGCGATACACTTTTGGCGTATACACGCTTTCCAGGCGTGCCTCTTCAACCACTCGAGCATCTCTCCAATGCAGATTCCCGTTAAAACGGGTGCAAATTACAAAAAAAATATCATTCGCGTTCCATCTGGGGAGCAAAATTACTGAATTTATCGGTTATATGCACCCTCTATGAGCAAATATTTTATTAAAATCTCTATTTATCACTTTCGAAGCCAAATAAATCTCGGGCATTGCTGCTGGTGATGCGTGCCGCTTCCTCGCTAGTGATCTCCCAAACCTCGGCCAATTTTTTCAAGATTAAAGATAAATAAGCAGGTTCGTTTCTTCTACCGCGGAAAGGCTGAGGAGTAAGATAAGGAGCGTCGGTTTCCAGGATAACCTTCTCGTGTGGACAGTTACGGAGTGTATCCGCCAATCCTGAATTTTTAAAAGTAAGGACACCGTTGATGCCAATGAAGAAATTGGGCAGCTGCAGGATGGCCTCCAGTTCACCTTTTGATCCGCCGAAGCTATGAAATACACCACGTAGCTTTTCCTTGCCTACTTTTTTAATGCTTTGTATCACTTCAGATGTGGCATTCCGGGAATGTATGGAAACAGGAAGCGCTTTCTCTATACTCCAGCTGAGTTGTTCCTCAAACACTTCAGTCTGGGCAGATTGTAACGAACGATCCCAATAAAGATCAATCCCTATTTCACCCACAGCAATACAATTTAGGGTAAGAAACTGGGCGTAAATGGTTTCGAGTTGTTGTCTCCAGTCGGCTTTTACACTGGTTGGATGCAATCCCATCATCGGAAAGAAAAAACCATCGTATTGAGTAGATACAGCTCTCAGGGCAGTCAGCGTGGTTTCATCCACATTGGGTAACAAAACCTTTTCAACTCCGGCCTCTTTGGCACGAGTCACCACCAGTGACAGATCGTTCTGAAAATCATCCGCATACAAATGAGCGTGTGTATCTATCAACTTCATTCTACGCGCTCTCCCTTGCGATAATAGTATACAATGCCATACTGCTTGTTTCTCTCCAGACGTTGTGCTGTGGTGAAATCCATGTTATCTTTTTCAACTTCTTCCCAAATGTCCAGAATCAACTGATCCACCTTCTCCCGATAGGCAGCCACCTCATCCTGTACCCGGGCTGTAGCCTTCTGGTGGAGTATTTGTGTTTGGTATCCCTCCTTGAAGAGGCTATACATCACTTTCACCTTGGCGATAGAAGGATTGTATATAGGCACTGCTCCGCGTGATACCCGAAGATGCTCTCCTTCAATAATTTTTTTGCCCCACTCCAGTAGCTGTTCGTTTGTGGAGAAATCAGGCACGATCATATTGCTCTCTTCCAGGCCGTAAAGAGAGAGATGTGCTTCTTTTATTTCCGTTCGCTGGATACTCATGTACAATACCTGCACAAAATGAGATAAGTACATGCGAGCATTCTTCACTTTTACCTTAAACTGCTTGTTAGCCTGTACCTGGATGTCGTACATCTGCTGGTAACGACCACAAAGACGCTCGAAATGGATCAGGGAGGTTTTAGCCTCCGCGATGAGGTGAGGAGAAACCGACAATTCGCGAAAGTCTGTTTCTACTGCCTTCTCCACAGCCATTCTCAATGCCTTTATGCGGGCGCTGTCAGTATTTGGTAAACGACGATAGGGCATTTGTTTATTTTGGTTGATGCTTATTTTTCTCTGTACATGAGATTCTCCGAGAATTCCATCAAATCTTTTTTCCGATCTTCTGGTACTTGGATGGACGTGAGACAATCAAGTGATGCAAGATAATACTTTTCTATGAGATTCCCGGTAATGACCTTCAAATTTAATTCGTCGTAGACATTTTTAACAAACCTGATTTTCTCTTCCGGATCAAACTCGGAAGCTGAGAGCCATTGCAAAAGCATTTTTCTTTGTTGTTCTCCCGAATTTTTGAGGGCTTTTATCAACAGATACGTCTTTTTATTGCAGAGGATATCTCCCCCGATCATTTTCCCGAATGTCTTGGGATCACCATATACATCGAGCAAGTCATCTTTTAACTGAAAAGCAAGTCCTATGTTTATTCCGTATTCATACAGGCAATCGGCATCACGCGGTTCAGCTCCCCCAATCAGAGCTCCCATCTTGAGTGCGCAACCAATCAGGACTGCTGTTTTCAGGCGGATCATTTCAATATATTCCGATTCTGATACATCCATTCTTTTTTCAAAGTCCATATCGAGTTGCTGTCCCTGACAAATCTGCATGGCTGTGGTCGAAAAAAGGTCCAAGATCACAGGAAGCGATGCTGGAGGCACTTTGGCAATGTAACGGTATGCCTCAATCACCATGGCATCGCCGGAGAGAATGGCACTGTTGGCATTCCATTTTTTGTGCACTGTGGGTTGACCACGGCGCATATCGGCCCGGTCCATCAAATCGTCATGCAGGAGGGAGAAATTATGAAATATCTCAATAGCCAGTGCCGCATTGATGGCTTTATCGACCTTGCTTCCAAACAGATCGGAACCCATGAGCGTCAGCAAGGGGCGGAGACGTTTGCCACCCAGCGAGAGTATATAGCGAGCCGGATCAAAGAGGGTCGGGAATTGCTCCTGAGCAAACACCTCCCGGATTGCATCAGCAATGATTTTTTCGAATAAAGCTACTTTGGGATTCATGGAGATAGGGCTATCTGTAAGAAAGGCTACCTTTGGTTTTCAAAGGTAGCCTTTCTGTCGTTACTCAAATAAATTAATTCTGTAAGCGGAATACCACGGGCAGTGTAAAGCGTACACGTACTGCCTGACCGCGTTGCTTACCGGGTGTCCAGCGGGGCATTTGCTGTATCACACGTATGGCTTCCCTGTCGAGGGAGGGGTCTACACCGCGTACAACCTGCACGTCGGTAATGCTACCATCTCTTTCGACCACAAAATTACAGATTACACGACCCTGAATACCGTTCTCCTGTGCAATGACGGGATACTTGATGTTGTCGCTGAGGAACTTCATCATGGCTGCATTTCCGCCTGGGAATTCGGGCTGGTTTTCAACCACCACGAAGATTTCCTCTGTCACCTCTTCCTGTTTGGGCTTTGGTGGTGGGGGCGGCACGTAGGTCTGCATTTGTCGTTGCGACTGGTCGTCTTCCACCTGGATCTTCAGTGTTGTCTCTACCTTCTCTTCCACCACTTCAATGATCTCGGGTGTTTCCGGCTCGGGTGGTGGCGGAGGGGGAGGAGGTGTGGCATCGCGACGGGTAATCTCGATTTCCTCTTCGGCCAACACGTCCTGCACGATGATGGTCTCGTCCAGTTTTTTTGTTACGGTCGACCATTCAAAAGCGAAGAAAAGGACAGATACCCCAAGCACCAATCCCATCAGGATAAAAGTGCCTCTGTGTCCCTCCAAATTCGCTTTTGGCGATTTTTTCACTTCATCTTTGTTCATCTTGAATCAATTTTATCTACTTCTTGTTTGTTATCGAAATGTGCATTACTTACAAAAATAGGTATTTTTTCAATACCTGCTCTCATTTTGAGAAGAAAAATAACCAAAAAGGATTTTTTTCAAATGAGCTATGCTCAATGAACCTTGTAGATGTCTTTCAAGTTACGTCCGTAGCCATCATAATCGAGGCCGTAACCCACGATGAAATCGTTGGGTATTTCGAGTACCACGTAATCGAGATGAATCTTCTTTTTCAATGCAGCCGGCTTAAAAAGCAGCGTGGCAATCTTCACTTCCTTCGGCTTCAGAGGAGCAAGCTGGTCCAGGAGTGAAGCCATGGTGGCTCCGCTGTCCACAATGTCTTCCACTATCACCACCGTGCGTCCTTCAATATCTTCGTTGAGCCCAAGCACCTCCTTCACCTGACTGGTAGAGGTTGTTCCCTGGTAGGATGCCAGTCGCACGAACGTGATCTCACTGGGAATGGAAACCTCCTTCATCAACTCTGCGGCAAACATGAATGCTCCGTTCAGCACCGCCAAAAAAATGGGGTTTCTGTCAGCCAGATCTGCGTTTATCTTTTGTGCAACACGTTTTATCTCCTGCTCAATGACCTCTTGTTCGATGAACAGGTCAAACTGTTTGTCTTTAATGGCAATCACCTCTTTCACTTTTCCGGAATTTTAAAACGCCAAAATTACTACTTTTTATCGTTCGGTGAAAATGAATCTCACTTTTTTAAATGCAAAAGCGCAAGAAAAGGTTAGCGGTCCCCTTTTTGTTCAATCAGGTCAGTCAGTTTCACCACTTGAAATGTCATGTGTGCCACACTACTCTCGTATAATATTCCAATTGTCTCGCGATCGACCAGGGTGAGACAGGAATATCCCCAGCTATAGTCTTCATCGAGCATGAGCTGATGTTGTTCGGGGAAACTCAGCCCGCCGTCGAGGCTTGCCTTGATGGTCATGCGGTGGCGATGCTGTGTAGAGTTGGGATTGGAGAAAAGGAGAATATCCCTGCCCAAGATGTTGTCGTCGGCGCTCACTTGCAGGAGGCTTGCCATACATACGGGTTCCTGCAGGATGCTACGTGACGATGGATGTTCCGTCCAGCTCCTTCCCATGTCTTTCGTAATTGACACGGCACGGCTGCCACCACGGTTATCGCGCATGTTGAGCATCAACACGCCAGGCTCTATCTCGGCCACCTGTGCTTCGGTGGTGTTGGTACGGGCCAAGTTGTGAATGGTCCAACTCACTCCCTCATCCTTGCTGTACATCACCCCTGCGTTGGGGATTCTTTCGGCATCGATAAACTGAATGGGAAATACCAAAGTTCCATCGTGCATCGTGATACCCCTTCCTGGCCCCTGTAGCAGGAAGTGCCAGGAGGGATCCTTCACTTGTTCGGTGATATTGATGGGTTCCGACCAGGTCCTGCCATCGTCGGTGCTCTTTGTTAGCACCAGCTGTGCCGTGGTCTCCATTCCGTTACCGGGCATGGAATTCACCCAGGCACGACCGTTGCCCATACCATGTGTCCAGGCTGCCACAATCCAGATGGTTCCGTTTTTTTCATCTACCAGTATCGAGGGGTCTCCCACCCCGTTCTGTGCTCTTGGGAGACCGCCATACTCTCCAAAATGCAGCGGCAGGCGCATCTGCTCCCATGTTTGTCCTTTATCGGTACTCCTGCTCAGACCCACATCCACATATTCCTGCAGATCGACACTGCTGTTGTAACGTACATCGTATACCCCCAGCAATGTGCCCTCATTCGAAGTTACCAGACCGGGAATCCTGTACGCCGCCGAGCCATCGTCACCGGCATGCCTGACACCGATACCCATCCTGTGGGGTGCCCTTTCGGTGGCAAAAATGAGAGGCGCACATTTTTCGTCAAGTGTCGCATACACCATCTCCACATCAACAGTGGATAAAAGAGACGTGGTGGGTTTCATCTGAAGACTCACCCAGAAATAGTTTATACCCTGGAAAAGAGCGTAATCGGGAGAAAAAAGCACACTTTTCCCAGGAGATCGCTGCTCACGTACCATAATAGAATAAGACGGATTGGCCTCCCTCGTTTGTCCGACAGCATGACTTGAGATATATTGCACCGGCGCGTAGTGTATCTGATCCTTACGCTGTGCGGATTCTGTGCCTCCGTAATACAACTTTACCGACGCTATTTCATGTAACGGTGTGTCGTCTGAAAATTGAAGTGCAAGCTTATTCAATTTACGCGATGCCTGCGCATCAATCCTGATATAAAAAAGCACGTTATCGTTTCTATCAATCAGCACGGGCGTTCTTGTCTGCTTCACCCGGATTGTGTCTGCTCCCTGCAAGGCAAAGGTGATCACCATCAGCAGGCTTAAAATCAGGATTCTTCTCATACTCATTTTTATGTTGTTGATAAATCATGGATTTTATAGGAGAACACATTGCAAATATACAATAATATAGTTTATTACAAGTAT
>CAZRRC010000005.1:25270-65531 GCA_964602395.1 uncultured Proteiniphilum sp. | reverse complement strand
CATTGTGCAACCTGTTCGGGTGTGCCTTCGCATACCACATGGCCACCTGCCTTCCCCCCCTCAGGGCCGATGTCGATGATGTGGTCGGCACATTTGATCACTTCCATGTTGTGTTCGATGATGATCACCGTGTGTCCACGTTCAAGCAGGGCATTAAATGCTTTAAGCAGGGTTTTGATGTCGTGGAAGTGCAGTCCTGTGGTGGGTTCGTCGAATATGAAAATAGTAGGTTGTGATTTCTCTTCTCCCAGATAGTAGGCCAGTTTCACCCGTTGGTTCTCACCTCCCGACAGGGTGGAGGAGGCCTGCCCCAGTCTGATGTAACCCAGACCTACATCCTGCAGCGGTTGGATGCGCTTGACAATCTTCTTCTCTGTAGTTCCTTTCTGTGTGGAAAAGAACTCGATTGCCTCATTCACTGTCATCTCGAGGATATCGAAAATGGTGCGTTCCCTGTAGGTTATTTCCAGCACTTCGGGGGAGAACCTCTTGCCGTGACACGATTCACATTCCAGCTGGATATCAGCCATAAACTGCATCTCCACCGTGATGATCCCTTCTCCTTTGCACTCTTCACATCGTCCTCCTTCCACATTGAAAGAGAAATAGGCTGGAGAGAAATCCATCTGCTTCGCCAGTGGTTGTGCAGCATACAGCTTCCTGATCTCGTCAAATGCTTTTAAATAGGTTACAGGGTTGGAACGGGATGACTTGCCAATGGGGTTCTGGTCCACATATTCAACCCCCTTCATCAGTTTGATGTCGCCCGTGATGCTGTTGAATTCTGCACGCTCCAAGGCTGTTCCTTTGTAGTGATGTTGCAAGGCATTGTAAAACACATCATTTACCAGTGATGATTTGCCTGAACCGCTGACGCCGGTGACCACCGTCATCACATGTAGGGGAAACTTCACATCGATGTTCTTGAGGTTATTCTGCCGGGCGCCTTTCACTTCGATGTAGTTATTCCATTTTCGGCGATTGGCGGGTACTTCTATCTGCTCCTCACCGGTGAGGTACTTCACAGTATAACTCTGGCTGTTCATCTCCAGCTCGGCCACTTTTCCCTGATACATCAATTCACCGCCCAGGCGCCCTGCATTTGGGCCAATATCAATGATGTAATCTGCCGCACGAATGATCTCTTCATCGTGTTCCACCACCACCACCGTATTCCCCAGGCTTTGCAATTCCCGAAGCACGCCGATCAGCAGATCGGTATCCCGGGAATGAAGTCCGATGCTGGGTTCATCGAGGATATACAAGGACCCCACCAGGCTGCTGCCAAGGGAAGAGACCAGGTTGATGCGCTGACTCTCGCCACCGGAAAGGGTATTTGAAAGACGGTTGAGGGTAAGATAGCCGAGTCCCACGTCGGTGAGAAACTGCAGACGGTTGTTGATTTCTGTGAGCAACCGTTCCGCAACTACGGCATCGGTCTCGTCGAGCTGGAGGTCGAGGAAAAACTGTTTCAACTCCGTCACCGGCATCAACACGAGTTCGGAAACGGCCTTACCGCCAACTTTCACGTAGCGTGCTTCGGGCTTGAGCCGTGAACCACCGCAAACGGTACACTCTGTTTTACCACGATAACGAGCCAGCATCACCCGATACTGTATCTTATAGAGATTTCTTTCGAGCATCTCGAAGAAATCATGGATGCCGTATATCCCCAAATCATGCCGTCCGTTCCAGAGTATATCTTTTTCCTGATCGGAGAGGTCATAGTAGGCACGGTGTATTGGAAAGTCGGCTTTGTAAGCATTTTGCACAAATTCCCGTCTCCATTCGCTCATCTTTTCACCTTTCCAGCATTGGACACATTCTTCCTGCACAGAGAGGCTCTTGTCGGGAATCACCAGGTTCTCGTCGATGCCGACGATCTTCCCGAATCCTTCACACTTGGGACAAGCACCCGCGGGACTGTTGAAGTTGAACATCATCTCCGAAGGTTCCTCAAAGGTGATGCCGTCGGCCTCAAAGCGGTTGGAAAAGAAAAATGTTTCCATGCCCTCCTCACTCCAGAAACGAATCAGACATTCACCGTTTCCTTCCATAAATGCAGTCTCTACCGAATCTGACAGCCTGTTGATTGTGGCCTTATCGGAAGAGCAGGAGAGACGGTCGATCACCAGATACACCTCTTCCGCAGGAGGGAGATTTTTCTGTTCCAGCAATTCATCGATCCGATAAAACTGTTCCCCCACATCCACGCGGGTAAAGCCTTCCTTCAGCAGTACCTCGAGTTGTTCACGCAATGTGCGGTTGTTCCGCAACTGTATGGAAGAAAGGACGGCCAGACGAGTACCTTCGCGATATTCCTTCATTTTATCCACGACGTCGTGGACGTAATGTCTTTTAACTTCCTTGCCGGAAACGGGAGAGAGGGTCTTGCCGATGCGGGCATAGAGGAGCCGCAGGTACTCATATACCTCGGTGGAGGTGCCTACCGTGGAGCGTGGGTTGCGCGACGTGGTTTTTTGTTCGATGGCGATGGCCGGTGGAATGCCCCGGATAGAGTCACATTCCGGCTTGTGCATTCTGCCCAGAAACTGCCGTGCATAGGCCGAGAGGCTTTCAACATAACGTCGTTGACCCTCTGCATAAAGCGTGTCGAAGGCCAAAGAGGATTTGCCCGATCCGGAGAGACCGGTGATAACTGTAAAACTGTTTCGTGGAATGTCTACGTCAATATTTTTGAGATTATTGACACGCGCACCTTTTATTTCGATCTTCTTTTGATTGCTCATATCGGGAGTATATAACCCACAAAGATAATTACTTTAGCCGCCCTAAAAAAGAAGCCGATGCCAAATAAGTCAAATTATTTGTTTATTTTTGTCGAAGAGAGCAGCAACCACACTGCAGAAATCATAATAACGGAATCAATAAAGTTATCATGGCAGATATTATCACCGAATTACAGCACGAGTTTGCATTGCCGTTTACGAATCCGGTATTGATATTCACCGTTCTCTTATTGATTGTACTTCTGGCTCCCATATTACTGAAGCGTTTTAATGTGCCCAGTATCATCGGTCTGATTGTCGCAGGAGTGATCGTTGGACCCTATGGCTTGAACTGGATTGATAATACCCATGGTGGGGTAGAGATGTTTTCAACCATCGGCCTGCTTTACATCATGTTTATTGTTGGACTGGAGCTCGATTTGGGTGAATTTGTGCAGCACAAAAACAAAAGCCTCATCTTTGGATTTTACACTTTTATTATTCCACTGCTGATTGGCTATCCGGTATGTTATTACCTGTTGGGTTATGATGTAAATGCCAGTTTTCTCACTGCTAGCATGTTCTCGACCCATACTCTGGTTGCTTATCCCATTGTCAGCCGTCTGGGTATCGCCCGCAATCAGGCGGTGGCTGTCACGGTAGGGGGTACCATTCTCACCGATACGGCGGTGCTGATTATTCTGGCAGCGGTGCTTTCAAACAGCGACGGCGGACTGGACCTGTTTTTTCTGCTGAAACTGTTGATCTCCTTGATTGTTTTTTCTGTGATTATATTCCTGATTACACCCCGTATAGCCAGGTGGTTTTTTCAAAAAGCAGATTCCGAGAAATATACCAATTTCATCTTCGTCTTATTTGTTGTTTTTTCAGCCGGTTTTTTGGTTGAGCTGGGTGGTATAGAGCCGATAATAGGTGCATTCGCGGCGGGACTGGCTTTAAACAAGCTCATTCCCCATTCCTCGGCATTGATGAACCGCATTGAGTTCTTTGGAAACGCGCTGTTTATTCCTATCTTCCTCATATCTGTTGGCTTACTTGTAGACATATCGGTCGTGCTCGACGGACCACGTACCCTGATTGTGGCTACGGTACTAACCATTGTGGCTATAGCAGGGAAGTGGCTGGCTGCACTGGCGTCACAAAAAACATTCCACTATTCGGCTACCCAGAGAAGGCTAATCTTCGGGTTGAGCAGTTCACACGCGGCCGCCACACTGGCCATCATTCTTGTGGGATACAGAGCCGGTATTCTGGATGAATATATCCTCAACGGGACCATCATTCTGATTCTGCTCACCTGCATTGTGGCATCTGTTTTCACGCAGCGAGCCGGACGAAAGATCGCCATTAGCGAAGAAAATGCACCTTTGTCGCCCTCCTCCATGGGTCATTTTGCTGAAGAAAAAATTTTGGTTCCCATCGCCAATCCCACCAACATTGGCTATCACGTGCAACTCGCTCTTTTGCTGAAGGACAAAAAATCGGCTAATCCCATTTCATTGTTGGGCGTAGTGCCCAACAACAAAGAGGCTGAAAAGAATATTGTCAACTTCCGAAAGAAGCTGCAGGAGTTTGTATCTACTGCACGGGCGGCTGAAGTGAATGTGGACATCCTCACCACCATTGATCACAATCCTGCTGATGGGATCACAAGAATAGCCCGTGAGACCATGACCGATTTGGTCATACTTGGCTGGCCCGGTAAAGCCGGATTATGGGATAAGCTGCTGGGAGAGAAAATTGAACAGATCATCCGTTATGTGGATAAAAACCTGTGGGTCTGTCACGTAGAGCAACGACTGATTAACCATAAGCGAATTGTAGTTATCTCTCCTCCCCAGGCCGAGAAGGAAGAAGGTTTTGCCATGTGGGTCAATAAGGTCTCCAAACTATCCACGGAGCTATCAATCCCGGTGTTGCATCTAGGACATCCAGATACACAGCAGATTATCGCCGATCAGAAAAAAACAGGGCACTTCATGTTACAACCCTTTCAGGACTGGGACAACCCGCTCACCTGTGGTGATCAAATCAGGAAAGATGATTTGATCATACTGATCTCAGCCCATAGTGGTTATATTTCTCATATTCCTGTTCTGGACAGCCTCCCCGGTCGATTAGAGAGTAGATTTCCTCATTTCAGCCGCATCGTGGTCTATCCGAAACAGCCGCCTACAGAGCAATTGCTTGAAGCCAATGATTTTATATTTATTCCCTGAGAAAATCATAATCCATTCCATATGATCAAAGGTATCCAATCCATCCTTGTTGTTTTACTAATTCTTTTCTTTGCGGCCTGCGGTACCCCCAAAACGGCACTGACGAGACAAACCGATTTCATGCCCAAGCGGGAGTTCCGGGGTGCCTGGATACAGACTGTGGGACAATCACGTTATCAGCAGATGAACAGTGCCGCCATGAAGCATTACCTTTCTGAAATGGTGCGTAAGCTGGACGAAGCCGGTATCAATGTGGTCATTTTTCAGATACGTCCCGAAGCGGATGCTTTCTACAAATCGGAACTGGAGCCCTGGAGCCGTTTCTTTACCGGGGTGCAGGGTAAAGCTCCCGACGACCCCTCTTTCGACCCGCTCGCCTTCCTGATTGAAGCGTGTCATCGGCGTGGAATGGAACTGCATGCCTGGCTGAATCCCTACCGAGTGAAAACAAATATCAGCAACAAGCTGGCAAAGGGACATATCTATGAACGCTATCCCGAACGATTTGTGCAGTATGGGAACCAACTCTTTTTCGATCCGGGACTACCCGAAAACCGAAGTTTTATCTGTGAGGTGGTGCGCGATATTGTTTCCCGGTACGACGTGGATGCCATTCACATGGATGACTATTTCTACCCTTACCCCATTGCCGGTACCCCCTTCCCCGATGACAAGAGTTTCAGCATGTATGCTGCTTCACAGGGATTTTCTCCGTTACAGCGAGGCGACTGGCGCCGAAACAACGTGAACCTGCTGATTCAGCAAATAAAATATACCATTGCCGGTACTAAAGCCTGGGTGCGCTTCGGTATCAGTCCTTTCGGTATCTACAGAAACAAACGAAATGATCCCAATGGGAGTGATACAAACGGGCTGCAGAATTACGATGACCTTTATGCCGATATCAAACTGTGGGTAGAAAAGGGATGGATCGATTACAATTTACCGCAGCTTTACTGGGAGATAGGGCACGCCGCGGCCGATTATACCACGTTGTTACACTGGTGGAACGAGAATAATTTTGGACAACATCTCTATATTGGACAGGATTTGAAGCGTAGTATCGACAAAAACGAACTGCAAACCAAAATTCGTCAAACACGTGAAATGCCATTTGTACATGGCAATTGCTACTGGTACGGCTATCAGATTCTGGATGATTTTGAGGGGATTGCCGGGATGCTGAAAACCGATGTACATCGTGCAAAAGCGTTGGTGCCAGCTTATACCCACATGCATGATGGCCGCCCCGGCACCGTGAGAAAACTCGCAGAGGTGTTTACCGAAGACATGCATTTCCTTGCGTGGGAGCATGAAAAAATAGCTTCCCGTCCCGAGATGGCGCAGAAGTATGTGATTTATCGATTTGCTCACAACGAAAAAGTAGATATCAACCGGGCAGAAAATATCCTGCAGGTAACACCCGATAATTTCTTCGTACTCCCTTACGAAGGAGGTGAACAGAAATATACCTATGTGGTTACTGCGCTCGACGCATTTGGCAATGAATCGAAGCAGAAGAAGATAAAGGTGAAATTGTGACGCGTAAAAACACTATCTTTGTACCCTTATTTAGTTGAAAAGGATGAACGAAGAGGAACGCTTGCTTAATGTGAATAAAATAACGGAGAACCGGCAGCTGCCATTGCCTGTTGAAGAAGGAAACGGACATAATGATCAATTTCCGATGATTGCTAAAACCATGGCAGAGCTGGAGGATGTGCTGGCCGAGGAATTGATTGAACTGGGTGCGAATGATGTGGAAATTGGTACCCGCATGGTCTCCTTTACCGGTGACAAGGCAATGATGTATAAAGCCAACCTGCATTGTCGCACTGCTTTGCGCATACTTAAACCCATATACAACTTCAAGGCAGAAACCGCCGATGAGGTTTATGAAGCCATTAAACAGCTTAACTGGGATGATTATCTTACGCTGAACACCACCTTTTCGATCGATGCGGTGGTCTATTCCCATATCTTTACTCACTCGAAGTTCGTGGCCTATAAGGTGAAGGATGCCATTGCCGACTGGTTTGCAGAACGGTATGACAAACGTCCTTCGGTGAGCCTCACAAACCCCGACGTGGTGCTCAATATCCATGTTTCGCACAACAAATGTACCCTCTCGCTCGATAGTTCTGGTGAGTCGCTTCACAAACGGGGGTATCGGGTTGGACAGACCGAAGCGCCGCTCAGCGAGGTACTGGCTGCCGGGATGATTCTGAAATCGGGCTGGAAGGGAGAGACTGCTTTTATCGATCCCATGTGTGGGTCGGGTACGATCCTGATTGAAGCCGCGATGATTGCCATGGGCATCCCCCCGGGCATTCATCGGCCACATTTTGCCTTTGAGAAATGGAAAGATTTCGATGAGGAGCTCTTCAGCAGTATCTACAACGATGATTCCGGTACACACGAATTGAAGCACCCCATCATCGGCTCCGACATCTCGTCACAGGCCATTGCCATTGCCGAGAAGAATATCAAAAATGCCGGATTAAAGAAACAGATCCAACTGAGCGTAAAACCTTTTCAGCAATATACTGAAGCCCCGGCTTCAGAAGGGGTGCTGATCACCAATCCTCCCTATGGGGAGCGTTTGAAAGTGGATGAGCTGGAGGGACTCTACGCAATGATCGGTGAACGGCTCAAGCATGTTTTTTCTGGTTTCAATGCCTATATCCTGAGCTATAGAAAAGAGTCGTTCGATGCCATCGGCCTGAAGCACACTCGTCGTTTCTTTCTCTACAATGGGGCGCTGGAGTGTGAGATGCGTGAATATGAAATTTTCTCGGGAAAACGCAGGGAACGTTCTGTAGAGGAGACCGATCATGCACGGCGCAGAGGACATGATTACCAGGCCGACCGTAACTCGAAAGAGGGATACCGTCGTTCAAAGCGTGCCGAGAGAGAGAATGAAGGGCGGAGCGAGTTCGACCGTCCAGACAGAGAAGCGCGGCCCGAAAGAAGAGGTGAAAGATCCTTTAAAACAACAAGACGCCCCGATGAAAAAAGGCGTGAACCGGGCGAACGATATGATGGGGGTAGCCGCAATATGGGAGAAAGATCTTTCAATAAAGAACGCTCCCCGCGAGAACGAAGCAGCGAAAGAGGAGGTAAGCCGGGTGGTTTCAGATCCGATAAAGAGCGCGAACAAAAGGGACGCTCATTCGATGCCCGGAGCAAAGATAGTGGTGGCGCTTCTCGGGAAGATTACAAAACGCGTGAACGGTCATATAGTCCCGGTAATAAGGATCGTAAACCTGCTTTTGGAAAAGAGGACAAACCACGTGACTTCAAAAAAAGAACACCCGGCCGTTTAGGCGATGTTTCAAATGGAGACCGGGAAAGGAGACCAGGTAACCCAGAGAGAAAGGAACCCCGATTGCGTCGCCCCCGAAAAGGAGAATAAACAATCATCGCGTTTATAGCGCTGATTATTCAATAGAGTCTGGCATTGGAATTATTTTCATTGCCAGTTTTTTTGTGGCTGCACGATCGATTTTGCTGCTCCCTGTTTGGGGAATAGCATCAACGACAAGGATATGGAGGGGCTGCTGATAACGTGGCAGGAGTTTTTCAATCTCCCTTTTGAGGATGTCGGGATTGTTTGTGGGTTCAATCATCAACACAACTGCCTCTCCCAGCCGGGGATGCGGTATTGCGGTGATCGCGAAGTTCCCCTTTATACAGGGTCGTAATATCCTTTCCACCTCTTCTGCCTGTACCTTGATACCACCCGTGTTGATCACGTTGTCTTTTCTTCCCAGAATGCGGAAGGCACCATCGGGGCGGATTTCAGCGATGTCTTTGGTAACCAGCGTTTCATTGGCCACATATGGTGCGTGGACAACCAACGTCTGTTCTTCGGACAGTTTCAGGCTGACACCCGAGAGTGGGGTATAATAGCCGGATGCATTCTCCCCGTTGAGTCTTCTCAGTGCAATGTGCGATACTGTTTCGGTCATGCCATACGTGGAGTAGATCGCATTTGGCAGTTCTTTCAGTGCCTCTTCCAGTTGCGGGTCGATGGCTCCACCGCCAATGATTACCCTTTTTATTTGAGATAACCGCTGTTTCTCTTCGTGCGATTGAAGTGCGTTGTACACCTGTAACGGTACCATTGCTGCAAAATCAAATGCCGAAGTTGTCTCAATCAGTGGATGACCGGATGGTATCACCGGCCATAGATCAAGTTCCCCCACGATGGCGCGCACCACCATCATTTTCCCGGCAATATAATCAAGCGGCAAACACAACAGCACCTTTTCATTCTTTTTCAGTTGAAAGAATTCGCAGGTCATCCTGGCACTTTGGACCATTTGTTCTTTGCGTACGGTAATCTGTTTGGGCAGGCCGGTAGAACCTGATGTCTGCAAGTTGATGGTTATTTCTGGAGAGAACCATTCATGCAGAAAAAGGAGAAGCTGTTGATGGAAGGGTGACTGTGCGAAGAAACCGACATGCTGCGCTGCAAGAATCTCCTTCGCAGTGAATATTTTCCTGGCAATCCGTATCTTATTCATGGTTATCGTGAATTTCTTTCAGATCGGGAAAAACTCCTGCCGGCTCAAACCAAAGTCGGTCTCTCCTGATCTCCAGGGGAAGCGGAATGTTGTTCGTGTAGAGAGAGCCTGTTCCGAGCCCTTGCGGACGTGGGTTGTTGAGCGTGGCACACCATTGTGCTATGCAGTTCAGGCCGATATTCGACTCCAGTGCTGAGGTGACCCACCAGCCTGTTCCCAGCTCATTGGCCCTCGTAATCCATTCGTTGCATCCGCTGATTCCCCCGTGCAGGGTTGGCTTGAGGATGATATATTGCGGCCGGATGGTTTCCAGCATTTTTCTCTTTTCCGCGGGATGGTGGATGCCGATCAGCTCTTCATCCAGCGCAATGGGAATGGGGGAAGAGCCACACAACAGAGCCATCTCTTTCCATTGTCCGGCCCGAATGGGCTGCTCAATGGAGTGAATATCCATTTCGGCCAACCGGTGCAGCTTTTCGATTGCCTCTCCACTGCTGAAGGCTCCGTTGGCATCCACACGCAATTCCACCTCCTTGGCGGAATAGTGGCTGCGGATAAATTGCAACAGGGTTAGTTCTTTTTCAAAATTAATCGCTCCGATCTTTAGTTTGATACAGTTAAAACCTTTCTCCAGTGTCGATTCGATTCGTTGCATCATTTCACGGAACTCCCCCATCCAGATTAAGCCGTTGATGGTGATTCCTGTCTCACCCCGACTAAAAGGGGTATCCCAAAGCTGCCATGAACGTTGCTGATAGTGACACATGGCTGTCTCCATACCGAACAGGATGGAAGGACGATCACGAAGGAGTTCGGTGTTGACCTGCTGTTCCTTTTCCGTGATCCGGCAGAAAGTCGCCAGACGGTCGGCATACCCTGCATCATAGTCACAGCTGAGATCATGTAGCGGCGCACACTCCCCGATGCCATAATGTGTATCATCTGCTTCGTCACGGAACACCACATACCATATTTGATGTTCCCGGTAGATGCCGCGCGAGGTACCTGCCGGCTGTTTGAACTGAAGCTTGTAGGGGATGATCTCTATGGCAAACATGTACTTTTATTCAGGTTTCAGTTGTTGTATATTCTGGAGAAATAGGTCTGAAAATTAAACTTATTGTCTTAGGGTAGTTTGGGAAATTTCTTGAAATCCGGTTTTCTCTTTTCCAGGAAGGCCTGCTTCCCTTCCTGTGCCTCCTCGGTCAGGTAGTAGAGCATGGTGGCATCGCCTGCCAGCTCCTGAATACCGGCCTGTCCGTCCAGCTCGGCATTGAGTCCCGCCTTGATCATGCGAAGAGCCAAGGGACTGTGTTGCATCATCGTCTCTGCCCACTCCACCACCTCATCCTCCAGACGGTCAAAGGGTACCACCTTGTTCACCAGCCCCATTTCCAGTGCCTCCTGTGCGTTATACTGGCGGCAGAGGAACCATATCTCGCGTGCCTTCTTTTGTCCCACGATGCGTGCCAGGTAGGAGGACCCGAAGCCGGCATCGAAGCTGCCGACGCGGGGTCCGGTCTGCCCGAAGATGGCATTGTCGGATGCAATGGTCAGGTCGCACACTACATGCAACACATGTCCGCCGCCAATGGCATAGCCGTTCACCATGGCAATCACCGGCTTGGGGATGGAGCGGATCTGCTTCTGCACATCCAGCACGTTGAGGCGCGGTACGCCATCCTTGCCGATATATCCTCCCTTTCCCTTCACATTCTGGTCGCCCCCCGAGCAGAAGGCCTTGTCTCCGGCACCGGTGAGCACCACCACACTTACTTCTTCCATCTCACGGCAGATGCGCAGAGCATCGCTCATTTCTCCGGTGGTGGTGGGCGTAAAGGCGTTGCGATAACGGGAACGATTGATCGTGATGCGGGCGATGCCGTGGTGATAATCGAAGAGAATATCTTCATATTCTTTTATGGTGGTCCATTTTCTTTCACTCATAATCTCTTTTTTTCTTGTTGACGATAATAGAATTGTATTTCCTGACTGTTCTTCTCTATAGTAGTGAAGGCTTCCAGTATAACAGGTGAATTACTTTCGGGGTTCAAAAGCAGGGGTAATTGTTTTTGCAGTTCTTCAGCATTACTTGCAGAGAGATAGGTGAAACCCTGCTGCTCTGCCCACCCTTTTGCTGTGGTTGTGTGGGTTGCTGTAATGTAGCTGGAGAGTACTTCAGATTGGTTGAGCCCAGGCAGCGTGTCGAAGATGCCTCCCCCGCCATTGTTGTTCAGTAGGATGCGCAGGTTGGACGTGAGGTGCCGGTTCCAGAGGCCGTTCATATCATAAAAGAAGCTGAGGTCGCCGGTCAGCAGGAGGGTGAGTCGTTTAGATGCAGTAGCATAGCCCACTGCCGTGGAAAGTGATCCCTCAATGCCGTTTGTGCCCCTGTTACAGAAACGATGTACCGAAGTGGGAATATCGAACAATTGGGACAGGTAGATACTATGGCTGTTAGCCAGCTGGAGTGAACTGTATTCGGGTAGCTTCTGCAGTAGCTTATCCACGACGAAAAGGTCGGAGTAGCCTGCTTCCGGTCGGGTGACGGTGTCACAAGCTCTTTTCCACGCCTCGGTGAATAGAGAGGAACGATCATCTGATTCGGTTGAACGATGATGCTGGAGAGCTGATATGTCATCCGAGGGCGTCTCTACCAGGTAATGCAGGAATGTTGCCGGATCACTTCGCACAATATCGGTTACCTTCTGAAACGTATCGGTCACCTCTCCTGAGGGGGCAATTTGCCACAGCTCACAGATCGGAGCGTTGCGTATAAATTGTTTCAATCGTTTGGAAACGACGTGACCGCCCAGGGTGATTACCAACTCGGGGACCAAATGCTCTGCTACTTTCTCCACGGCGCCGCGTAAAACCACGTCGAAACGGGCATTATCGACACCAGAGATGTTGGCCAGGTGATCGGCCAGTACGACTACATTATGGTCGGTAGCGAGCTTCTTTAAGAGATCATCCAGACCATTTCCCGGTGGCAGCTGGCCGACGATAATCATCCGTTTGGTAAAAGCATGGAAACGTTTACGATATTCTGCCTCCCCAGGAATGAGGTAACGTGGTTTGGTGCTACGAATGACTCGTATAAGGGGAAGGGTTGTTGCGCCAAATTCAAACAACGGCTCGGATAAAGGTATGTTGATGTGCGCCGGTCCCATTTCTCCATTGTCGAGACTGAGAATGGCTTCATTGATCAGGCGGTTACAATACCATTCCTCTTCGGGGTTGCTCACCTCCGGTAGCTGTACCGCATGTCGAACCAGTTTTCCGAAGAGTTCACGCTGGGGGATGGTCTGTCCGTCCTGCTGTTCTGTCCAGGCAAGGGGCCGATCGGCGGTAATTGCCAGCAACGGCAATTGCTGATAAAAGGCCTCGGCTACTGCGGGGCCCAGGTTGAGTGCGGCTGTACCGGAAGTGCAGCATACTGCGACGGGGCGGCTGAGGGCCTGAATGACTCCCAATGCAAAGAAGCCGGCACTTCGCTCGTCGACCACGCTGTAGCAGGTGAAATCGCTGTCGCTAGCAAAAGAATGAATCAGCGGAGCATTGCGTGACCCGGGAGAGAGTACAATGTGTGTGATGCCATGTGCCTTAAGCAATGCCACCAGTTGTAAAACGTTTTTCTTGTCTGAATACATTCTCAAATCTTAATTGACAATACTTGCCATGGTCTCCAGCTTCTTTTCCGTTTCCTTCCATTCATCCCTGCAGTTGGACGAGGAGATTAAGCCACTACCGGCAAACAAAGTAAGCGAACTTTTTCCGATTTCCAAGCACCGGAGGTTTACATAGATATTGGTTTCAGCCTTTGGTTCCAGCATACCGAGGAATCCGGTATAATAACGACGGTCATATCCTTCGTGATCCAGGATAAACTGAAAAGCTTCCTCTTTGGGCAGACCGGAGACGGCAGGGGTTGGATGGAGCGCCTTTAACAGGGTTCCGATTTTCGATTCGTCGGGAAGGAAAAAGTTGAAATCGGTTCGCAAATGTGCCAGGTTACCCGCTTTGGAGGTGTAGGGGCCATTTATCTCCGGGGTAATTTGAAAGGTGGAGAGCTGATGCAACAGGTAGGAGGTGACCAGATGTTGTTCACGTAGGTTCTTGTCGTCCCATGAGACAGCTTCAGAGTAGGGATAACGTGTGCCTGCAAGCGCCATTGTCTGCCAGTTGGTAGTCGCACCCGACAGCAGTATTTCGGGTGTACTGCCCAGCCAGGTGCTACTTTGGGGGGTGTGAAACAGAAAAACACAAGCATGGCTGTATTTCTCTGCAGCCAGGAAAAAAGTTTGACCTGGGGAAAATCCTTTTTTTCTGGCAACGGTTTTACTCCTTGAGAGTACCAGTTTTTTTATCGTACCGTCAGTCAGTGGCTGGTGAAAACGCTGAAATAGCTGGGTGTATTCACTTTTCTCGATATTCTTGTGTTTCACTCCCTTTCTCTTTCCCGTTTGCTTTTTTACAAAAGAGGCCTCCACTTCAGCAAGATCACGGCAATCGGGGCGGATCACGATCACCGGCGTTTCATTGGATATTCGGAAGGGAGCAATCACGAAACCATGCTGCCCATTTAGTGCATCGATGTCTTCGAAGAGAGAAGGTTCGCCTGACATCTGCATTACAAAGCGGGGTTCTGCTTCACCTGGTAGCCTGAAAATTGCGAAACTGGCGTTCTGTTCGATCAGGGCGTCCAGAAGTTGATACTTGTAGGTGTCGGTCATTTCTTCTTTAATATGCTGTTTACCACCCTTACGGAAGAAACCAACTTGTCGGAAGTGGTAAAGATATCAATATTCCATACGTGGGTGGAGCGACCTCTGTGTATGATCGTGCCCACGGCCCGTACTTTGTCACCCTCCCTCGCGGAAGCGACATGATTGCAGCTTACCTGTATGCCTGCGGGCACCTCGTCTGATTCGCATAGGAGTAGCGACCCCTGTCCGGCCACCGACTCGGCAAGGGCCAATGTGGCTCCTCCGTGAAGTATGCCAAATGGCTGGCACACGTGTCTGCCGACCGGCATTACCGCTTCCGTACGTTCCGGGGAGAGAAGCGTAAACTCAATACCCAGTGTTTCCATCAGCGTGGAAGGACCGCCGACATTGACTACATCATTATTTTCATTCATGCTCTGTTATCTTATTCACTGCAAAAATAATGATAACTTCAGCATGCTGCTATTAAGATTCATTAAAAATAAATCGGATAAAGGTTGGTGGATAAATCTAAAAAAGTCACAAAGGGATTCGGCTGAAAACTCTAAAGTTAGATATTATCGGGTTGCTTTTTCTCCAGTAAGTGCATTATTTCATTTTCACTCAATACTTTTACATTTGTAAAAAGAAACTTTGGATCCAGGAAGTTGCCATACTGGTTGCATTCGGTCACAGCTTCATTGAGAATAGACTTGGCATCCTTTTCGAATGAAAAGAGCATCAGGATAGTGAAATAGTTATCTTTTATTTCGAATTTCTCAATGATTACTTCGGCTTTTTGAAGCTGAAAGATAAATTCACGTTCCACAATTTCTTTGTGTAGCACCGTGAATGCTTCTCTTTCCGGGGTGGTAAACAGCGCGAAAAAACGTAGTTTCTTGTCCTGCCCTCCCAGTCCCGAGGAGATATAAACCTGTTGATGTCCCGACAAATCGGAACTCAGTATAATGCGGCTGCTGACAAGTGCCATGGAGGACCAGTGAGATAGTTCCGGCTCCAGGGGACTGCTGTGGTAAGTCTCTATCGAGCGGTATGCTCCCACATCGGGAATTGAGGCCAGCAGACTCAGACTTCTTTTTTTGCGCTCAATCGATTCGTCGGGCGAAAACAAGACTGAGATCTCTTCGTCGCGCACAAAGGGATTATTCTCTCTTCTCAATTTGTCGAAATAACGGAAATAATCCATCTGCTCCTCCAAGGGAACCAGATCCTCAAGGATGTGAAACGAGTCGATGCCCTGCTCGTTCAATGTTTGCCGCAATTTGGCCAGTAGATCATCTTGTGCGCTCATAGACGCAAAGATAGCATAATTTTTGTTTTTGGTCTGCAGCCTTCTCTAATTTGCTTAAATTTCATCAATTTGGCCCTTTATTCCTCGGAATTGTATAAATTCGCATCATCAAACTGAAAGATTCTTCGAATGAAAATTAAAATAGTCAACTTGTCGCGACATCCCCTTCCCGAATATGCCACTGCTTTTTCTGCAGGCATGGATTTACGAGCTCACATCGCTGAGCCGATCATATTGAAACCACTGGAGCGGGCGCTGGTTCCTACAGGAATCTATCTGGAGCTACCCATTGGCTATGAAGCGCAGATTCGCCCCCGCAGCGGCCTGGCAATCAAGCATGGAATTGGCATTGTGAATGCACCGGGAACCATCGATGCCGATTACCGCGGAGAGATTCGGGTTATCCTGGTCAACCTCTCCAACGAAGAGTTCGTCGTCAACGACGGTGAACGCATCTGCCAGATGGTTGTTGCACAACACGCGAAGGTGGAATGGGAGCAAGTCGACTCGCTGGCAGAAACAGCAAGGGGCACAGGCGGGTTCGGCCACACCGGAAAAAAGTAATACCGAAGTAACAAATGACCCATACAAAAGCGATACACCGCATATTTTTTTCATTTCTATTGTTCTTCCTGCTAACTGCGATGGTACCTTTTAAGGCCTTGGCACAAAAGAATGACGGGACGTTGTATCTGGATGAGAAAGAACGACGGAAATTCGATCTGTTTTTCTATGAGGCTTTGAATGCCAAAGCACAGGGTAGTTACGATGAGGCGTTTGATCTCTTTCAACACTGCTACGCACTGGATTCTACCAATGCCAACGTACTTGTAGAAATGGGCACATTTTATAATGTACTGCAACAGAAAAACGAGGCACTTGCATTCTTCCGGAAGGCCGTCCACTACGACACTGCCAATTATTATTACAACATGATGCTTGCCAGTTTGAGCAAGGAGCTTGGCTTAAAGCAGGAAGTGGTGGATATGTACCGAACGCTGACCGGTCGGCATCCCGACAAACCGGAACTTCAGTACGAACTGGCAAACGCACTTGCCGACAATGGGGAATTGCAGGAGGCCATTGACACCCTCAATAAACTCGAGAGGAGTACCGGGTTGTCTGAAGTGATCACCATGAACAAGTATCGTCTTTACTCATTGATGGATAAAAAGGAAAAGGCATTCGAGGAAATCCAACAGATCATCGATAAAAACCGGAATGATCCGAGGTATCTTGTGCTCATGGGTGACCTTTATCTGGAAGACAATCAGCCTGCAAAAGCGCTCCAATATTATGAACAGGCCAGAGAGGTTGACCGGAATTATCCGGCACTGATTCTTTCCCTGGTCAACTATTACGAAAAAACCGACAACAAGGCTGCTTCACAGGCCGAGCTGCAGCAAGCTATCACAGGCTCCTCTCTCGATGTAGAGACCAAATTGCAGCTCCTCACACGCTATCTGGGTATTTTGCAGCAACAGAAACAGGACCTGAAACAAGCCAACCAGTTGTTTGAGACACTTTTTGAGCAATATCCCAACAACACCCAGTTGAATATGATCTATGGGAACGTATTGTTGTTGCAGGACGACAAAGAAGGGGCCATGGAGCAGTTCGATATCTACACCAAAGACAATCCTGCCGATCCTACGGGATATGATCAGATGATTCGAATTGTTTTGCCGGATGAAGATATGGATAAGCTCAGAGAGATTACTACCGAAGCATTGAAACATCTCCCGCAGGAACCTCAATTTTATTACTATCTGGGTGCCGCCTACTATCAGCAGGGAAAATATAAAGAGGCATTGAGCGTTTTTGAAGAGGGCGTGCAAAAGGCAGTAATCATCAACCCGCTGTTGGAATCAGACTTCCATGGTCAGATTGGCGATTTGAACTATTTTCTGGGAAACAAGGAAACTGCTTTCCAGAGTTATGAAAAAGCGTTAAAGTTACATCCGCAGAATCTTTCTGTTTTAAACAATTACAGCTATTACCTGTCATTGGAAAAGAAGAATCTCGATAAGGCCGAACAAATGAGTGGCATCACCATCAAGGCGGAACCAATGAATCCTACCTTCCTCGATACCTATGGCTGGGTATTGTATGAACAGGGAGCGTATACAATGGCTAAAATTTATATTGAGAAAGCAATTGAATACAGTAAGGAAAGCCCCTCAGCCGATGTCTTTGAACATTATGGCGATGTACTCTACAAAACGGGTGAAAAAGAGAAAGCCCTGGAACAGTGGAAGAAAGCCCGTGAGCTTGATAAAGACTCAAAGAGACTGAAAAAGAAAATTCGATCAGGGAAATTATGATCTCTACTATAAATGAATGCTCATGGTATATATGCCATCAAAGATTATAAAATATTCTGTAATTAGTGATCCATCATGAACACCAAGCGTTTTACACAGATACTACTTCTTTGCCTTTTTACGGGTCTGGCATTCCATGCTTGCAAGCCCCGGCAGCGGATTGTCTATTCCATTTCACCTGTAGCGGATAAAGCCAATAATCAGCTTTTTAATGATATCATCTCTAGTGAGTTTCAATATACTACATTTACTGCAAAATTGAATATGAATCTCACCAATGGTACTAAATCAATGAGTTCCAGGGCGAACATCAGAATCGTCAAGGACAAAGCACTACAAATATCTATACAGCCGCTGTTTGGAGTAGAAATGTTCCGGTTTTATATCAATCCCGATACAGTGATGGTAGTAGACCGAATGAATAAACGATACGTAATGGAATCCATTGCTTCATTGAAAGAGATGTATCCCGTGGGGTTCGATTTTTACACCTTACAGTCGGTCTTTACCAATACTCTTTTTGTGCCGGGAAAGGAGCGAGTGGAATCATCCGACTACCGAAAATTCAAATATACACAAACCTCCGATCAATACTATTACATCACATCAAAGGATCCGAAATCGAACATCGACTACTCCTTTACCGTGAACGGTGACGACCGCATTACTTTTACACATCTGATGCAGCCGGAGAAAAAGCAATCGCTGCAGTGGGGATATCACAATTTTATTGTGCAGAATGATCTGATTTTTCCCACTAAGATGCAAATTACCCTCTCTTCCTCCTCACGAAAAGTAAACGCAGAACTGCTCTTCTCAGATATAGGTACCAATGAATTGCTGCAACTCCCATTAAATGTGCCTTCTGGTTATACGAGAACAACAGTGGATGAGATCTTGAAAATCTTTTCTCAAAATAAATAACATCAGGATGAGTCATCCTCGTGCAGTAGATGAGTCATCCAGATGCTTTTGTGTAAAGAATATCGCATGAAACGGCTTTTTATCATATCCTTTTTTATATTGACATGGTTTTTTTCGTTCTCTCAAAACCCGCAGATAGAACGATTACAGAAACAACAGCAGCTTTTACAGGAAGAGATAAAAAATACGAACAAGCTGTTTCTCGATGTCAAAAAGCAAACGACCACCATACTCGATCGCATTAATCTGATCAATAAGCAGATATCTGCACGCAAAGATCTTATTGCCGCACAACAGGCAGAGATTAGAGCCCTTGGGCAGGAGGAAACACGGCTGGAGGCAGAAATTGTTCGACTCAACAAAGAACTGAAGCAGAAACAAGACAACTATGCCAAGGCTATACAGGGGATGTTGAAACACAATGTAAGCCAAAACAAATTATTCTTCGTGCTTTCCGGAAAATCACCCGGAGAATCGTTGCGCAGAATGCAGTATCTTCGCGAGTATTCCCGGTGGCAGAAGTCGCAGGCAGAAGAGATCAAAAAGCAGAATGCAGCGATAACCGTCAAAAAGGAATCGCTGGCGAAGGCGAAAGCCGATAAAGAAAAAGCCCTTTCTACACTGCAGGATGAACAACAACGACTGCAAAAAGAAGAAAAGACAAAACAGTCAGAGATGACTGCCGCACGTGGGCAGCAGCGACAGCTTCAAAAAACATTAAAAGAAAAGCAGCAACGGGCGAATCAGCTGAACTCCCAGATTGAAAAACTTATCGCTGCAGAGGTGGCCCGCCAGGAACGTGAGGCAGAGGAAAGGAGACTGGCTAAAGAGGCAGAACGACGTAAGAAGGCAGCCGAGCAGGCAGCAAAGGAACCGCGAGAGACCGAAAGCAAAAAGAAAACCGAAGAAGTATCCACCTCCTCCTCCGCGGAGGAGAAAACTACCCGTACCACGACTGCTGCTCCGCGCATCGAGGCCGACAGGAGCAGGACCACTGATGAAACTTTTAACCTGTCGAAGAACTTTGCGGCCAACAAAGGAAAATTGCCCATGCCGGTAACAGGAACGGCATCCATCGTGGGTAGCTTCGGTGCCAAAAAGCACAGCGAATGGAATGTAACCACCAACAGCAACGGAATCGATATTCAGGCACAAAAGGGTGCCAGCATCAGGGCTGTCTTCGATGGTGAGGTGTCGAAGGTTTTTTCATTCCCCGGTTCCAACACCTGCGTCATCGTGCGACATGGTGAGTACTATACATTTTATGCCAATATATACGATCTTTTTGTTAAACAGGGCGATAAAGTGAAAACAGGAGAGTCGCTGGGACGTATTTTTACCGATCCCGACACCAATGTTTCAGCCATGCATTTCCAGTTGTGGCAGAAGACAACCAAGTTAAATCCGGCTCCCTGGCTCAAAAGGAATTGATTTTGCAGGGGCACGGTATTTATTCAGTAGTAGTTTGTCGTAGGGTGCGAAACGCGCATAACATGAACACAGTGAACAAATAAATAAATCTTAAATATATGTCGTTGAAAATTCGGCTGATCGTCATGAATTTCCTCCAATTTGCCGTTTGGGGGGCTTATCTTACATCCATGTCCCGTTATCTGGGTCCCGCCGGTATGGGATCACATATCGGAATCTTCTATTCTGTGCAGGGGATTGTATCGATCTTCATGCCTGCTATCATGGGCATCATTGCCGACCGGTGGGTGCCGGCGCAGAAGTTGCTGGGCGCGTCTCATCTACTGGCAGCAGCGTTTATGCTAGCCACTGGATTATACGGTCTCCAGGCCGGCACAGAGGTCTCTTTTTCGCTATTCTTTACGTTGTATACCCTGAGTGTCGCGTTTTACATGCCTACACTCGCGTTATCCAATTCGGTAGCTTATACCATTCTCGAAAAGGGAGGTATGGATACAGTCAAAGCGTTTCCGCCCATTCGTGTTTTCGGCACCATTGGTTTTATCTGTACCATGTGGCTGGTGGATGTCATCGGTTTTCAAACCTCTGCGATGCAGTTTGTGGTGAGTGCAGTAATCGGTCTTATTCTGGGAGCCTATGCCTTTACGCTTCCCAACTGCCCGGTGAGTACCGACACGAAAGACAAGACGCTGTTCGAGGCGTTGGGTCTCGATGCATTCAGGTTGTTTAAACAACGGAAGATGGCCCTGTTTTTTATCTTTTCCATGTTTCTGGGTGTCTCTCTGCAGATCACCAACGGCTTTGCCAATCCATTTATCGCCAGCTTTGAAGCATTACCCCAGTACGCAAATACTTTTGGGGTGCAGCATGCCAACATCCTGATCTCATTGTCGCAGATATCAGAGGCTCTTTGCATCTTGCTGATTCCTTTCTTCCTGAAACGATATGGGATCAAGAATGTCATGTTGATTGCCATGTTTGCCTGGGTACTCCGTTTTGGATTCTTCGGCCTGGGGAATCCCGGCAATGGTGTCTGGTTGCTCATCTTCTCGATGTTGGTCTATGGCGTGGCATTCGACTTCTTCAACGTGTCGGGATCGCTCTTCGTGGATAAGGAGACTCCTCACCATCTACGCGCCAGTGCCCAGGGTATGTTCATGCTGATGACCAACGGCATCGGGGCCACCATCGGCACCTTGGGTGCACAATGGGTCGTGAATCAGTACACAAACTGGCAGGATGTACTGGTGAACGGACAAACGAAATCACTGATGTTGGGCGACTGGCAGAGCGTCTGGTTTATCTTTGCCGGATATGCACTGCTGATCACGCTCCTGTTTGCCCTGCTGTTCCGCTACAAACACAAACGGACATCATAAAGGATGATTTGAGTTTGGCAGCCTGTTTGTGTGCGGGTCCCCCAAAAGACTGTTATCTCATAAGTCCCGCGATAGCTTTGCATAACTTCATTACTTCGGTAAGGATTATAAGAACGGCGTAACACACGTAATATACCATTTGAAATGAATAAAATAGAAAAAATCAAAGCAACCATCATCGCTTTAGAAAAACAAGCATTAGAGCTATGGAATAATGGAAATCCTGATGGTTTTTTGGAATTATCTTCTGATGATGTCGTATATTTCGACCCGGTTTTTGAGAAGAAATTCGTTGGAAAGAAAGCCTTGGAAGAGTATTATGAAGGTTTCAGGGGGAAAAACAAAATCGATTCCTACGACATGATAGAACCTATGGTTCAGGTAATGTCGGATTGTGCCGTTTTGATGTATGATTATGAGGCTCGCCAAGAGAGTAAGTCATACAGAATGCATTGTACAGAAGTTTATAAAACAGATTTGTCCGGTCAATGGAAAATTACACACACCCATTGGTCGTTTGTTCTGAATACATAGATAGAAGTTGAATGTTTTTCCCATGAGCAAGACGGAGGATATTTGGATAATAATCCATCTTTTTTCGTTAGCTGGGAAAAAAGGGCTATTTTTGAACATTCTCCTAAAGTCTTTGCCTATTATTTGTAAAGCAAGTAATCTACAATCACTGAACTGCGGAAAATTGACCGGCATAAAGATTGAACCAATGATGAGATCACGCTATTTTATCTTACTGCTTTCATTCCTTTGCTGCAGTTACCCATCTCTTTTGGGCCAATCATCTTGGCTTTTTAAACAGCTGGAGGTTCGCAACGGTCTTTCGCACAATCGGGTTAACCACATTTTCAAAGACAGCAACGGCTTTATGTGGTTTTCCACTGCATCCGGATTAAACCGATACGACGGATATAAGTTTAAGGTTTTTTTTCACAATCCCAACGATGAATATTCATTACCCGACAACCTGGTCAACAGTGTACAGGAAGATATAAACGGGCGATTATGGATTCATACTGCCAACGGATACACCGTTTTCAATCCCGAAAAAGAAAAATTTGAGAAAAGCACGATGTTGCTGCAAGAAATGGGCATCACCAGCCCGGCGGATCTCATTTTTATCGACCAGGACAAGAATATATGGTGTTATGTTGCTATCTCAGGACTTTACAGATACCATGCCGGTAGCGGTCAATTGGTGTTCTTCCCTCAAAACGGGCAACTCGGGAATTTAAGTTCCGGCCCAATTACCGATTTCACAGAATCGGAAAGCGATTATCTTTTTGTCTTTCAATCGGGGCTGATTCAGTATATGGACAAAAGCACCTTGCGAATTTATCGCTCCGATAGCTATATCCAGCATCAGCAGCACAACAATGCCCAGAACTTCCGGGCCTTTATCGATTCGGAAAACGACCTTTGGATTTATTCCGATATGCCATTGGGTACATGGTGTTATAATTCAAGGCAAAAAGAATGGAAGTCGATGGGATCAAAAAAAAGTGATTTCCCCTTTTTCCTGTCAAGTGACATGATCCAGGATATCGTGCAGGATTCTACCGGGTTAATCTGGATGGCAACCGACCATGGTGGCATCGATATCATCGATAAAAAAGCAAATAAACTGACCAATTTACAGAATCAGCTTTACAATGAGCGAAGCATTGCGCACAATAGCATCAATTGTATTTACGCCGATCAGGAAGATATAATGTGGGTGGGTACCTATAAAAACGGGATATCTTACTTCAGTGAGAGTATGTATAAATTCGGCATCGATCATTTGCATTATTTCAACAAGATCGATCAGTTTAAACCCGATGTGAATTCCATCATCAAAGATCAGAACGAAAATATATGGATCGGCTCCAATGGTAGCGGATTGGTGCAATTGGATAAAAAGAGCGGAGCCACCCATCTTTACAGCCATGATCCTTCCGATAATTCCACTTTGACGAGCAACGTGATTGTCAGCCTCTGTGCTGCAAAAAACGGGAAATTATGGATCGGTACCTATCTGTCGGGGATGGATTGTTTCGATGGCAAGAAGTTTCTCCACTATCGTCATGATCCAAATGATTCGAACAGTCTTGCCAACGACAACGTCTGGTCAATTGTAGAAGACCGTTCCGGTATGATCTGGATTGGTACATTGGGCGGCGGTTTGCAGCGCCTCAACCCGGACAATGGGCAGTTTACCACCTTCAATAACAGCACTACCCAACAACTATCATCGGAGTTTATCTCATCGATCTTTGTGGGAAAGGACAACCGTTTGATACTCGGAACAGCCATTGGCGTGACAATCTTCGATATAAAAAGCGAACGTTTCGAGATTTTACAGTCCAACCGCAAGGGAGATCAGGTTTTCACTAATCTCAATGTGAATCATGTCTATGAAGATAGCCGCGGGCTCATCTGGGTAGGTACCCGGGACGGATTGAACATCTGGGATCCAAAACAGGATCAGATCACCCAATTATACAAAAGTGACGGTCTGGCTGGTAACGTTATCTCCGGTATCATCGAAGATAATCAGCACAATATGTGGATTACCACTTCAAACGGCGTGTCGAATATCGTGGTTCAAGTCCATTCTGTCACTGGTGAGTATCACTTTTCTTTTGTGAATTATCGCGAAGAAGATGGCCTGCAGAGTCACGAGTTTAACCTGCGATCGATATTTAAAACACCCGATGGAGAAATTCTGCTAGGCGGAACAAAAGGATTCAACTACTTTAATCCCGAAAACATCCGTTACAACACCACATTACCCAAAGTCCTTTTTACGGGGCTGAGGCTCTTTAACGAAGAGGTGGAGGTGGGTGCAGTATATCAGGGGAACAGGATCCTGGAATCGGAATTAAATCGTGTAAAAGAGGTCACCTTCAAATATAGGCAAAATGTTTTTTCGGTAGAATTCTCGGCCATGAATTATGTGCTTCCCGAAAAGACCACCTTTGCTTATATGCTCGAAGGTTTTAATAAAGACTGGTTGATCGCCGACAATGGTGTGCACAGTGTTACTTACACCAACCTTGCTCCGGGAAATTATACCCTCAGGGTGAAGGCTGCCAACAGCGACGGTTTCTGGAGTGAAGAATCAACTGTGCTGCACATCCGCATAAAGCCACCTTTCTGGCTCTCTCCTCTTGCCTATATCTTTTATTCAATCATGTTGATACTGATTTTGTTGCTCGCACGCTACACGATTATACGAAACGAACAGCAGAAGTTCAAAATAAAACAGATTGAACTGGAAGCACAGCGGAAACATGAAATAGACGATATGAAACTCCGTTTCTTTACCAATGTCAGTCATGAGCTACGCACGCCGCTCACGCTTATCCTCTCTCCACTGGAGAATATGATGAAGTCGGTTGCCGACAACAGTCATGAAAAACAACAGCTCTCCTTGATTCATAAAAATGCCATCCGTTTGTTGAATATGGTAAACCAACTGCTCGATTTCCGAAAGAGCGATGTCAATGAACACGCGCTGAATTTATCCTACGGCGACATCATCTCATTCCTGAGAAATTCCTGCAATAATTTTATGGAGTATGCCGAAAAGAAGAACATCCGATTGACTTTTTTCTCCTCACTCGATGAATTGAACATGGTATACGATGAAGACAAAATGGGTAAAATAATGATGAATCTTCTCTCCAATGCCATCAAGTTCACCGAGAAGAACGGCGCTGTGGATGTCATGGCAAAGCTATTGCCCAAAGTCGGCAATAACGAGTTGGAGCAGCTGGAAATAAGAGTCATCGACGATGGGATAGGAATAAATGATGAGGAGAAGAAACGGATCTTCGAACGTTTTTACCAAGGGAAAATCAACAACGAAGATTTTCCAGGTAGTGGTATCGGGCTGCATATTGTGAAAGAATTTGTTTCTCTCTGTAAAGGTTCGGTGCAGGTCTATGACAACGTGCCCAAAGGAAGCCTGTTTGTACTTCATTTTCCGGTAGAGAGGCTGGAATATATTGGGTCACGACCGGTGACAGCAGAAAGAGAACAGATGAGGAACCGGGATGAGGAAGCACCCATGGGAGAAAAAGAGAATGACCAGCAAGGGAATGAAACGCTGATACTTTTGGTAGACGATAACGATGACTTCCGTTACTTCATGATCGATACGCTAAAAAATGATTTTTCGGTGATCGATGCTACGAATGGAAAAGAGGCATGGGAAAAAATTATTGCATTTTCTCCCGACATCATCATCAGCGACGTGATGATGCCCGAGATGGACGGATATGAACTGTGTGCAAAAGTCAAAAACGACCTCCGCACATCACACATCCCCATTATTCTGCTCACGGCACATACCGCCAAGGAGCAGGAGCTCCACGGTCTGGAAACCGGTGCCGATGATTATATCACCAAACCTTTTCATTTCGATATTCTGTTACTCAGGATTAATAAAATGCTCGAGTTGAGATCCTACCGACAGAAAAAATTCAAAAACCAGATGGAAATTCAACCTGCTGAAATTACCATTACCCCGTTGGATGAGAAGTTAATTAAGCAGGCCATCAAGTTGGTAGAAGCTCACATTGCTGATAGCGAATTCTCGGTGGAGAGATTGAGTAAGGAGCTGGGTATTAGTAGGGTCCATTTGTATAAAAAGATGATCTCGATTACCGGAAAAAGCCCGATTGAGTTTATCCGCATTATCCGGCTCAAACGGGCAGTTCAATTGTTAAGAGAAAGCCAATTGCAAATCTCCGAAATTGCCTATCAGGTAGGCTTTAACAATCCCAAAAATTTCAGCAAATACTTTAAAGAGGAGTTCGACGTTCTACCCTCACAATACCAGCGTGACCAGTTAAAATACCCCGATCATCCTTCCGACCGGGATGCCGAAGCAAAGTTGTAAACATTTAACATCGTTTACAGAAACAAAACAACCCCCTCACTTAACAAAACCAACAGCAAGAGCAAACAGAGAGAAGATGCACTTTATCTGGTTATGATTAATTTTACAAAAAAAATAATTATAATACATGAAGCGCATTTTTTATTTCGCATTGGGTATCCTCTTTTTTTTCTCCTGCACCTCTCCGGAACTTGAGAGGATAGAAAACGGAATCATCGTTCGGTTGAAACAGGAAAACAGCTCGGGTGTACAAGCCATCCGCTTGCAGGTCGTCAACGAGCAGGTCATCCACGTTTCGGCTACCGGTCAGAAAGATTTTTCCAAAGAGAAGAGCTTGATAACCAAACCGGGATTAACCTTGTCGAACAAGTTCAATGTGGAGGAGAAGGAAGAATTGATTATCCTGTCCACCGATTCTTTGGATGTGACTATTCACAAAACGACGGGTGAAATAGCATTTCTGAACAAAAAAGGTGAAACTCTTCTGCGAGAAAACAAAGGTGGAGGAAAGACATTGACACCCATTGAAGTAGAAGGAACCAAAGGTTACACGGTGCATCAACTGTTCGAATCACCCGATGACGAAGCTTTCTATGGTTTGGGACAGCACCAGGCTGATGATTTCAATTACAAAGGAAAAAACGAATCACTGTTTCAATACAACACCAAAGTATCGATACCATTTGTCATTTCCAATAAAAATTATGGCATCGTATGGGATAATTATTCGTTGACCAAATTTGGAGACGTGCGCGATTATGCCGACCTCGATCAGTTCAGACTTTATGGTAGTGATGGAACTGAGGGAGGTCTCACAGCTGTATATACGAAAAAGGATGATCCCTCACAAACAACTATTGTGCGCAAAGAGAGCAAGCTCGATTATCAGTTTCTGTCGTTACTCCATAATTTCCCCGAGAATTTTGATCTGAATCACGCAAATGTTGTCTGGAGCGGCGAAATAGAAGCTCCGGAAAGCGGATTATATCGCTTCTTTCTCCATTATGCCGGTTATACCCGAGTATATATCAACAATGAACCGGTAGTGGAGACGCGTTGGCGCACTGCATGGAATCCAAATAGTTATAAGTTCGATCATCATTTTCAAAAAGGAGAAAGAGTGCCTCTTCGCATAGAATGGGAGCCCGATGGCGAAATATCCTATATTGCATTGAAAGCATTAAGTCCCGTTTCGGACGAAGAACAGAATAAACTTTCGCTCTGGAGCGAGATGGGTAATGGCATCGATTACTATTTTGTGGCAGGCAACAGCATGGACGATGTCATCAGCGGATACAGGAGCCTTACTGGAAAATCGCAGATTATGCCCAAATGGGCAATGGGGTTCTGGCAAAGCCGTGAACGATATAAAACACAGGACGAAATAGTGGAAACCCTCGCCGAATTCAGAAAACGAAGTATACCTATCGATAACATTGTGCAGGATTGGAGCTATTGGCCGGAACCGGAATGGGGTAGCCACAAGTTCGACAAAGAACGATTCCCTGATCCACAAGGGATGGTTGACAAAATACATGAAATGAATGCTCGGATTATGATCTCCGTCTGGCCCAAATTTTATGTCAATACAGATCATTACAAAGCGTTCGACAAAAACGGCTGGATGTATCAACAGGCAGTCAAAGACAGCATCCGTGACTGGATCGGACAGGGTTATATCGGCTCCTTTTATGATGCCTATGCCGAAGGGGCACGCAAACTTTTCTGGAAGCAGCTCGAAGAAAACTTATATTCTCTGGGTGTGGATGCCTGGTGGATGGATGCTTCAGAACCCAATATCCGGGATAATACCGACATGGATTACCGGAAGAAACTGTGCGGCCCCACCGCGCTCGGCCCTTCCACAAAATACTTCAATGCCTATTCGCTGGTCAATGCCGAAGCGATTTATGATGGACAGCGAAGTGTGAATCCCGATGACCGTGTATTTCTGCTCACTCGTTCGGGCTTTACCGGTATCCAGCGCTATTCCACCGCAGTGTGGAGTGGTGATATTGGCACCCGCTGGGAAGATATGAAAGCACAAATCTCTGCTGGCCTTAACTTTGCTTTATCCGGTATCCCTTACTGGACAATGGATATCGGAGGTTTCTGTGTGGAGAAAAGATATGAACAGGCGCAACGTCACTTTCAGGCGACAGGAATTGAGAATGAGGATCTGAAAGAATGGCGTGAGCTAAACACTCGCTGGACGCAGTTTGGAGCTTTTATCCCCTTGTTCCGTTCTCATGGACAATTTCCCTACAGAGAAATCTTTCACATCGCTCCCGAGGGGCATCCCGCATACCAGTCGATGCTCTATTACAACAAACTCCGTTACCGTTTGATGCCCTATATCTATTCGATGGCCGGAATGACCTATTTCAATGATTACACCATGATGCGTGCGTTGGTGATGGATTTCAACAAAGATCAGAATGTAAATAACATCGGCGATCAGTATATGTTTGGGAATTCACTGATGGTCTGTCCCGTCTATACCTACCAGGCTACCGATCGGGAGGTTTATTTTCCCGCTACCACCGGCTGGTATGATTTCTATACTGGGACATTCATTGAGGGAGGGCAAAAGCAGCGAGTTGATGCTCCCTATAGCCGCATACCGCTCTTCATAAGAGAGGGGGCCATCATCCCGTTTGGTCCGGAAATTCAGTATACCGATGAGAAAAAGCCCGAACAGATCACCTTGTATCTCTTTGCCGGTAAAAACGGCGCCTTTACACTATACGAGGACGAAGGAGTGAATTACAATTATGAAAAGGGAGCCTTTGCTACCATCGACTTCCGCTATGACGATGCCTCACAAACACTCGAAATTGGTGAGAGGCAGGGGTCATTCAATGGCATGTTGCAGGAACGCACCTTCCATATCGTCTGTGTGGATAAAAACAGACCGCAGGGAGTAAATCTTGATGCTAAGGGGATTGAAGTGGTCTATACCGGTCAGGCTCAAAAGATAGCTTTGGGAAAATGAAAAACAGAGTAACCATATTGTTGCTGCTTGGTATTGTACTTACGGGATTTAATGCATGCCGGAAAAATGACCGGAGCCCACGTGAAACTGAATGTTTCAACAGTGGATGGCATTTTTACCTGGGAGATACGCCCGAAGCAAGCAATGCGCTCTTCGATGACAGCCGTTGGAGGGAGTTGGAACTACCCCACGATTGGGCTATTGAAGGCGATTTTAGTGAAGATCATCCTTCAGGAAGCGGTGGTGGAGCACTACCCGGAGGGGTTGGGTGGTATCGGAAATCCTTTTCACTGGATCAATCCCTGAAGGGAAAAAAGATATTCATTGATTTCGATGGTGTCTACATGAATTCCGATGTATGGATCAATGGCAACCATCTTGGACATCGCCCTTTCGGATACATATCGTTTCGGTATGATCTCACACCCCACCTGAAGTTTGATGCGGAGAACGTGATATCGGTGCGGGTGGATAACAGCGAACAGCCCAATTCACGCTGGTATTCGGGCTGCGGCATATACAGGAATGTGTGGCTGACAAGTGTCGACCCGGTATATGTAGATTTATGGGGAGTATATGTGACTACGCCGGAGGTTACGAAAGAGAGGGCACTGGTAAATGTGAGGACTACGGTTAAAAACGATACACCCAAGGAGGTGAATCTAAGAACCGAAACAGCTATCGTAGATGCTTCGGGAAAACAGGTCGCAACAGCTTCGACTTCGGGCAAACTGGCTGCAGGTTCTTCGAAAGAGATTGAGCAAGCCATCTCTGTGCAGCAGCCGGAACTATGGTCACTCGAAAACCCCAATTTATACGAAGCAGTCACCCGGATTTTTGTGGAAAATGAACCGACCGATCGCTATGTAACTTCTTTCGGTATCCGCACCTTCACATTCGATGCAAAAAAAGGATTTTTTCTCAATGGCGAACACACCAAAATAAAAGGAGTCTGTATGCACCACGACCTGGGTTGTCTGGGTGCCGCTGTCAACAGAAGAGCCATTGAGCGACAGCTTGAGATACTCAGGGAGATGGGAGTAAACGGAATTCGTACAGCACATAACCCTCCGGCACCGGAACTGCTTCGGTTGTGTGACCAGATGGGGTTCATCGTCATGAATGAAACATTCGACATGTGGCGTAAGCGAAAAACCACCTATGATTACTCCCGTTATTTCAATGAGTGGCACGAACGTGATTTGACAGACCACATTCTACGCGACCGCAATCATCCTTCGGTTTTTATGTGGAGTATCGGGAACGAAGTACTCGAACAGTGGACCCATGCCGATGCCGACACCCTCGACATCAGGCAGGCCAATCTGCTGCTGAACCTTAAACGGGACGAAACATCACTTTCCGCCACAAGCGGGGAGGAGATGAGTGTGAACGCACTGTTGACGGAGAAACTGGCCCACATCGTGAAAAAATTAGATCCTACGCGACCTGTGACATCCGGCAACAATGAAACAAATCCAGCGAATCATCTCTTTGCATCGGGAGCACTCGATCTGATCGGATTCAATTACCACGGATATGATTACCCGAAGGTGCCTGACGCCTTCCCCGGAAAACCATTTATTGCCACGGAAACCACTTCAGCATTAATGACCCGGGGCTACTACCGGATGCCGGGTGATTCCATGTATATCTGGCCCGTGCGCTGGGATATCCCGTTTACCGATCCCTCCTATGCCTGTTCTTCCTACGATAATTGCCACGCACCTTGGGGATGTACGCATGAACAGGCATGGAACGAAGTGAAAAACGCCGATTTTGTCAGTGGAATGTATATCTGGACAGGATTCGATTATCTCGGAGAGCCCACACCTTTTTGGTTTCCGGCAAGAAGCTCCTATTTTGGTATTGTAGACCTGGCCGGTTTCCCGAAAGATATTTACTATATGTATCAATCGGAATGGACCGACAAAGAAGTACTGCATGTCTTTCCTCACTGGAACTGGCAACCGGGTGAAATTGTCGACCTGTGGGTCTATTACAACAACGCCGATGAGGTGGAGCTGTACCTTAATAACGTCTCTCAGGGAGTAAAAAGAAAGGAAGGAGACCAGCATCATGTTTTCTGGAGATTGCCCTATGAGCCTGGCACAATTAAAGTAATCTCCAGGAAAAACGGAAAAGAGGTCTTATTGAAAGAAGTAAAAACAGCCGGAGAGCCATCACAGATCCGTTTGACAGCCGACAGGAGCGAGATCAGGGCCGACGGACAAGACCTGAGTTTTATTACCGTGGAAGTGTTGGATGAAGAAGGCACTGTTTGCCCCAATGCAGAAAACCTGATTCGTTTCGAGGTGTCGGATAATGGTTCCATCGTGGGTGTAGACAATGGCAGTCCAACCAGCATGGAACGTTTTAAAGCTTCGCAAAGGAAAGCATTTTATGGAAAATGCCTGGTTGTGGTGAAGAGTGAGAAGAAGAGTGAGAAGAAAAGTGGAGTGATCCATCTGACAGCGCTATCGGATGGATTGATGAAAGACGCGATTGAAATAAATGTGACCAAATAGAATCGGATTGATTCGTTAAACCAAGGGTGGTTGGCGGATAATGCAATGAACGTTAAACTATTAAATGTGAAAGTATGATAAACATGAATCTTAAACGAAGTATAAATAGTGGTTATTTATACTGTTTCTTAATTGGGATGTCGCTGATTCTGTGGAGACCGGTGACACTACACGCAGAACCTTTGCAGACAAATACTGTGACCGGCAGCGTGGTTTCGGCAACCGACGATGAGCCACTGGCCGGTGTAACTGTGTCTGTAAAAGGAACCACCAATGGTACGGTGACAGATATCGACGGCCGGTATGTTATCCAGGCAGTACAGGGAGAGACGCTTATCTTCTCCTATGTCGGATTTGTATCGCAGGAGGTAACCGTACGAGAGAATGTGATCAATATTGCACTGACGGAAGATACCGAAGTGCTCGAAGAACTGGTGGTGATTGGTTATGGTGTGCAAGCCAAGAAATTATCTACCGGAGCAACCGTGCAAGTGAAAGGTGACGAACTGGCCAAAATGAATACAAACAGCCCCTTGCAAGCCCTTCAGGGGAAAACACCCGGCGTAAACATTACCTCTACCTCCGGACAGCCGGGATCCGATATGAAAGTGGTGATACGTGGTTTGGGAACCATCGGGAACCACAGCCCACTCTATCTGATCGACGGAATAGGAGGCGACATATCCACGTTGAATCCTTCCGACATCGAGAGTATCGACGTGTTGAAAGATGCTGCTTCTGCAGCTATTTACGGGGCGCAGGCCGCCAATGGGGTGGTGTTGATTACCACCAAAAACGGCCGGGAAGGGAAAGCCAAGGTGAACTTCGATGCCTATTATGGTGTGCAGAATGTGGCTCGTAAAGCAGACATGCTGAATGCAGCCCAGTATATGACCATCATGGACGAACAGGCACTCAACAGTGGCAACGCAGCTTACAACTGGACCGGCTTCCAGTCGATCTACGATGCAAACGGTCAGGTATATGATACCAACTGGGTTGATACAATGTTCAAAGACAATGCCGCCACCGAGAGTTATGCATTGGGTGTGACCGGAGGATCAACTGCTTCTACTTATGCCATCTCCCTGGGTTACATGAATCAAGAAGGAGTCGTGGGGGGTGCCGATGTCTCTAATTACGAACGGTATAATTTCCGTATCAACTCGGAGCATAAACTGTTTAATAATTTCCTGAAGGTAGGCGAACAGGTAAGCTTCATCTACCGGACAAATAATGGCATCAGCGTAGGCAATCAGTACAACAACTCATTGAGAGGTGCTTTTGGAATCTCACCGTTGGCGCCGGTCTATAGTGACAACAACCCGTATGATTCACCCTACAACGATACCAGCAACAGTGACTGGTACAACGGAGAAGGAAACCCCTATGGTCTTATGATGACCAACACCAACAATGAGAATAGGGCAGCCTCATTCAACGGCAATCTCTACGCCGAGATAGAACCGCTAAAAGGGTTGAAATTGCGTACGCTGTTTGGTGGAGTATACAATTCGAGTGAGTACCGTAGCTTTACACCGCTCTATCATTTCAGTATCTACAGCTACAACGATACCCGCACCGGTGTATCACAGAATATGAACCATGGGCTGGGCCTCACCTGGACAAACACGGCTACTTATGACTGGGCGGTGAATGACCATGCCTTCAATGCCTTGCTTGGTATGGAGGCCTATCGCTATCAGGGTACTTCCGTGGGTGCCGGCAATGGCCTATTGAAAGAGGGCTTCGACACCTGGAAGTATGCCTATGTCAACAATGGAACCGCCTCTTCCAGCACCGATGGTCTGAGTGCCTCCGGCAGTCCCCACGATGATTCGCGCAGCATCTCTTACTTCGGCCGTTTGGGCTGGAACCTGAAGGAGACCTATATGATCAATGCTACGTTACGTGCCGATGGCTCCTCCCGCTTTGCCCAAGGCAATCGTTTTGGCTACTTCCCCTCCGTCTCTGCAGGCTGGACACTCACCAATGAGTCTTTTATGCAAGATGCGCCCGCATGGATCAATTTCTTGAAACTGCGTGCAAGCTGGGGACAAGTGGGTAACCAAAATATTGCCAACTACCAGTATCTGGCTCCGATGAAGAACACCAACACCCATTATCTGTTTGGTTCGGGAGGATACAACGACACCGAAGCAGCGAAGCAGCTAGCAACAAACTGGGGAGCTTATCCCAACCGTCTAGCCAACGAAAAGGTAACCTGGGAAACATCCGAGCAGACCAACATCGGTCTGGACGCCTATCTTTTTCGTACCCGTCTCGGTGTGAACCTCGATTTCTATATGAAGAATACCAAAGACTGGCTCGTACAGGCTCCAATTTTGTCGACCGTGGGTGCGGGAGCTCCTTATATCAACGGGGGTAGCGTAAAAAACAGTGGTGTGGAACTCGCGTTGAGTTGGAACGATCAACTGAATAATAATTTTAGTTATCAAATTGGTATAAACGGTGCCTATAATACGAATGAAGTAGGTGAGATACCGACCGAAGATGGAATCATTCACGGACAGACAAACCAGTTGTATGACAATACACCCGAGTTCTATCGGGCAGAAAATGGCAAGCCCATTGGGTACTTCTGGGGTTACAAGACGCATGGCCTGTTCCAGAATGAGCAGGAGATTACAGACTGGATCGCTGCCGGAAATGGGGTACTCCAGAACGAGGTAAAACCTGGTGATGTGAAGTACATCGATGTGAATCAAGATGGCGTAATCGACGACAACGACAAGGTGAATCTGGGTAACGGCATGCCCGACTTTACTTACGGTTTCAATCTTGGTTTGGGGTATAAAGGTTTCGACTTTTCTCTTCAGGCAAGTGGTGCCGCCGGACAGCAGATTGTACAGTCCTACCGGAATTTCACCAACAAGTATGCCAACTATACCACTGCCATACTTCAACGCTGGACCGGTGAAGGTACAAGCAACAAAATCCCCCGTGTGACCGAACAGAACATCAACTGGCAATTCTCCGATCTATTTATTCAGAATGGCGACTATCTGCGCATCACGAACATCACCCTAGGGTATGATTTTTCCCGATTTGTGAAACATAAATTCATCAGTCAGGCACGTCTCTATGCGCAGTTGCAAAACGCCTTTACCTTTACAAAGTATGAAGGCATGGACCCGGAAATAGGTTATGGCACCGATGGTTGGGTGTCGGGCATTGATGTAGGATATTATCCTCGTCCGCGAACGGTTCTTTTTGGAGTAAATCTTACATTCTAACTCACTAATGCACAAAATATGAACAAGATAAAAACCAATATAATAGCAGCAGCTCTTCTATCCCTGATGGTGGGGGTGATTTCCTGCTCCGAGAGCTTTCTGGACGTGGAGTCTAAAACGGAATCCACAACCGGTACTTCCTATAAGAATGAAAAAGATGTATGGCGCGCTTTGATCGGATGTTACGACGGATGGCGTCAGACCTCTTCTGCCATGCAGATAGGCTTCTATCTGGGCGCTGAAACCATGAGCTACGAGTGCTTCGGAGCAACTGGCAATGGCGACGGACGAGGCTATCAGGCCATCGACCGGTTCGACATATCGCAGTCGCCGGCCGACCTGAACATGTATGAAAACGACTGGAGAAACTATTATGCGGCTGTTTATCGCTGCAACGAACTGATTTCACGAGAGGAGCAAATAAGCTGGAACGAAACAAACAGCATGCGGGGAACCTATATGGGCGAATGCCGTACCATTCGGGCACTGCTCTATTTTGATATGGTACGCCTCTGGGGTAATATTCCTCTTTTCGACGAGCCGGTGAATGAAAACCGACCACAAGCCGATCCTGCCGACGTCTTTGCGTTGATCTTTGCAGATCTGAAATATGCCATGGAAAACATCCCCGCTGATGCCTATCCCAAGGCAAATGCATCGGCCAATGATGGTCATATTACCCGTTATGCCGCCGCAGCCCTTTTTGCACGTGCTTATCTTTTTTATACAGGTTATTACGGTGTTGAGCCTGCTGGAGCTACCAAAGCGGAAGCTCTCTCTGCACTCGAAGAGATTATCTCTTCCAACGAATACAGCCTGGTGAGTGAATTCAAGAACCTATGGCCCGCCTCTTCGGCTGGAGTAGCTGAAATCGGCGACATGGAAACCTTGCTTGGAAGCTATGCCGGCAACGGCAACAGCGAAACCATCCTTGCCATGAAGTTTACCAGTTCGCAAGATTACAATGGCAATAACGACGGCAATCGCTGGCAGGTAATGGTCGGCATGCGCAGCTTGAATGCTGCTCCCTATGGTAAAGGCTGGGGGGGCCTGACAGTGAATCCCGCGTTCGTCAGTGAATTCAAAACCGGTGATACACGCCGCAGTGCTTCTATCATCGACATGACTGCTGAGGGTGTAACAGGGCTGGACGACTTTGAAGCCAGCTACAAAGATCAGCGGGAATATACCGGTTATGCAGTGAAGAAATATGCTCCCCTCTGCTTCGCCGATGGCACTTCTGCATCGAAAGAAGATGGTTCGGGCGATTTCCAAACCTCCAACCACCAGGATTATGTGATCATCCGCTATGCCGATGTACTGTTGATGGCGGCTGAGCTGGGAAGTCCCGGTGCACAGGCCTACTTCGACACTGTACGGAAACGCGCATATACCTCCAACGGTCTGCTCTCTTCCAGTTATACGGCACTGCCGGCAACAAAAGAGTACATCATGCAGGAGCGTCGCTTGGAATTTGCATTCGAGAGCATCAACTATTGGGATTTGCTCCGTCAGGGAGTAGACTATGCTGCCGGTAAACTTGCAGCAGAGGCTTCTGTGTTCAGTGGGGGATCTCCCGACAAGGTCATCATCAAAGCCGACCGTCTGCGTGCCACCAAAGGGCTCAGTCAGATTCCTTATAATCAGATCACGCTGGCAAACGGCACCCTGGTACAAAACCCCGGGTGGTAATGGCCAGTTATAAACTCAAAAAAAATAATCATATGAGACTGAAATCATCTATATACCTGTTTATTGCAAGCGTAGTCATGCTTTTCTTCGCTTGCACCCCCGAGCAATATGATTTGGATGCGAAGGATGTCACCCCCGACGACCTGGTGGAAGGTCTGGCATATACCATTACACACGATCCCATTAATCCCAATATCGTGTATCTGGAAAGCAAAATGGGTAATCATTATACCGCTCTTTGGGAACATCCCCAAGGACGGAGTCAGGAAAAGAAAGTGACACTGCAGATTCCTTTTGATGGAGTCTATACCGTGAGATTTGGTGTACAGACCCGTGGAGGAGTAGTGTACGGTGAACCCGCCACTTTCACCATACAGGATTTTTATGCCGGTTTTGTGACCAATGAGCTCTGGACTTTATTGACCGGTGGTGTGGGCGCTTCCAAAACGTGGATCCCCGACAATGGAAAATATGGTCTGGCTCCCGGAGAACTCTCTTACGCCGATCCGAGCGGAACCGTGGAATGGAACAACTGGTCCCCCAACTGGGAACCGGCTGCAGGGTTTACGATTGCAGAAGGCGAAAATCCCATTTGGGAGAGTAGCATGACATTCGACCTGATCAATGGTGCTAATGCATCGATAGACGATCGTTCCACCGGTGGTGTAGGCGAAAAGAAAGGTTCATTTATGCTGAATACCGATGCACATACCATCACTTTTACCGATGTAGACCTGCTTCATACTGCCGGGTGGAACAAGATGACCAGCAACTGGAAAAAAGATCTGAAGATCCTTACGATGACCGAAAACCAGTTGAGAATCGGTATCCTGCGTCAAAAAGATACCTCCGGCGAGGATCCCTGGTGGGTCATCTGGAACTATGTGAACAAGGAATATGCCGACAATTACGAAGCACCGGCACAAGAGATCTTCCCGACACTACCCGAGGATTGGAGAGACTATGTGGAACCCAAGACCAATCTGGTGACTACCTACAAGCTATCCGACGACAAGCCTTTCGACTGGTGCAACCTCGACGGATCACAGAAGGGAATAACAAACATAGCTGCTCGCAGTGGTGTGGAGGAAGTGACACTGGTGCTCAATAGCGGCACGGGCGATTACACCCTTGTCGATATGGCCGGCGTGGAACACAAGGGAAAATACACCTTGAACAATGAAGGCATTTATACCTTTGGTGAAGCACTTCCCGAAATAGAACTCTCTGCGGATGGAAGAGCGCTCTTCAAGAGTAATCCCGACCGGACACTGCGTATCATGTCGTATGAGACCAGTGATTTTACCGGCGGACTCACCGACCTTTGGCTGGCGAGCAAAGAACTCGATGACCAGGGTAATCTCTACCAGTATATGGGATATCATTTTGTAGCACAAACTGCCGGCGCAGTGAAGTCCTACAAGGCAACCATGCACTTCTTTGATACCGGTTGGACCTTCACCGCATCGGAGCCAGTCTTTATTTCCGGTGATGGTGATTACACCTTTGTCATTGCAGGAGCAAGCGATGCTCCCTATGGCATGTATCTCGATATCCAGAAAATATTGAAAGAGAATCCCAACATGGATGTAGCCATCAAGGATATCAAGGTAGATGGTGTCACCATTTCATTTGATGATACGGCCATAGACCGTGGTATTGGAGATGATGCGACCACCGCAAGACGGTATATTCTCAATCCGTGGGGTGCTACCGCAGGCGATGCTCCCAACTATGTGTTCAGTTCAACCATCGCAGTGACGGTTACGGTCAAGATGGATAACGGCACACCTTTCATTGTAGAATAAGTGGGTGGTATTGCTTTGTAAATGATCATTTAAAAAAAATAAATCACATGAACTTAAAATATATATCAGCCATTCTTTTACTGGCAGCAGGTCTGTTCGCCACGTCGTGTGATGTGGAAGAGGATTATTCCATCAGAACCGGAGAGATTGTCTCCGAGATCACCACTGGATCTGCCAGTGTGACCGCGATCGCTGCGGAAGTGACAGGTACTGTAAAAGACCTCACGCTGGTTTCATCTGGTTCTTACGAAGTGGGTGCTTACTACGGTACCGCCGCCGATCCTACCACTGCAGGCAGCAAGAAAAGTGGTAGCGTAGATGAAAATGGAAATGTGGTCACCGAGATCACCGGACTTACCACCGGCACAACCTATTATTATGCCACCTATGTGACGTTGCAGGATAAAGTAACCAAATTTGGCGACATCAAATCGTTCGTGGCAACCGCAGCGCAAGTTACGACAAATGAGGCGGAGGGGATTACAAGCAGCAAAGCAACCATTACTGCTAATTTCTCCGGCACTGAGGGCCTTGCATCTTTTGAAAAGGGCGTGAAGTTTTCTTTGTCTGCCGACGATGTTACCTCCGGCATCACCCGCGAACTGGGTGAAGTGAGCGGTTTGTTACCGGGAACCACCTATCATTATGCGGCATTTGCCAAGATAGGAGATGGATATGTATTTGGTGAAACCAAAACAGTGACAACGCTCATGCAACAGATGGAGTATGTGGATCTGGGGCTCAGCGTGATGTGGGCGCAATCCAACATCGGAGCGGACAGTGAATCGGAAACCGGAACACTGTTTGGTTATGGTGACCAGACTGCCATGATGACCTCTGTGAAGCTCGAAGATTACACTGCTTCCGATATAGCAGGTAGTGTCGATGACCTCATTTATAACCTGGACCTGGATGGAGATTCTCCCATGAAGAGTCAGATGCCAACCCATGCCCAGATAGCGGAACTGGTGAAGAACACCACGCAACAAAGGACCTCAGTCGACGGCGTGGAAGGCATACGCTTCACGGCACAGAACGGGAACAGCATTTTCCTTCCGGTAACTGGTTATCGTAACGGTGAAACAGCGATCGTCGATGGTGCAGGTTATTACTGGAGCGGCAATGTAAGCTCTGTCCACAGCGACTATGCCAATACGTTGACATTTGATGGCTCATCTGCGAAAACCGGTTTCTCCAAACGGAGTCTCGGCCTTGCACTTCGTTCAGTGCGTGCCTATGCGGAAGTAAATCCAGAATCGGGTAAACTGGTCTTTGGAGATTTAGAAAGTAATGGACGGCTACGCATTGAGATCTACAACGAATATGGTGCAACCGCCGCCAATCGGCCCATCGATCCTTCATCCATCAAGTTCGCAAAGAACATGGTTGTTTCATTTACCCTCACCGGCATTACCGACAATCTGAAGAGCGGCGCTGCAGGCTCCTACGTGGCAGGCCTTGAGTACTCCGACCCAAGCTGGGGCGTGAGCTACTGGTCCAACCT
>CAZRRC010000005.1:17121-25170 GCA_964602395.1 uncultured Proteiniphilum sp. | reverse complement strand
TGTTACCGGTGATGGTACTTATCAGGTGTATACCTATCTGAAGGGCAATAGCGAAGGTGCGGTCGTCTGGACCATAGAGTTGTACAACCTCTGGGTACAGCTTGTTGATCCATCCAAGGTTGGTGTAACCATCAACAAGGTAATTACCCCCGGAAAGTATTGACTTTATGAACAGTGACAATACAGTAAATCGGATGAAAAAACTCTTTGGGGAAATGAATATTTCTTTGCTGCTTGCTCTTTTTGTCTGCATGATAGCCTGCTCCGGTGAAGATGAGCCGGTCACACCGGAAATCATACCGGCCAAATCGGAATTGATTTTCTCCAAGACAGGAGGAAGCGAGATACTGTCTGTCAAATCGAATGTAGCATTAGAGGTTACAAGCAATGAGGAGAGCTGGTGCCGGGTGGCACCGGCTCCCTCTTCTTCCGGTGCCGTATATCGGTATACGGTGACGGCAGATGCCAATCCCAATACCAGCGATCGTTCCACTACGCTGACCGTGAAAGGGGGCAACGTAACCCAAACCGTAGCGGTGATCCAAACTGCTGCCGATGGATTACAAGTCGCGCCCATTGCCTTCAATGACGTAACCGGACAGGGCGCTCAGATTGAAGTCAAGATGACGGCTAATGGAGCGGTCACCGTTACCTGCAACCAGAACTGGATTACCGAAGTAACTGCCCGTGCTGCGATGACGGAACAGACCAGAACCTTCAACGTGGCGGCCAACTATGGAGCAGCACGAACCGGAACAATCACCTTCACGTTGGGCGATCTTACGGAAACTGTCACTGTGACCCAACTAGCCGGTACGATCCCTGATGTGGGCATGGAGAGCGACGCCCTGGTACTGGCGGCTAAAATGTATGCGGGCTGGAATATTGGAAACACACTCGAAGCCATCGGCGGGGAAACAGCCTGGGGCAATCCCAAAATCACAGCAGACTATATTGTAAAAATCAAACAACTCGGTTTTAACGCCATCCGTATTCCTTGTTCATGGGATCAGTACATTGAAAATGCGGAAACCTATCAAATCAAGGAAAGCTGGTTAGATCGCGTCAATGAGGTCGTGGGCTATTGTGTGGCAAACGACATGTATGCCATCGTCAACATCCATTGGGATGGAGGTTGGCTGGAAAATAACTGTACGCCAGATAAGCAGGAGGAAAACAACCGGAAGCAGCATGCTTTATGGACGCAGATCGCAAACAGGCTGAACCACTATGATGAACATCTGCTTTTTGCCGGCACCAACGAGCCCAATGTGGACTCTGCCCAGAAGATGGTTGTGCTGAAAAGCTACCTGCAGACCTTCATCGATGCGGTGCGTGCCACAGGAGGAAACAATGCTGTCCGCAACCTCGTTGTGCAAGGGCCCAATACCGATATTGATACAACACACAGACTCTTTGGCGATATGCCGACCGATGTGGTGCCCAATCGCTTGATGGCAGAGTTGCATTACTACAATCCCTGGACATTCTGCGGTATGGCACAGGATGAAACCTGGGGCAGGATGGCTTACTTCTGGGGGGCTTTCTCTGTAAGCGGGTCAGATCGTAATTCGACTTTTGGTGACGAGGCCGAGATGAAGTCCTTGTTCGGCAAGATGAAGGCAATGTTCGTGGACAAAGGTATTCCGGTGATTCTGGGTGAGTATGGTGCCATTACCATTCGCACCGGCCTGGGAGTAAACCAGGAAGCACACGACAAGTCGCGCAACCTCTACGACGAAACTGCAACCCGCGAAGCCAAGAATCACGGATTGGTACCTTTCTATTGGGAAACGGGCAGGGTCGTCAATCGCAATACGGGTGAAATTAAGGACCATTATGCCATGGATGGCATCTTGAAAGGAGCAAAAGCTGGGAAATATCCATTTTAAACCAGATAGAAGATGCTTCAACAAATTAAATTATTATGCATATGAGGAAATTCAATTTGGTTCAAACGGCTATTAGTATGGTTGCCATTATATGCATGGCTACCACCTTACAGGCTCAAAAAGGCTATAAAAATCCGATCATCAGAGGATTTAATCCTGATCCGAGTGTGTGTCGGGTGAACGACGACTTTTATCTGGTGACTTCTTCTTTCGAATATTTTCCCGGATTACCCATTTATCACAGCAAAGATCTGGTCAACTGGCAACAAATAGGGCACTGCCTTACCCGCGATTCCCAACTTCCGTTGCAGAAAGCACCTGCCTCAGCAGGCTTGTATGCGCCATCGCTGCGTTATCATGAAGGTTTGTTCTATGTGATCTGCACCAATGTGTCGGGGGGTGGAAATTTCTTTTGTACTGCCACAGATCCTGCCGGTCCGTGGAGTGACCCCATATGGGTAAATATCAACAGCATTGACCCTGATATCTTTTGGGACGACGACGGCAGAACTTATTTTGTGACGCAGGGAGATGAAGGAATCCGGGTCACCGAAATCGACCTAAAGACCGGTAAAACAGTGGCTCCCGAGCGTCTTGTCTGGGGAGGTATCGGTGGACGTTTCCCGGAGGCACCCCATATTTACAAAAAAGATGGCTATTATTATCTGATGCTGGGAGAAGGAGGCACAGAATACATGCACAGCGTGACCATCGGGCGGAGCAAAAATCTGTACGGCCCCTATGAATCCTGTCCGCTTAACCCGATACTTACCCATGCCAATCGTCGGGGTCAGGCGAACCGGATCCAGGGTGTAGGACATGGAGATATGGTACAGGCCGGAGACGGTTCCTGGTGGATGGTGTTTCTCGGCTTTCGGGTCACACACCAATTTGCTTATTATCATGTGCTCGGACGGGAGACTTTCCTGGCGCCGGTTGACTGGCCGGCAGGGGGATGGCCCCAGGTGAACGGCAATGGTACCGTCTCACTGGAGATGAATGTACCCACATTGCCCCTTCAACCGTTTGAACCAGCTCCAGTCAGAACCGATTTCAACGAAGAAAAACTGAACTTCGACTGGCAATATCTACGCAATCCGCTCAGAGAACATTATTCCCTGACAGAAAAGAAAGGATATTTGCGGATCACCGCCTCTCCCTTTACGCTGAATGATGTTGACGCAGTTTCCATGGTATGTAGAAGACAGACTGAACATGATTTTATGGCTTCAACCGAACTGGAGTTCAACTCTTCAAAAGAGAACGAAGAGGCTGGGATGACATTGATACAAAACAATACCCATCATTACGACCTGCTGTTCCGGAAATCAGGTAACAAACGGATGGTGCAGTTGCGTGTCCGCGTAGGTTCCATCTCGTTCATCGCGGCTGAGAAAGAGGTGAACGGGAACAGGGTAGTGCTCAAAATTGAAGGCACCCCCGATCAATATACATTTTCCTATGCCGATCCGCAGAAAAAGGAACAGGTCGAGCTGGGCAAACAGGATACACGTTACCTGAGCACCGAAGTGGCAGGAGGATTTACCGGTGTCATGATCGGGCTGTATGCTTCATCCAATGGCAAGCCCAGTAGCGCCAAAGCCTATTTTGACTGGTTTGATTATCAAGTGAAAGAATAATATTGTTGGTTGCATGTAAATCAATTTTCTTTTCTATTCATTGAAAGTAGGCCGTCTCATGTTTTATCATGAGACGGCCTTTCTTGCTACCATGTTCCTACCTGCGCTGATACTTCGCTGGTATCCCTCCGTTATCCCTCCGTTATCCCTCCGTATATGTATAAGGAGATAGCGACCCAATACCCTTCCATTACCCTTCTATTATCCGTGCAGGAAGCTATATCTTCCGTATTTCAGGACTTTTTCGCTGCTGATATCCTCGGGCAGTGCCCCCTTCTACGTAAAATATTAAAATGAAAAGAGGCCATCTCAAAATAATTTTGAGATGGCCTCTTTCTTTGCGTTTATTATTTCACCGTAATGTCGCCTTATTCGGCCACTTTCGGTATCATGACAATTGTTTTCTTGTTGCCCTGATTCAGCAGGTTGGCGACGAAATCTTTGACCTCAGCAGGAGTGATCGCATTCACTGTGTCGATATAGTGGTTGTATGTATCTTCTCCATAGAAATAACGGGTATCAAGTACATTCATCCAATAGCCGTTTTCCTTCAGGTTTTCGTTGTAGCTTTTGTTCAAATACTCCTTCACCTTCGAAAAGTCGGCTTCACGCGGGCCATTGGTGGCGATTTCCTTCAGCACGTTGTGGATGATTTCATTGAGGTGTGACATCTTTTCCGGGTCGGTGTCGAACATGATCTGCAGGATGGTTTGTCCCTCTGGATAGCGGGAGATGGCTCCGGCTGTGGAAACTCCATAGGTGCCACCCTCTTCCTCTCTTATTTTCTCGGTATAAACGATATCCAGAATCTGATCGAACATGCTCATCAGAATCAGGTTCTTCATGTTGCGTTCTATTGTGCCCGAGTAGGTATTGAACACCGACGCTTTGGGGTTTTGCATTTCGCGTTGGAAAATGTTGTTCAGTTCACCTGCTTGGAAATCCATGGGAACCTTGACAAATTCGCCTTTTACGGCCTGACCGGGCAGAGATGCCAAGTATTGTTCCACTACCGGACGCACCTTTTCCTCATCGATGTTACCGACAAAGGTAAACACAAAACTTCCCGGATTGCTAAATTGCTGTTTGTACATCTCCATGATTCGGTCGTAATCGAGCTGCTTTAAGTCGGCTAACTTGATTCTCGCGGCCAGCGGATTGTCACCATACAACGCAGTTGTGACTGAATCACTGAAAGCCACCATCGGCTCGGCTTCTTGATTTTTGAGTTGCGTTTCCATTCGTTGCAGGTAAGATTGAAATGCATCGGCATCTTTGCGTGGCGCAGTAAAGTAGAGATATACCAGCTGCAGCATGGTTTCAAAATCCTTGATCGATGAAGAGCCGTTGAAATTTTGTGTGGTGAGGCTGATGCCGGGACGAGCCGAGGCTGTTTTTCCTGCGAGCACTTTGGGTAGATCCGTGGCGCTGAAATTGCCGACACCTCCCACTCTCATCACTGCATTCATCAGCTTGCTGTTGATCGGATCCTGCACGGCATATTGTGAATATCCGCCCGCACTGGTTCCTGTCATGATAATTTCGTCATCCTTGAAATCCGTATTCTTCAGGATCACTTTCATGCCATTCTGCAATGTCCAGACAGTCGCATTCATTTCCTGGTCTTTTTCCTCTTTTGTGATTTTGCCTGGTGCAGGAGGAGTGGCCACGAGTGGTTCGTTGATTACCTGTTCGGCATACGGTTCAATGGTTTCAGCTTTTACTGCAGCCAGCACAGCCAGCAGCGCTTCTTCTGTGGGGTAAACCAACCCTTCTTTCTTGGGACCCGTGACAGAGATCACAATGTTCTCGTCGCCAATGAGCTGTTTGATGGTTTGGTTGATGGCCTCCACAGGAATGTTGGGTGTAACGGCTTGCAAGAACTGGTATTCAAATTCGATGCCGGGAAATGGTTCTCCGTCTGTGAATGCACGCACATATTCCTGAGAATAGGAGGAGTTGCGTTGCTTGTCGCGGTTGTTGTAGGCATCCTCGAAGCTTTTCATGATATTGGTGCGAGCAATTTCATACTCAGAGGCTGAGAAACCATATTTTTTTACCCTTTCTGTTTCCCGGGTCATGGCGGCAAGAGCTTCCGTGATCTTATCTTCCGCGCTTCCTGCAACCACCGTCCAAGCATCTTTGGTCTTGGCTACGAAGTAGTCTCCGTCGTAAGCATAGGCAGAAGTAAAAGGAGCATCCGGCTTTTGTATGATTTCATCGAAACGCTGGTTCATCATGGAGGAGGCTACATTCAGAATATATTGCGTGAGGTAGCCTGCCTGTGTTTTTTTCATTTCGTCGGGTAACGGGTCATGTTTGTAAAACATCATGATGCTGCTATTCCGTGCTTCCACGTCGGTAGCAATTGCCACAAGCGGTTCTTTGTTGTCGGGAACAGGAAAATATGTACGTTCAGCTCTTTCTGCTTCGAGTGGGATGGGGGAGAACAAATCTTTGATTTTTTGTTCCATCTCATCCACATTCACATCACCCACCACAATGATTCCTTGCAGGTCGGGACGATACCATTTGTGGTAATAAGCCCTGATCTCCTCCGGCTTGAAGTTGTTGATCACATCGATGCTGCCGATTGGCATCCGCTTGGCATATTTGCTGTCGGGATACATCTTTGGGAGCAGCTGGTCCCAGATTCGCTGTTGTGCGCCACCACGGGTACGCCACTCTTCACGGATCACACCCCGTTCGTTTTCCAGTTCCTTATCTTCCAGTGCGATGGCACTCGACCAGTCATGGAGTACCAGCAGAGCCGAATCCATCAGGTTGATGTTGGTAGTGGGGATGTTGGTCATGAAATAGACCGTTTCATCGAAAGAAGTGTAGGCATTGATGTTGGTGCCAAATTTAATGCCGTTGTCCTGCAAGTAGTTGAGCATGTTCTTGCCGGGGAAGTTTTTTGTCCCGTTAAAAGCCATGTGCTCGAGGAAGTGTGCCAGACCGGACTGGTTGTCTTCTTCCTGTATCGATCCAACCTTCTGAGCGATGTAGAAATCAGCTCTGTTTTCAGGAAGTCCGTTGTGCCGGATGTAATAAGTGAGTCCGTTTTCCAGTTTGCCCGTTCTCACGTTGGGGTCAACTGGAAGAGGCGGATTTTGTTGTGCCACGATAACAAAACTTGTTATCAGAAGCATTAACGTGAAAATTTGTTTCATAACATTTTCTTTAAATAAATAGATTCATATTGCGAGTAATTAACGCACATAGTAGATGCCCTAAAAATATTTTTTTTCCCTCTGCGAAAATCTTTTAAATCCGATCCAGTACAATCCTGATCAGTTCTTCCGTAGAACCTTTGTAGTCGGCATTCGATTCCAGAGCAATGCGGTTGGCGATGATGGCACATACCGTCATTGCCTTGTGTCCCATTAGCTTACTCAGTCCTGCGATGGCGGATCCCTCCATTTCGTAATTGGTAATGGCGTACTCGCCAAAACGGAAGGACTCTATCTTCGCATTCAAATCGGGATCAGCCAACGGCAGACGCACATGTCTTCCCTGTGGACCATAGAAGCCGATGGCTGAGATGGTCACACCCCGGATCATGTCGTAACCAATGCGGTCAACAAGTTCCTCGTCGGCACTCACCACATAAGGAGAGCAATGAAAAGGCGACCAGTTCACATGCTTTTGAAAGGCTACTTCGAAATCCTCTTCACAGATAGCTCTTGAATTGGCATAGTAGTGGATTAAACCGTCAAAGCCGATTGACTTTTCCGACACCACGTAAGAGCCCACGGGGCAATGAGGCTGCATACCTCCAGAGGTGCCCACGCGTACCATCGTGAGTTGCCTGAATTGTTCCTTCACCCTGCGTGTGCTGAAATCGATATTGGCCAGTGCATCCAGTTCTGTCAATACAATATCGATGTTGTCGGTGCCAATACCATGGGAAAGGGCGGTAATGCGCTTTCCCTTGTAGATGCCGGTGATAGTGTGAAACTCACGACTTTGCACATCGCACTCAATCTCATCGAAGTACGAAGCAGTCATGGTTACACGATCCGGATCACCCATCATCACAATCTTGTCGGAGAGTTGTTCTGGTTTGATGTGGAGATGAAAAGCACTTCCGTCGGAATTGATGATCAGCTCCGACTCTGGTATAATTCTCATATTCAACTTAGTATTTAGAATAGCGTTTCGTGTTATTTTTTGTTTCCACCCCCGCCCTGTGGTTTGGCGATGGAGTCGCGCATATCGGTATCGGCCTTGATATTTTCCATCCTGTAGTAATCCATGATACCCAGGTTGCCGTTACGGAACGCTTCTGCCATGGCAATGGGCACCTCTGCTTCGGCCTGAATCACCTTGGCGCGAGCTTCCTGCGCCTTGGCCTTCATCTCCTGTTCCAGCGCGATGGCCATTGCACGACGTTCTTCGGCGCGTGCCTGGGCAATGTTCTTGTCGGCTTGTGCCTGATCCATTTGCAATACGGCTCCAATGTTTTTGCCTATATCGATGTCGGCGATGTCGATGGAGAGTATCTCAAAGGCTGT
>CAZRRC010000005.1:2903-17021 GCA_964602395.1 uncultured Proteiniphilum sp. | reverse complement strand
AGGTCAATGGCTGTGGCCATTTGAAAAGTGAGGTCGATGTTGGCCTTTGATGCCGATACCAGGGCATGTACCACCTTCTCCACATGTCCTCCGGCCAGGTAGTGGGCTTCCAGATTATCACGAGAAACCTCCTTCAGACCGGCCTTGTGGGCCTCAATCATGGCATAGACGATGGTATGCGGCGGAACACGGCGCAGACGCATCAGAAAGAGTTGTACCAGTGAGATCCGTACTCCGGCGGATAACGCGTTTATCCACAGGAAGAAAGGGACATAATGAAAGAAAATCAGTAAGAAAATGATGATTACCGCAATGGTAATGATCAACGGAAATGAAAAATCCATGATGATTTGTTTTTGGTGTATAAATAAGCACTAAGAACTTTAGTTTTCTGTAATTGTTTTTCTCTTGACGAGTACATTGTAGGTTTCCACCTTCACAATCTCTATTTCGGTATCTTCGTCAATGAACGCACCGTCCACCGATTTACCTTCTACCACGACGTCGTTTACCATCACTTTTCCGATCGGGTTCAATCTGGAAATGGCGATACCCGTATCGCCAGCTACCATCTTTTTCAGAAAGCTGTTGTCTACAGTACTCTCGATGTTGGTGTTGAGCGATATTCGTTGCAACGACTTCGAGCGAAGCAGCCAGAAAAAAGTGCCGCCAAGCGCTATAGCCGTGGAGGCAAGGGAGATATTTCCGGCAGTACTCCCCAGAAAGAGATAGGCATATGTGATGCCTCCGATCAGGAAGATGGCCCCGGCAATACCGGCGATGCTGATGCCGGGAAGCAAAAAAATCTCTATGAGCATAAATACTACGCCCAGCGCAAGAAGTGCAATTACAATGATGAGATCGAGTGGCATATCGAGTCAGTTTAGTGAATAATTGGCACGTATTTCTTCGTTTCGCGCTGCTCTCTTCAACCGTTGAATTTCCCGGAAGAGCGTGTAGCTCTCTTTCTCCATGTTGAGGATGGAGGTGCGAAGTGCTTCCTGTTTGTTCCCTTTAGCATATTGATCCCTTTTTTGGGACAGGTTGTGTTGTAGTTCCTCCCACTGTCTCTCCAGACCCAGGGCCTGTGAAAAGATCTGCCTGGCTTCACGCGCCCTGAAATCGCTGAGGGTGTGATAGGTGACATGGTCGTTGATTACAAACGAGAAATCCATATCCGGTTCCTGCTGAGAGACATCCTTTTGTCTGGCTATATCCCTGAGGGGGCTATAGTTGACGCCCGGCTTCCATGTATCGGCTATGGAGGAGATTCGTGCTCTGTCGCTCATGAGAGCAAGGCTGTCACTCTCCAACAAAGTGACCTGTGCATTGGGGATGAAGGTGTAGACACAAACCGTGTCAGTAGGTTGAAAACGGTCAGAAGCAAACCATCCGACACCTTTTTCTTCGTCAATTACCATCAGGTAGTCGTTAAAAGGTGAATTGAAAGGCATGTTCAACTGGTTGGGTGTGAGGTAGCTGTCTGAAGAGAGATTGTAACGGGTTGCATAGAGGTCATACCCTCCCAGTGAGGCGTGCCCCGTTGAGGCAAAGTAGATTGTCAACCCGTCGTTCATGACAAAAGGATAGGCCTGGTTGCCATCCTCGTTGATGGAGGGGGGAAGCTTCTTCTCATTGCCGAAGGTGTCGAGCAGCTTATCCATCGTGAAGAGATCAATGCCCGTCGCCTCTTCTCCCTGCGAGTAGTATATCTTGTCTCCCCTCCCGTTTATGTAAAGAGTCTGGTCGTTTGTGTGCTTGTTTTTGAAAAACTCCTGCAGTGGCAGTAGCGAGCCGGAAGATTTGCCCAGGTTATAGGCCGCCAGAAAGTCTTTTTTTGGCAATACCAGACTGTCTATAATCTGGACCTCTTCGGCGCGAAGAACTCTCCGCTGCAGCTGGGATGTCTCTTCCCTGAAACGATCGAGTTTGGCTAATGCTTCCTTGTTGCGCCGTTGCGCTTTCTGATATTTTTCATACGCTTTCTCGGCGTCATCGAAACGGTATTGTTTGCTGAAAAGCTCACCCAGGTAAAGAGTTGCTTCTGGTATTTTCTTCTCTTCGGCAAAGGTGAGATATTGTGCTGCTTCGACAATCTTTCCTGTTTTCAGCAAACTCACACCAAGCCATTGATTCAACGCAGGATTGGTTGGATCATCGTTATATGCCTTCTGGAAGAGCGGTAGGGCATCGGCATACCGACCCTCCAGATACCAACTTCTGGCATCGTCGAGCGTCTGTCCTTGAAGGACAAACAGTGAAGTGCTGAGGAGAAGCGTGAAAAGGATATGTTTATTGTTCATCACTCATCTATTCTGATTTCAAAGATAAGAAAAATTAAAAGACACAGCTGTAATATCTTCTTAATTTCCTTCTGTATTGTTTGCAACGGGAGAATTCAGTTCCGTTATTGGAGGAGGGCTGGCGGTCACTTTTCGGTTGAGGATGGAGAAGTTCCAATCCAGGTCAGGATATCACTTGGTTGACAATTCAGTTCTTTACAGATGACTTCCAGTGTGCTGAAACGAATGGCTTTGGCCTTGCCGGTCTTCTAAACAATATTTCTTCGTTTTATTTTAAAAAAAGTTCTTATGAAGAGTTTTTCCGATATTTTTATACTTTTCGTATCTTTGCATTCTCTAAAAATATATCCCTCATAATTCAATCCGATGCACGAAAAAATTATCATTCTCGATTTTGGCTCACAAACAACACAGCTCATAGGCAGGCGAGTGAGAGATTTGAGTACTTACTGCGAAATTGTGCCTTACAATAAATTTCCCTTCGGTGATGAATCGGTGAAGGGCGTAATCCTTTCTGGAAGCCCTTTTTCGGTGAACGACGATCATGCCTTCAAGGCCGACTTGAGTCAGATTCGCGGTAAATATCCCGTCCTGGGTATCTGCTACGGAGCCCAGTTTATGGCAAGTGCTTCCGGCGGGGAGGTAGATAAAGCCGATTCACGGGAGTATGGTCGTGCCCATTTGTGTGTAAAACAGGCAAATGATCCACTGTTGGGCGATCTGCCTACGAACAGCCAGGTATGGATGTCACATGGAGATACTATCGTGAGGTTGCCCGAACATTTCAGCGTGATTGCCTCTACCGAAGATGTGGATTTGGCAGCCTACAAGATCGACGGTGAAGAGACATGGGGTGTTCAATTTCATCCTGAGGTATTTCATACCGAGCAGGGGACGAAGATATTGGATAATTTTCTGACCATCACCGGAGTGAAGAAAGACTGGACTCCGGCATCCTTCATTGCCACCACCGTGGAGGATTTGAAGGAGCAGCTGGGTAACGACAAGGTGATCCTGGCCTTATCGGGCGGTGTAGATTCATCGGTGACGGCAGTATTGCTCAACAAAGCCATCGGAAAGAATCTCACCTGCATATTTGTGGATCACGGACTGTTGCGAAAAAATGAATTCGAAACGGTACTCGATAACTATGCCCATCTGGGACTGAATGTAATTGGCATAGATGCCAAACAGCATTTTTATAAAGAACTGGAGGGTGTGACCGACCCGGAGAGAAAGCGTAAGATCATTGGAAAAGGTTTTATTGATATATTCGAACGCGAGGCACACAAGCTAAAAGATATTAAGTGGCTGGCACAGGGAACCATCTATCCCGACATCATTGAGTCGCTGTCGATCACCGGTGTAACCATCAAAAGCCACCACAACGTGGGGGGATTGCCCGAGAAAATGAACCTGAAACTCTGCGAACCGCTCCGTTTGCTCTTTAAGGACGAAGTGCGGAAAATTGGCATCGAACTGGGTATGCAGGAGCACCTTATACACCGCCATCCTTTTCCCGGACCGGGTCTGGGTATCCGCATCCTGGGCAGTATCACCCCCGAAAAGGTGCGCATCGCACAGGAAGCAGACGATATCTTTATCTCGAATCTCCGTGCTGCCGGTCTTTATGACAAAGTATGGCAGGCCGGAGCCATTCTACTGCCGGTACAATCGGTGGGTGTGATGGGAGATGAGCGTACTTATGAGAATACCATTGCTTTGCGTTCGGTCACCTCTACCGACGCCATGACGGCCGACTGGGCACATCTGCCTTACGAATTTCTGGCAAAGGTGTCGAATGAGATCATCAACAAAGTGAAAGGTGTCAACCGGGTAGTTTATGATATCTCATCGAAGCCGCCCGCTACGATTGAGTGGGAGTAGCCTTCAGCTCGGGATAAGCAATACGCGAATGGTACACCGTCTTTAGTTTATCCACAAACACATCTTTTACGGTTTGGATATCACGGAAGGTGAGGGGGGCCAGTTTGAAATAACCTTCGTTCAGCTGCGTGTCAATAATCTTTTCCACCAGACTGCGTAGAGAAGCTTCACTATATTCGGGTAGGCTACGAGAAGATGCCTCCACAGCATCGGCCATCATCATGATGGCCGTTTCTTTTGTAAAAGGATTTGGACCCGGGTAACGGAAGTCTGCTTCATTGGCTTCCTTATCGGGATTTGCATTCTTCCAGGAGATATAAAAATATTTGGGCATACTGGTGCCGTGATGCGTTTCAATAAAATCGATGATCTGTTGCGGTACATTGTGTTTCTGGGCAATCTTCAATCCATCTTTCACGTGACTGATGATGATGCGTGCACTCTCTTCGAAGGGTAGTCCAGCATGTGGATTCATGCCGGGAGCCTGGTTTTCGGTGAAGAAAGCCGGATTGATCATCTTTCCCACATCATGATAGAGCGCTCCTGTTCTGATCAATGAGGCATTGGCACCGATCTTTGCGGCCGCTGCCATCCCCAGGTTAGATACCTGAAGCGAATGCTGGAATGTACCGGGGGCCTTCTCCGAGAGCTCTTTTAGCAGTGGCTTGTTGATGTTGGAAAGTTCCACCAGCGTTACCCCGGAAATAAAACCGAAGGATTTCTCCACCAGATAGACCAGTGAATAGGAGAACATGATGAAAATAAAGTTGATCAGGAAGTAGACCAGCATCAGCCAGTCACCTTCCGTGATGCTCCCTTCCTGATACATGATCAGCCCGAGGTAGATCAGAATGTAGGTGAGCAGAATAAAAAAAGAACTTCGGATCAGTTGCGATCGTTCCGACAACTCTTTCAGCATAAAAATGGAGACCATCGATACCGCTATCTGAATTACGATGAACTCAAATGGAAAGGGAACCATCAACGAACTCAGGATGATCGTGGTCAGGCTGGCAAAAAGAGCCGTTCGCGAGTCGATGAATGTGCGGATGAGGATGGTGACGATGGCGTAAGGAATGATATAGACACTGAAGAGATCGAATGTGACAGTGATGGCAGTGAGTAGTAAGAATATAACAATCAGCAACATCATGAAAAGCACATGCTTCCGGTTCCGGTATTCTAAAGGCCTGAAAAGCAGGAGATAGAGATAAAAGCAGGAGAACATGAGGGTAATCAGCGTGAACTGACCGAGGATGATCCAGATATTTCTGTTGGAACCGCCGCTTCGTTCCTCCATGACCCGTTTCAGTGAAGAAAGAATGTTGTAGGTTCTCGCATCCACAATCTCACCCTGGTCAATGATGCGTTGCCCCTGTTGTACCATCCCCCGGCTGATGTCGACCTGCTGAATAAATTCATCCTGTGCCTTCGCTGAGGTTTGCGCATCATAAATCACATTTTCGCGAATGTACTCGTTGATGTCGGCAGACTGTATGGTGGATACGTCCACACTCGTGGGCACATCTTGTAGCACCTTTTCATATGCCGATCGAATGGTAAAAAAAGTTTTTATTTCACGCGATTCGGCGATGTTCCCTTTTCTTATGCGCAAAGAGCCTGTAGCTGAATCCAGTATGCGGTCGTAATCTTCCGAACGCATGATCCCGTTGGTATACAATTCCTGCAACTTGTTGCGGATATATAACTTGTCGGATGCCGGGAGCTCCGAGATCTTGTCACTCAGGTTGACGTCTGCATCGAAGTCGGCCAGTGCATTTTTTTGTACCTCCTCATCGATCTCAAAATAGGGCTCGTAAAATTCCAGGATGCTGTCTTGCTCAGCTTTTAACTGATCGGCAGGTTTGTACACCGGGAAATCAAAGGGCGCTGTGAGAAGGCCGTATTGCCAGGGCCTGCCCTCATTGAAAGAGTACTTGAAACTTCCCTGACGGGGAAAAAAATAGGTGATGAGCAAGATGGCAGCGATGAATACCAAAGGAACAAACACCTTCGTTCTTATGCGAAATTTCTTTTTATTTGATGCAGCACGTGTAGTATTCATATCTCAGTGCGTTAACTTGTAGGTCGTTGATAAAACAACCGAAGCTTGTTTATTGTTTTTTCTTTCAGAGAAAACAGCAGATGATCCGGTCGGTTCCAATCGCATTTCCTGGTTTTCGTAATTGGATTTATTGCACTATTTTTGTACCCGGTTATAAAACAAGTGACTCCTATGCAAAGTTAAAAATATTTTCGGTTTAAATATGAAAAAACGACTACTTGTTGATCTCTCTTCACTTAAAAATATTTATTCGGGGTTAGGACAAATAGCCCTGGGTTACGGTACATATTTTAAGGATCATTATAAAAAAGAAGATGCTCCCTACGAGTTGACTTTGCTGTTGCCGAAGAAATATTTTGGTCTCTTTGGGGAGGAGGTACACTATATCTCTTCTTCCAATATCATCCGAAAACATGTTCGCTTTCTTTTTCCCAAATATGATATCTGGCACTCTATTCATCAGTTAAGTCGCTTTTGGCCCATCTGGCAGGATACCAAATTCATCCTAACAATACACGATCTGAATTTTCTCTACGAGAAAACTGCCGGTGCCAGAGAACGGAGGTACAGGAAAATACAAAAAAAAATCCAACGGGCCAATGAGATTGTTTGTATTTCCAACTTTACAAAAAACGAGGTAGAACGTAATTTTCAATTAAATGAGAAGCCATGTAGGGTGATCTACAATAAGGTGACTTTAATTGATAAAGATGAGGCTCAGAAACCCAAACACGAAATAAGAGAGCCTTTTTTCTTTACGATGGGCATCATTCGTCAGAAAAAAAACTTCCATGTATTGCTCGATATGATGAAGCTGTTACCTGAAAAACATCTTTACATTGTAGGAATGAATGCAGATGTGAAAAAGAATAGCTACGCCAGATATATCAAAGAACGCATCGAGAATGAACAAATTCATAATGTTACCCTGAGAGGACCGGTGTTGCATGAGGAGAAGATTTGGATGTACCAGCACTGTGAAGCATTTTTCTTCCCTTCTCTGTTGGAAGGCTTTGGCTTGCCAGTGATTGAAGCCATGCAATTTGGGAAACCTGTTTTTTCATCCCGTGAAACCAGTCTCAGTGAAATCGGTGGCAATTTTGCTTATTTCTGGGATAATTTCAACCCAGAGGAGATGAAGAAACTGATCGATGAGAACCTGACGCAATTTTATCAGGACGAAAGCCTGGCGGATAAGGAAAAAGAGTATGCCCGGTCGTTTTCATACGAGAAACACTTTGAAGAATATGAAGAATTATACAAAACCGCTTGAGGTTGATCTTGTTTATCTCTGGGTAGACGGCAATGATCAGGAGTGGCTCGCAAAAAAAAAACAATTCCTGGGAGAAACAACCGATCTGAATACCGAGGCTACCAGCAAGGCACGCAACGCCGACAACAACGAGCTGAAGTATTCACTGCGCTCCGCTGAGAAATATGCTCCCTGGATTCGCAGAATCTTTGTTGTTACGGATGGACAAATACCGAAATGGCTCGATCAGCAAAATGAAAAAGTAAAAATTGTTGACATACGAGAGCTACTTCCGTCTGAGGCGTTGCCCTGTTATAATTCAGTAATCATAGAGCATTTTTTATATAAAATTCCCGGGTTGTCGGAGCATTTCCTCTATGCGAATGACGATATGTTTTTCAATGCACAAGTGGATCCTGGTTTCTTTTTCACGGATGAAGGCACGCCCATTGTGAGATTACAACGCGCTTTCACCAGTAAATGGATTAACAAGTGTAGAAAGAAACTCAAACTACACACCAATATTTATCGGAAAACCATCGAAAGGGCAGCTTCACTCATCGATAAAAGGCTCGGAAAATACTATTCGGGCACACCACACCATAACATCGACTCCTATCTGAAGTCTGATTACCAGTATGTTTCAGGTGATCTCTTCCGCAGTGAGATTGGCTCTACCATCACCCATCATCTCAGAAGTGAGGACGACATACAACGCATTATTTACCTCTATTATGCTTTGGCTGCAAAAAAGGGAACACTGCGGTATGTGACTAGGAGGGAGTCTTGCAGAATACGTCTGCACAAGCCCGATTTCATGGATTTTATTCGTACATACCAGCCGGTTCTTTTTTGTCTGAACGACAGCCATCATGCGACCGATGCCGACAGAGAAAGGGTGGAGCCCTTCCTCTCGACTCTTTTTCCCGAGAAATCTTCCTTTGAGCGTTAAAACAGGGTGCCTGGGCTCACGAATATGGCCATGGTAACTCCTCTATAGTCCCGTTCTACTCAATTTAGCACTCAAAGCCCGACTTCTCCGGTAAAATTGCTTCAAAAGCTTTCTCCAGCTCCTGCATCACCTTTTCGTAGTTTCTGATGTGCGCGTTATCGTTGAGGCAAATCAGCTTGTAGCTCTGATTGTGAATGGCTTCAATTGCCTGTTTCGACCGCAGTATCAGCGGGAACATTTTTGTATCCTGATAGGTGTTGTAGGGTTCAAAATGGGAACTGCATATCTGCCAGGTTCTGAACAGCTCCTGCGTGTAGTCTTCGGGGCTGCGAAAGCGGTTTTTAGAAACGGCCGTAAGCTTGTCACCGGCATAATCCCACACCTCTTCAAAGGTCGATTTCAGGTAGGGTTGTGCATTGTGTGGTGTAATCAGTGTCACAAACTTGTCATAGGGCTTGAGCCACCGTGTCAGATTGGCTTTCTTGCCAAAAGAAGGATGGAACCATTTATCATGATCCTTTTTTAGCACGGTTTTCTTGTCAAACCGTTCGTTGATGAGCCGGATGTTGTTTTTCAGACATTTCGACCAAAGTCCTACGCCTGAATTGTGCCGGAAAGCAGCAATGTCGTTGGGTAGTCCGTTGCTGAAAAACCTACTCTCAGGGAGATGATTGATGATGAAAAAATCGTCGTTGAAATAAACAAACTGATCGGCTATGCCGGGTATTTTGTGCAGGTAGATCTCAATGAGAGAGGAGTTGAAGACAGGCAGGAATTGATTGGGTATATAATCGGAATGGTTGATCAACGACAGTTTGGGATGATTGGCGTTGAGCCATTCCGGTTGTTGGCCGCAGGTAACAAAATGCACCTTTCTTACCCAGGGTGCAAACTTCTCCACTCCCCTGAACCAGTACTTTAGAAAACCATGATCCCTGAAACGAGCCTCAGACACCTCATTTTTTTTGTTGTCGATCTTACCTGAATACTTTGCAAAATCGGCTTTCCATTTCGGGTCGTTCATGTCGACCCATGTGATGACAAAATCGATGTCCATTTTATTGATTGTTTATATTTTCCATGAGAGTCGGTATGCGCAGTATGGCTCGCTCAAGACGGTCAATGGTTTCCTCCTTCCCGATCACTTCGGTGATGTGGAACATATGGGCTCCCTTCCCTTCTCCCACGATAGCGAGCCGGAAGGCGTTCATGATGTTCCCTGTGTGAAGCTGGTTTTCTTGAATCCATGCCATCACAATTTGTTCTTGGTTTTCAGAAGAGAAATCTTCCATATCACTGAGGAGATGCACCAACTGTTGCATTTGGCCGGATGTTTCACTTTTCCAACGTTTGCGGATGGTTTTCTCGTCGTAGCACTCCGGTGCAACAAAGAAATAAGCGGACTGATTCCACAATTCTTTTACAAAATGAACCCGTTCCTTGACCAGCGTCACCACCCGAGTAACCTTTTCAGGCGATGCTGCGATGCCCTTCTCTGTAAGTATCGGCATAAAGAGGGCCGCCAACTCACTGTCGGGCAGGCGGAGAATGTACTGGTGATTGAACCATTTGGCCTTTTCTACATCGAATTTGGCGCCGCTCTTGCTGCATCGTTCAAAAGAAAAAGCAGCGATGAGTTCCTCCAGCGAAAAGATCTCCTGTTCTGTGCCGGGGTTCCATCCCAGCAGGGCGAGGAAGTTGATCACCGCCTCGTGGAGGTAGCCACTTTCGCGATATCCCGTAGACAGATCGCCTGAGGAGGGATCTTTCCATTCCAGCGGGAAGACAGGAAAGCCGAGCCGGTCGCCGTCGCGTTTACTCAACTTGCCGTTTCCTTCGGGCTTGAGCAGCAGTGGCAGATGGGCAAACCGGGGCATGCTCTCTTCCCATCCCAGGCTCCTGTAGAGCCATACGTGCAACGGTGCGGAAGGAAGCCACTCCTCGCCACGGATCACGTGGGTGATCTCCATCAGATGATCATCCACCACGTTGGCCAGATGGTAGGTGGGCAGCTCATCGGCCGATTTGTAAATCACTTTGTCGTCGAGCACCGCAGAGTTGATCACCACGTCGCCGCGGATCATGTCGTTTACGAGGATCTCGTGACCGGGATCCACCTTTATGCGGACCACGTATTGCGTTCCCGCCGCGAGGAGCGAATCAGTTTCCTGGGTATTCAACGTCAGCGAGTTGCGCATGCGTTGTCTTGTGGAAGCATCATACTGAAAGTTGGGCACTTCCGCACGCGCTGCTTCCAACTCCTCCGGTGTGTCAAAAGCAATGTAGGCAGCCCCTTTTTCTAATAGTCCCTGTACATATTGCCGGTATATCTCTTTGCGCTGCGATTGCTTATAAGGACCATATTTTCCTCCTTTTGCGGGGCTCTCGTCAAAAGAAAGTCCCAACCAGTCGAAGGCCTCCTGAATATATTCTTCTGCACCCGGTACGAAACGGGTGGAGTCGGTATCCTCAATGCGGAGAATGAAATCACCTCCTGTTTGTTTGGCATAGAGGTAGTTGTAGAGTGCTGTGCGAACTCCGCCGATGTGTAGTGGGCCGGTGGGGCTGGGAGCAAAACGGACTCTTGTCTTTTGTTGCATCTGGTTTCAATTTTTTTAACGGTCCTCACCACATGAAGTACGATCAATTGAGTGAGCGTGCTATCGTTGATGTGTGCGAGGCCCGGTATTACAAACTGCAAAAGTACATGAAAAACCGTGCATTTACAAGTAGATAAAATGAAAAACATTCTGCGATAGAATGGAGAAGGCTTCAAACCAGAAATAGAACGCTTTCATTTCCCATATTGCAGAGGAGGTCGATGATGCTTAAGTTAGGAATAAAGCCATTTTTGCTGGCAAAAACCTGATAATAGCGAGGGGTAACCTCGATGGCTTCCTTTTTGGGATGGATCGCTTCACGCAGGTCGCAGTAACCGGGGTTGTGGGTTTCCATATATTCCTGTGTGTAAGCTACGGCAGTTTCAATGCCGATTAAACGGCAGATAAGTTGTCGCAGTTCTTCGTTGAAGTCGTGCAGAAAATCGAACCGTTTTTGGTAGAGTGGACGAAAATCATCTTCGTAGTATTGAAAGTAGGGTGTGGAGTTGTAGGCCGAGACAATGGCGTTCCAGTGCAGGTGTTGCCAGTTCCCATGATCGGCAATGCGGATATCCTTCATTCTGCCTTTCGCGGTGGTTGGCTTTTCCACTGGTATACTCAGCGAAAGCAAGCCATTTGCTCCGCCTATGTGGCACCGGTTTCGGTAAGACTGCTTCTGGTAATGATCGTTTACCTCAATAAGCGCGCCCCCTGCACGATAAAGTGCAGCATAATATGATACCGGTGCCAGGTATAGAGAGGAGAGAAGTACGATTTTCGATTGCTCTTGCATTTGCTGCATCATCACATCTTCAAATCAGCGGATCTTTGCATCAAATGTCACGCCGGTATCTTTGCATTGCGGAACAGTCTTTTCCATCGTATCTTCCCATTCAACCATCCTTTGTCCTTCTCCAGAGAGAGCCAGATGAGTATAGGGCTACCCACGATATGATCCTCCGGCACAAAGCCCCACACACGGGAGTCAGCCGAGTTGTGGCGGTTATCACCCATCATGAAATAATAATCGAATGTGAAAGTGTAGGATTCGGCCACTGCCCCGTTGATGTACACTTTTCCATCGCGATAGGCAAAATCGTTTCCTTCGTAGTTTTTGATGCAACGTTCATACGCTGCCACCTTGAAATCCACATCCGAATCAAATGTAAGGGTCGCACCCTTCTTGGGTATCCAGAGCGGACCAAAGGTGTCACGTGTCCACCCGGTTTCGTAATTCAAAGGATAGTAATAGCTCATGCCTGGTTGTTCCTTCTCCTTTATTACGTCCCACACGAAGGGTTTCGACTGCAATGTGGCCACCATCTCATTGGTTAGGGGAATGCTGAAGTAGATCCTGCCATTGTTACCATTGTGCTGCTGCAGGCCAAAGAGTGCCATGCTCAGGCTATCCACGCCGGTTAAGTCCTGGGAGCGTGAGACAGTCTGCCCGTATGCATCCTGCGTAAAATGATCGGCTTTATTGATACCCAGTTCTTCAAATAGATCGGCTGAAATCTGTGTTCCGTCAGTGTGAATCAGGTAGTTGTGTTGAGAGAGACGGGGGTTGGGAAGCAGCACGCCGTCGATAAACAGGCTGTCGTTTCTCAGTTCGATGGTCTCCCCGGGAAGGCCGATGCATCTTTTTACATAGTTTTCACGTCGGTCCACCGGACGGTAGACAATCTCGCCATAAGTACGCTTGTCGGCACGCACACCGGCACTACCATTGGGGTTGTGTTTGGCCAGCGAATAAAAGTCGACCCCCTGCTGATTGAGGGCCACCGTGTCGCCGGTAGGGAAGTTGAACACCACGATATCATTCCTTTCCACTTTGCCGAATCCTTTCAGCCGGTTGTATTTCCATTGTGGTTTATCGATATAGGACTTGCCACCTACAACGGGCATGGTATGCTGAGCCAGGGGAAACGAGAGCGGTGTAATGGGAGCCCGCGGTCCATAGCTGAGTTTGCTTACTGCCAGAAAGTCACCTACGAGCAACGACTTCTCGAGCGACGAGGTGGGTATCTGATAATTCTGAAAGAAGAAGGTATTGATAAAATAAACGGCAATCAATGCAAAGACAATCGCATCGACCCATTCCATGGTCTTGCGGAAAGCATTGTTCTTCGATTTCTTCCAAAATCCCCAAGGCACAAACTTGGTGATGTAGATATCGAGAAAAAGGAATATAAAGAGCAGAATCCAGGGTGAACCTGCCCAGAGAGCGAACAGGATGGTCATTACCACCCACACGGCAAACCAAATCCATTGGTGGCTCGTGGCATTTGAAAATCGTTGTTTCAGTTGCATTGTTATTTCGTATATGTTTTTACAAAATGCCGAGCATATCGTTCATCTCCAGAAAACCATGCTTCCCTTTGGTAAACTCTGCAGCCAGTACGGCACCCAGGGCCAAGCCTCTTCTGCTAATGGCTTCGTGCGTGATGCGGATACTGTCGTCCTCCGATTCGTAGATCACACTGTGGATCCCCGGTACTTCCCCCTCACGAAAGGATGTGATGGTGAGCTCTTCCTTCCGGCCCTCTCCCCCCAACACCCATTTTTCTTTTCTGTCAAGCTGTGTCACGATCCCCTCGGCCAACGTGATGGCTGTGCCGCTGGGGGCGTCAAGCTTGTGGATATGGTGCGTTTCTTCCATCCGTACATCGTAGCTGGAAAACTGGTTCATTAACTTGGCCAGATGGTTGTTCAACGCGAAGAAGATATTAACACCCAGACTGAAGTTCGACGCATAGAAGAAAGTTTTACCTTCATTTGCGCAGGCCTCCCGTATCTCGGGCAGATGCTCCAGCCAGCCCGTGGTGCCGGAAACAACCGGCACGCCGGCAGCAAAAGCACGCCGGTAGTTCTGTAGGGCACTGTCCGGAGCGGTAAACTCAATGGCAACATCGGCGCTGCGAAATGCTGGAGATTCAAATTTCTCCTCTTCATGCATGTCGATGATACATACCACTTCATGTCCTCTTCCCAAGGCAATCTTCTCAATCTCGTGCCCCATTTTACCGTAACCGATCAGTGCTATCTTCATATTTGTTTTT
>CAZRRC010000005.1:0-2803 GCA_964602395.1 uncultured Proteiniphilum sp. | reverse complement strand
TGATTAAAGTAGATGCTTACAGTTGCTTCATTCGAAAGCAAAAGTACAAAAATTGGTTGATTTACGCTACTTATGCTACAAAATCACAACCATTCCCTCCTTTAGGTGGTTTTTTTATTCAAAGCCAGCCTTGCTCACGGTACCATGCTATTGTCTTCCTTATTCCCTCCTCCAGAGGGTAGGCGGGAACAAAATCGATATCCGAGCGCAGGGAGCTTATGTCGCACGACCAGTTGCGCTGTTTCATGATCCGGTACTTGTCGGTGTTGAAAGTAGTCGCTTTTCCCAGGAGGGCAGCCGCTTTTTCACTGACGTAAGCGGCAGGCTTGACGAGGAAGAGTGGCACGGTCACCCTTGTCACATGCCTTCTGTGCAGTGCCCGTTGCACAATGGCGTTGAACTCCCTGTCGCTATAACAATCGCCGTCGGCCACAAAATAGGCTTTTCGGCGAATGCCTTTTTCAATGAGGGTGAAGATGACATGCACCAGATCCTCGCTGTAGATGAATGACAGCAGCTGCTTCCTGAAGCCAGCACCTACGTTTAATCCCTTTTTAACTGCTTTCATCAGGATTAGGTAGTCGTTGTCGCGCGGACCATATACACCGGTGGGGCGCAGAATCAACCAGGGGAAGTCGGTGAGTCCCTGCAGATAGTTTTCAGCCTTCAACTTGCTATGGCCGTAAGCGGTGTTGGGATTGGGAATGTGATCAGCGCCAAGGGGAGTGTAGCCGGTCTCGTCGCCCACACCCATGGTACTGAGTGAACTCATCAACACAAATGAATCGGTCAGGGAGTCTGTTTCCCTGAGTGCATCCACCAGGTTGCGTGTATAATTATAATTTACCCGGTCGAAATCCGACTTGCGAAGTGCCTTGGTCAATCCTGCAATGTGTATCACATGATCGAAGCTTCCATTTTCATCCTTGAATTGACGGAGCTGCACCTTCAGCTTTTCCTTGTCTTCGTAGTGGAGATCGATGAACTTTATGCGTGCGTCCTGCAGGTAACGGCGACTGCTGGTCGCGCGTATGCCCGCCCAGGTTTCATATCCTAACTCCAACGCCTTGTCCACAGCGGTGCTACCAATAAATCCGCTCGCTCCGGTGATCAATACTTTTTTTCCGTTCATACGCTATAATCTCAAACTGTAGACAAAAATAAGGATAACTTCAGGAAGTATCATTTTTTTTTATTACTTTGCAATAACTAAAACGTCATTTTTTTGTTTTAGTCAGAAACAAACAGAATATGAGCAACAAAGTGAATGCGGCTTCGTCCACCGCCAAGCCGAAAAAGAAAGACCTTTCGGCATCTATTATCCATTTCCTGACAGAAAATAACGACAAACAGTTTAATTACAAGCAAATCGGCGCGGCATTGAATGTCCGGGGTGAAGAAGGACGACGCCTGCTTATCAAAGTACTCGACAAGCTTCGTGACGATGACTTGCTGCTAGAGACCTCCCGAGGACGCTATCGGATCAATAATAGGGGACTGATGCTGGAAGGCCGTTTTGAGCGGAGGAGTAACGGCAAGAACTTTTTTGTTCCTGACGACGATGCGAACATCATTCATATACCCGAGAGAAACAGCAAACATGCCATGAACGGCGACCGGGTGCGTGTCCAGCTGCTGGCCAAGCGCAAACGTGCCGACACCGAAGGTGCCGTGGTAGAGATACTGGAACATACACAGAGCCGTTTTGTGGGTGTACTGGAGGTGCAGAAGCATTTCGCCTTCCTAGTGATGGACAACAAATATCTGTCAAACGATATTTTCATTCCAAAGGAGGACCTCAGTGGTGCCGCAAACGGCGATAAAGTAGTGGTGGAGATTGTAGAGTGGCCCGAGAAGGCCAACAACCCAGTCGGCAAGGTGATCGATATCCTCGGTAAGCCAGGACAGAACGATACCGAGATGCATGCCATCCTCGCGCAATACGATCTGCCTTATAAATATCCGGAAGAGGTAGAAAAATATGCAACTCAGATTTCTGAAAAGATTGAGGAGAAGGAGATTGCAAAAAGGGAGGATTTCCGTGATGTGTTCACCATCACCATCGACCCCAAGGATGCAAAGGACTTCGACGATGCCCTTTCCATCAGAGAGCTTTCCCCCTCCATATGGGAGGTGGGGGTTCATATTGCCGATGTGACGCATTATGTGAAACCGGGCGATCTGGTGGACCGGGAGGCTGAGAACAGGGCTACCTCCATTTACCTGGTCGACAGGACCATTCCCATGCTGCCGGAACGGCTGAGCAACGGGCTCTGTTCCTTGCGACCCCATGAGGAAAAGTTATGCTTTTCCGTTATTTTTCAGCTAAACAACAAGGCAGAAATATTAAAGTCGAGAATTGTACGTACTGTCATCAAATCCGACAGCCGCCTCACTTACGAGGACGCGCAGACTGTGATTGAAACAGGAAAAGGCGATTTCTCGGTCGAAATACTTCAATTGAATAATCTGGCAAAGCTGCTGCGAGAGAAAAGGTTTGCCAATGGAGCGATCAATTTTGAGCGGTATGAGGTGAAATTCAATCTCGATGAAAAGGGAAAGCCTCTGGGAGTTTATTTCAAGGAATCGAAAGAGGCCAACCACCTCATTGAAGAATTTATGCTGCTGGCTAACAGGACCGTTGCCGAAGCCATTGGAAAAGTGCCCAAGGGCAAGAAAGCCCGGACGTTTGTCTATCGCATCCACGATGTGCCCGATCCGGAGAAGCTCGATACGCTGAATACCTTCATTCTTCGTTTTGGTCACAAAATCAAGCAGGATGGCTCCAAGGTTGAAGTAGCCA
>CAZRRC010000004.1:10726-65603 GCA_964602395.1 uncultured Proteiniphilum sp. | reverse complement strand
CGTAACATTACATGCACACACTTGTTTTTGGGGGTGGGAGGTTGGGAAACTTTCCACCCTTATATATTGAGGCATTTACAGCCCTTCTGAGGGACTTTGCAGTTAAGACGATAAAGATATCAGCTGAACAAAATACTACTGACAGGGGTGAGAGCGTTGCCCTCAGCGGCCGAAAAACGACCGGGGCGGATCTTTAAAAAAGAGACTACTCATTTCCAAACCTCACCCCGTTCTCTCTTTTATACACGGAGATTTTTTGTGCTGTGGGGGTATGAAATTGGAAAAATTTACCAATCCCGCAGATTTATTTGGGGGTGAAGTGAAAGATAAAGAAAGCTATAAATAAATTATTTGTTTGACTATGGTTTGACTAAAAATAAAAAAAACGGTTCCAAGAAATTTCTTGAAACCGTTTTGCGATTGGTGGGCGATGACGGATTCGAACCGCCGACATCCTGCTTGTAAGGCAGGCGCTCTGAACCAGCTGAGCTAATCGCCCTAATTTTTTAACTTTCTTTTCAGTGCTCTTTTCCACTCCTGGAGGATGCTCTCTGAAAAAGTGATGCAAAGATAAACTCTTTTTTTTTCACTGCAAAATATTTTGCAAATAATTTTATAAAAATTTTTTCGGCACTATAATTATCATTATTTTTGTATCGTGAAAACAGGGGAGTTACGTTTTTTTTTAGAAGACACAGCTACGATGAAAAAAGTGAATGAGCAGTAAAGTGATTTCCCGCCATTCAGAAATCGATATAAACCCACTTGCGCAACGCCAATAATGAACTTAAACAAACTGACAGCCATCTCGCCCATCGACGGACGATACAGAGATAAAGCAGATGAACTTGCTGCCTTCTTTTCAGAATATGCCCTGATAAAATATCGGGTGAGGGTAGAAGTGGAGTATTTTATTGCTCTATGCGAAGCAGGCATACCCTCTTTGGAGAAAGTAGACAGAGGACTGTTCGCATCCTTGAAAGCACTTTATGAACATTTCTCCGAAGAGGATGCACAAATGATCAAGGAGATTGAAAAGACCACCAATCACGATGTGAAGGCAGTAGAATATTATCTGAAGGAAAAATTCGACCAGCTTGAGCTCTCCGATTACAAAGAGTTCATCCACTTCGGACTCACCTCACAGGATATCAACAACACGGCCACGCCCATGATGTGGCAGGAAGCACTGCAAACAGTCTACATCCCGGAACTTGAAAAAATCGTCGCACAGATAGATGCTTATGCCGATGCATGGAAGGACATTCCCATGCTGGCACGCACTCACGGACAGCCGGCATCACCTACCAGACTGGGTAAGGAGATGAAGGTGTTTGCTTACAGGCTTGCCAATCAATTGGAGGTGTTGCGACATATTCCAACAAAGGCCAAGTTCGGTGGCGCCACGGGTAATTTTAACGCACACAAGGTAGCGTATCCGGCTATGGACTGGAAAAAATTCGCCGAAGAGTTTCTGCATGATAAGCTCCATATCGTGCGTGAGGAATATACCACGCAGATTTCGAATTACGATGCACTGGCAGCCTCTTTCGATGCACTGAAGAGAATCAACACAATTCTTATTGATTTCTGCCGTGATATGTGGCAGTACATCTCGATGGAGTACTTCAAACAAAAGATCAAGGAGGGAGAAGTGGGTTCATCGGCCATGCCACACAAGGTGAATCCCATCGACTTTGAGAATGCAGAAGGGAACCTCGGCATTGCCAACGCACTCTTGGAGCACTTGTCGGCTAAGCTGCCCGTTTCACGGCTGCAGCGTGACCTTACCGACTCTACCGTGATCCGCAACATTGGCGTTCCCCTCGCACATGGAATAATTGCGCTGAAAAGTACAACAAAAGGACTGGATAAATTGTTATTAAACAGCAATGCAATAGAGCGGGACTTGGAGAATAACTGGGCAGTGGTTGCCGAAGGTATTCAAACCATATTGAGAAGGGAAGGGTATCCGAAACCTTATGAGGCGCTGAAGGGTCTCACACGAACCAACAAACATATTACAAAAGAACTTATTTCAGAATTTATCGATGGATTGGCCGTGGACGAACGGGTAAAACAAGAGTTAAAAGCAATTACGCCACAAAGTTACACTGGAATTTAAGTATTTAAACGAAAAAGGAAAATTAAATTTATGGAGAATCTGGTTTGGTTATCTTACCGATATGGATACCTGGCCAGTGTTTTAGGGAAAAAAAGAAAACTATAAACCGTGAGGTTTTATCATTAAAACAAAAAGGAAAGCAACATGACAACAAACAACGAAGAATCGCGCCCGAGAAGAAGCTTTAGCAGCGCGAACAATGAGAGACACATTTCACCTAACCGGAGCCAGAATTATGATTCGCGCAACAGAAATCAGGATTATGATTCACCAAACCGAAACCAGAGTTATGATTCATCCAACCGGAACCAGGGATATGAACGGAGACCACGCCAGGAAGGGTATCGCTCACCGGAGCGTTCCTACAATCAGAGTTGGGGCGACTCACAACAAAGAAACACGTATGGTGAGGGCGAAGGAGCTCCCCGGAAACGCCGCCCAAGGGTGGGGGAACGCATCCAATCACCACAAAGGGGACCTGGGGGAAATTATGGAAACCGCGGCTGGGGTGATCAATCACCCAACAGAAATAGCCAGTCGGGTATAGGCCCCAAAAAGCTGAAGAAGAAAAAACCATTCAAGCAGATCAAGTACAAAGAAAATGCCGATCCCAATGCGCCGATCCGGCTCAACAAGTATCTTGCCAATGCGGGCGTTTGCTCACGCCGTGAAGCAGATGAGTTTATACAGGCAGGTGTGGTAAAAGTAAACGGGGAGATCGTGACCGAATTGGGAACCAAAATAACCCGTGCTGACGCTGTGATGTTCCACAACCAGCCGGTGACGCTGGAGAGCAAGGTGTATGTCCTGCTGAACAAACCGAAAGGGTTTGTAACCACTACCGATGATCCGGAAAACCGAAAGACAGTGATGGAACTGGTAAAAAGCGCCTGCTCTGAACGGATATACCCTGTGGGACGCCTCGACAGGGCCACGACCGGTGTGCTTTTGCTTACCAACGATGGTGACCTAGCTTCAAAATTAACACATCCGAAATACGAAAAGAGGAAGATCTACCAGGTGTGGCTCGATAAACCGGTGGCCATGGAGGATATGCAGGCAATGGCCGACGGGATTGAACTGGAAGACGGGGAGATTCATGCCGATGCCATCAGCTACGTCACAGAAGAAGATCTGACACAGGTGGGCATTGAAATACACTCGGGCAAGAACCGTGTGGTACGCCGCATGTTCGAGAAACTGGGCTACCGCGTATTGAAACTCGACAGAGTTTATTTTGCCGGGCTAACCAAGAAAAAACTATCCCGTGGAAAATGGCGTTACCTCTCAGAACAAGAGGTAAACATGCTGCGCATGGGGGCGTTTGATTAACGTTTCACCTAAATAAACCGGTTCGCCCTGCATTCGAAAAAGTGCAGGGCCACCATTGACCTACCGGTCAAATATTCACTGATTACTCATTTCTTCTGAAAAGAAGGAAGAAAACAGATATAGCATCATTCCCGCAGGGGAGACAGCCTTGAATATGAAACAACTTAAAAGAACAAAAATTTCGGAAGCTTTACAGCTTACCAACTTCGGCGAAGAAGTAAACATTAAAGGGTGGGTGCGCACCCGCAGAGGTAACAAAAATGTGGGATTTGTCGCTTTAAACGATGGATCAACAATCAACAATATCCAGATAGTGATTGATATATCGCAATTTGGTGAAGAGTTTCTTAAGCCCATTACCACCGGCGCATGCCTCAATGTAAACGGCAAGCTGGTCGAATCGCAGGGGCAGGGACAGTCGGTGGAGATACAGGCTACCGAAATTGAGATATACGGTGAGGCCGATCCTGCCGTATACCCGCTGCAAAAGAAAGGACACTCACTTGAATTCCTTCGCGAGATCGCTCACCTGCGCCCACGCACCAATACGTTTGGCGCCATCTTCCGGATGCGACACCACATGTCGTATGCCATTCATAAATTCTTTAACGACAGAGGTTTTTGTTATTTCCATACCCCCATCATCACTGCCTCGGATGCCGAAGGTGCTGGTTCCATGTTCGGAGTGACTACTCTAGATGCAGATAATCCGCCCCGGGATGAACAGGGAAAGGTAGATTTCTCAGAAGATTTTTTTGGGATGCAGACCAACCTAACCGTGTCGGGACAGCTCGAAGGGGAGTTGGGAGCTATGGCACTGGGTGCCATCTACACCTTTGGCCCTACCTTTCGTGCCGAGAACTCCAACACACCACGACATCTTGCCGAGTTCTGGATGATTGAACCGGAGGTTGCCTTCAACGACAACAACGACAACATGGACCTGGCAGAGGAGTTCTTGAAATACCTGATCCGTTACGCGTTGGATCATTGCATGGAAGATATTGAATTCCTGACGAAGATGTACGACAACGAACTGACCGACCGGTTGAAGTTCGTGGTGGAGAACGATTTTGTGCGTCTCACATACACCGAAGGAGTGAAGATACTGGAAGAGTCGGGAGAGAAATTCGAATTTCCGGTTTACTGGGGGGCCGACCTGCAGTCGGAACATGAACGTTACCTGGTAGAGAAGCATTTCAAACGCCCGGTGATCCTGACCGACTATCCGAAGGAGATCAAATCGTTCTATATGAAACAGAATGAAGATGGTAAAACAGTCCGTGCCATGGACGTACTTTTCCCTAAAATTGGAGAAATAATTGGTGGCTCGGAACGTGAAGCCGATTACGACAAGCTGCTGCGCAGGGTGGAGGAGACAGGCATGAACATAGAGCCCATCTGGTGGTATCTGGAAACACGCAAGTTTGGTACAGCTCCCCATGCAGGTTTTGGCCTCGGATTTGAAAGACTGATGCTCTTTGTTACAGGTATGGCCAACATCCGCGACGTGATCCCATTCCCGCGCACCCCAAATAACGCGGAATTTTAAGATCGAAAAATTACTGGATGAAGAATATACGCAATTTTTGTATCATCGCGCACATTGACCATGGCAAGAGTACCCTGGCCGACCGTCTACTGGAGTTTACCAAGACTGTGGAAGGAAAGGATTTACAGGCACAGGTACTCGACAGCATGGATCTGGAGCGGGAGAGAGGTATTACCATCAAGAGTCACGCCATTGAAATGGAGTATGTCTATGAAGGGGAGAAGTACACGCTCAACTTGATCGACACCCCGGGACACGTGGATTTCTCCTACGAGGTCTCGCGCTCCATTGCTGCCTGTGAAGGCGCTCTGCTGGTTGTAGACGCGGCACAGGGCATTCAGGCGCAGACTATCTCCAATGTTTACATGGCCATAGAACATGATCTGGAGATCATTCCCATACTCAACAAGATAGATCTGGAAAGTGCCATGCCCGACGAGGTGGAGGATCAGATCGTGCAGCTGCTGGGTACGCCGCGGGACGAGATTATCCGTGCCAGCGGCAAGACAGGCATCGGCATCGAAGAGATTCTGCGTGCCATTATCGAACGGGTTCCCGCACCACAGGGCGACCCCGAGGCACCGTTGCAGGCGTTGATATTCGACTCTGTCTTCAATTCATTCCGGGGTATCATTGCCTATTACAAGATTGTGAACGGCACCCTCCGCAAAGGTGATCTGGTAAAGTTCATCAATACTGGCAAGGAATATGAGGCTGACGAGGTGGGTATTCTGCGCCTTAGCATGGTACCACGCGAGGAGGTGCACTGTGGCGATGTGGGATATATTATCTCTGGTATCAAAACGTCGAAAGAGGTGAAGGTGGGCGACACCATTACCCATGTGAAACGTCCCGCAGCCAAAAGTATCGAAGGGTTTGAGGAGGTGAAACCGATGGTTTTCGCAGGTGTCTATCCCATTGTAAGTGAGGATTTCGAAAACCTGCGTGCCTCGCTGGAGAAGTTGCAACTGAACGACGCCTCGCTTACATTTCAGCCGGAGTCGTCTGTGGCACTGGGCTTTGGATTCCGTTGCGGCTTTCTGGGATTGCTCCACATGGAGATCGTCCAGGAGCGACTCGAGCGGGAGTTCAACATGGATGTGATCACTACCGTCCCCAACGTTTCTTACCGGATATACGACAAGAAAGGAACCATGAAGGAGGTGCACAATCCGAGTGGCCTTCCTGATCCCACGCTCATCGAACGAATTGAAGAACCCTTTATCCGTGCATCGGTCATCACCAACACCACCTACATCGGGCCCATCATGACCCTCTGTCTGGGGAAAAGAGGTGTGCTGATCAAGCAGGATTATATTTCGGGCGACCGAGTGGAGATCATCTACGACCTACCTCTGGGAGAGATCGTGATCGACTTTTACGATAAGCTGAAGAGTATCTCCAAAGGATATGCATCGTTCGATTACCATATGCACGACTACCGTCCTTCGAAGCTGGTGAAGCTCGATATCCTGCTCAACAGCGAGCCGGTGGATGCTCTCTCCACGCTGACGCATTTCGACAATGCACAGAGCTTCGGCAGACGCATGTGCGAGAAACTGAAGGAGCTAATTCCACGCCAACAGTTCGATATCGCGATTCAGGCAGCCATCGGTGCGAAGATCATTGCCCGTGAAACAGTAAAGGCGGTGCGCAAGGATGTAACGGCCAAGTGTTATGGTGGTGACATCTCCCGAAAGCGCAAACTGCTCGAAAAACAGAAGGAGGGCAAGAAGCGGATGAAACAGGTAGGTAATGTGGAGGTGCCGCAAAAGGCATTCCTGGCTGTATTGAAACTGGACTAACTGAAAATGTTGAAACAATGAAAAAGTAAAAGGCACGCCAATCACTTGGAATGCCTTTCAGTCAAAATAATAAAGTAGTAGAGAGGCTGTATGCATGTTATGGGCATACAGCTTTTTTTTTACATCACCACTACCACAGACGGATTCATGCCTACTGCGGTAAGAGTGTATTTCAACTTGCCGTTTTTATCATAGCAATGAATATTCCCGGGGGTGATGTAGTCGGTTTCGGCAATGAAAAGATCACCCGTCAAGCCATCTACCGAGATATTGTTCATTATCTCAATGGTGGTGCCATCGGTGATAAAACTATCTGTGAGTATCTTTTCGGCGAGACAGTCGAAGACAATGATGCGATTGGGTTCCCCGTAAGTACCATTGATGATGTATGCCTTGTTGTCGAAAATTACAAATTTTATGGGTGACATGATTCCCTCGATCGAGGTCACTTCTCCGGTTGCTGCATCAATCTTTTTAAATACAGCAGGAATGTCATTGTAATTGCCAGTCACACTCACGTAGACATCGCCCTCACTATCTACCTGCACAGTACCGGGGTTGGCTCCAACATCCACTTTGTAATCTTCGGTGAATGTGACGGCATTGATCACAGAAACGGTATGATCGTAACCATTAGCCCAATTCAGTCCCCCAGAATTGGCCACGTAAATCTTATTATTTTTGAAGGCTATTCCTTCCGGATCCATACCTACAGTCACCTTGCCATCCGGCTGTAGGGAAACTGTATCGATGCGAGTTACCGTATCATCGAAAGAAGTGACGTATATTTTACCGTTGCCTGATGCCAGACGGCGTGGCTCCCGGGCTTGTCCATTATCAGATTTCATGGGAATCTGTTTGAGAGATTTGCCGGATGAAGCTTCTAACACTTCAATGGTACTCGACTTGTTCACGACTATATAGATTTTGCTGCCATATCGTATCATGTCGTTCCCCACATCTCCCAATCCTCTTTTATTCACCGTGCGGAAATAATCGAGATCCAATTCACCCGATAATAGATCCAGTTTTGCCAGGGTACTGTTGTTGCTCCCCATGGCTCCTTCGCTCAGAATAAGCAGTTTCTTCTCCTCCTTGGAAGTTTCAATCTCTTCCGGTTTATCGGAATCGGAGCAGGCCACCAAAAACAATGTGGCCAGTACCATGAAGTACCATCTTTTTTTATTCATCATGTTGCTGTTAATATTAAAAATTTATGGATATAGTTGTTCTGAAAGAGCGTCCTGGCATGGGGTAGTTGCGTACAATCTCATAGTTTTTACCACAAAGGTTGAGTACTTCCACTGCCAGCATGAGTTGGCCCACGCTTGTCTGCCACTCCTTGGCCAGGGAAATGGCGTGGTCGGCATAACCGGGCATGCGGGACACTTCACTGTTGTAACCATTCGAAAATCTCTCGCCGGACCATAGCAGGGTGTATGCTGCACGAAACCAGGATAACTCCAGTGAACTTCTGACAGAACCGGAATGACGTGGCGTATAGGGAAGTTGATGGTTATAGGAGGATATTGAGGGGTTGCTCTTATCGACAGCCCTTTGATATCCATGGGTTGCTCCAAAAAGCCATTGCATACGATCAGAAAGATGAACCAGACCTTCTATGGAAAGATCAAGTCCGTTAATTTCTACTAGCCCGACATTCATCATTGCCCACTGATGTAAATTGCTGGTGGGGTAGGCTATGATTTTATCTCTTACACGATTGTGATAGAAATCGGCTGTGAGTGTGAGCAGAGGCATAGCATGGCCAATGGAAGTGCCGTAGGTGATGCCCGTATTGAACTGCTGTGCCTCTTCGGGTAAAAGCAGCCGTGTGCCTACAACCGGATAATAGAGATCGTTGAAAGTGGGCAAACGGAAATTGTGTTTGTAAAAAGCCCGCCATCGAAAGTCTACCTCATCAAAAGGCTTGAATGAGGTACTGATATAAGGGGTAAACTTTTGCCTGTCTGCAGCCGCATCTCCGTTTTTCACCTGTTCATCGGTTTGTGTATAGAGGAGGCTTGCTGTAGCCAACCAGCGATCGCTTACCCATTTAGCCGCCAATGCCGATTGGAGTGTGAGGCGCATGGGAGTAGAAAAAGCAGTTCTGTTGGCATGCATGGTTGCCAGAGATAGATCGGTTGAAGCAGCAAAGGAAAGTCTTTCAAACGCCTTGAAAAGCGCTGAAACAGAACCATAGGATTCATGTTGGGTGAAAATGTCCTCCATTTTTCCTTCCGCACCCAAAAAAGCCGGATCGAGATAACGAAGATATCCGTGGTTGTATTTTGCATTTGCCTGTACCGACCATTTCGCTGAGATGCGATGATCCATGTGACCCTGTACAAAAAAGGTGTGATCCCACAGCCGCTGTTTCGAGTAGTTTTTGGTATTGTAAAAGATGGTGGCACCAGGCAATCCTCGCTCGGACTGGAAGTAATAAAAGCGTAAATTACCTGTTGTCTCCTTCGATGGCCGGACAAAAAAGGCTGTCTCCAAACGCATGTTTTTCACATCGCTATTCTCTCTCTTCTCTCTGGAGGTACTGTCACTCTCAGCACTTCCATACTTTAACCGGTAAGGATATGCGCCATTTGCCGACATCCATTCGCCACTGAAAGTAGCCAACAGTTTCTCGGACAACTTCAGGTTTTGATGAAATGAAGGGTTGAAAAGACCGAAGGAACCTGCTTTGATAGTTGCTTTTCCATTTACTTTTCTTCCATCCTCAAATGAGGGAGTGGGGGAGGTTATGTTGATTGCAGAGGCAGAAGAGAAGGCCCGTGCAGGTTGAAATATCTGATCGTGCTGGCCAATGTTAAGCGTGATACGCTCAACCTGATCGAGTGAAAAACGACCGATGTCGATTTGCCCGGACTGTACATCGGTGATGGCTACGCCGTTGTAGTTCACGGCCGTATGATGTGCACCCAGACTTCGCACCGAGACGGTTTTCAGTCCACCGATGCCACCATAATCTTTTACTGTAACTCCTGAAAAATGTTTTACAGCATCTGATAACTGCATGGCATTCAGGCCAGTGATGGCTTTCCGTGATAGGATCTGCATGGGTGCAGTGGAGCGAATCTCCCGATCGGAATACTTTTCGGTGACTACCAACTCAGGTAAGAGCAGTGTATCTGCTACGGTTTGTGCGTCGAGCACGACGACAGAGCTGCATAACAGAAATAACGAGAGAAACAGTTTGGTTGTAATGTACTTCATCTATACCGAATTTTATTCCGGTAAAGCTTCGTGAAAAAGAGGCACGTAATAAGAATTATAGTAGTGCGTGTCGTTTTCAAGCTTTATTCCCCGAAAGCTATGTAACATATGCGAAATAGTGGCAGGTCTTCTGACTTACTCCCGTGTCTGAACGCCTTCCCGATATCACTCTTTCTCTTTTTGCGGGGTATCTCCCCGGTAAGCACGAAAGAGTGGTGTATCAGTGGCCAAGGTTTTTGTTCAGCACGTAAGCGGAGCTTACAGCAGCGGGTCTGTTCAGGATTTTCACCTGATTCCCTTTTCATTACCTGTTCCGAAGCTAAATGGAACGGATAACACCAACATTTCTGAGGGCAAAAGTACAAAAAAAAGAATGACTTTCCTTCTTTTCAAAAGAAAAGTAAAAATAAAGTTACAAGCATTGTAAACTGTAGAGAATGCCAATTCATTCAAATCGCGTACGGAAAGAAATAATTGTACGCATTTTTAGGTTTAATTTTTTGATTCAAGATAACGAATTAATGTTTCACTTTTCTCCTTCTCAAATTTCAGCTGTTCAATATTCAAAAGCAGCGTAGAGAGTTCGAAAGAATGGACAATACCTTGTTTGGCAGCATTATTTAAACTGGCAGAGATGGTTCGTTTGCCGATAAAATCTATAATAAGCGGTTCATCCTGAAATGTATAGACAAAACGGGCTATTCCATTTTCATAATTTCCGGTAAAGCGGACTATCTCATAAGATTTATCAAGCGTTTTGAAACGGTAATTCAAGCCATCGGAAGAAACGGAAAGTGATTCTGCAAAGCTCCCATCGCGCGAGCGTACCTTTATCTGATGGTGTTGGATGGCAGTGCCAGAAAGTACACTTTCTATGAATAAGGATCCTTTTTCTCCTACTCCCGAGCGAAGGCCATTTCGATCCAAGGATGACCCGTGAGGGTATATTTTCGGATAATATTCGCCAAATTCCTGATAACGGTCGTCTCTCACAAAATCAAATTTTGTAAGCATCTCGCTAAGTTGACTGTATTGTTCACGCAGCATCGAATCACAATAAACAATATTTCGTCTGTTTTCTGACATACGTATCTGCTGCATCAACGCGAATCCAGCTGTTATCTCATCAAAAGATTTGGGAAAGAGAATTTTTATGCTGTCAATCTTCAGCTTAGCAAGTATGTAGTTGGATTCTTTATAAGCCTGTTCGGCTTCCTCAAGATAATTTTTTGCATCTCTTTTTTCCCCAGCACAGGAAAAAAACGCCCATGAAAGAAAAAACAGCAAGGTAATATGTACAATAAGACGCATTTATACTTCTCTTTTATGTGACAAAATTACAAAATATATTAGCAAAAAGGATGTTTTGAAGCTCATTTATTGTAATTTTGTAATTTATAACAGATAAGTAACTGTAGTGAAGATGTATACGGATATATCTCAAGAAGAGATACGTTCTCATTTAAATATTCCTGTGCTGAAGCTTATTTCCCACGTGGCCGATGAAGAAAAGATGCCATGCTACCTGATTGGAGGGTTTGTGCGTGATTATTTTCTGCATCGTCCTTCAAAAGATATTGACGTGGTAGCAGTGGGGCAGGGAATTGCACTGGCCGAAGCGGTCGCCCGGGAGCTGGGAAGGAAGTGTAATTTAACTGTTTTCAAGAATTTCGGGACGGCACAACTCAAATTCAAGGATTTCGAAATTGAGTTTGTAGGTGCCAGGAAAGAATCATACAGAAGTGATTCCCGAAAGCCGTTGGTGGAAAATGGGACGTTGGAGGAAGATCAGCAAAGACGTGATTTTACCATCAACGCCATGGCTTTTTGTCTGAATGGCGATCGCTATGGGGAGCTGCTTGACCCCTTTAACGGGATGCAGGATTTGGAAGACCTGATTATTCGCACCCCCCTCGATCCGGACATTACATTCAGCGATGACCCGCTGAGAATGATGCGAGCCGTTCGTTTTGCGTCACAGTTGGGTTTCGACATCTACCCCGACACCTTCGATGCGATTAAACGAAACAAAGAACGGATCCACATTGTTTCCAGAGAGAGAGTTACGGAAGAAATCAACAAGATTGTCGCCTCTCCCAAACCTTCTGTGGGACTCAACATACTCGATAAGACCGGGCTACTGGAGATCATCCTGCCCGAGCTCACCGCACTCAAGGGAGCAGAGACAAAAGATGGCGTGGGACACAAAGACAACTTTTACCACACACTCATTGTACTGGATAATATAGCCCGGAAAACCGACAATCTCTGGCTGCGATGGTCGGCCCTGCTGCACGACGTCGCGAAGCCGGTAACCAAACGATGGGATCCGAAACTGGGATGGACTTTTTATAACCACAACATTGTGGGTGAAAGAATGGTCCCAAAAATATTTAACCGGATGAAGCTCCCCCTGAACGAGAAAATGAAGTATACGCAGAAGATGGTGTCGATGCACATGCGTCCCATGCAGCTGGTGGAAGAGGAGGTGACAGACTCTGCGGTGCGTCGGCTTCTCTTTGACGCGGGAGATGACATCGACGATCTGATGACGCTCTGTGAGGCTGATATCACTTCCAAGAATCCAGAGAAGGTAAGGCGCTTTCTGAATAATTTTCAAATCGTACGCCGTAAGTTGCTAGAGATTGAAGAAAAAGATCGTGTACGTAACTTCCAGCCTCCCATCGATGGGATGGAGATCATGGAAATTTTCGGCCTCACACCCGGGAGGGAGGTAGGGTTGTTAAAATCAGCCATCAAGGACGCCATACTCGATGGTGTGATTTCCAATGAAAGGGATGCAGCTTATCATTTTTTGCTGGAGAAAGCAGCTGAAATGAACCTTTCGCCCCTTACTGATCGTATATCATAACTCGTGAAGTAGGAAAACAGAATAATGTTGAATTGAACTTTTGTGGCAGAAAAGTGTTTATTGTGGGAATTTTCACAGCTTATTTCATAACATAATCCATTACTTTAGATGATAATTAGTTCTGCATTTTGGATCGGATTCCTCATTCTGATTGTTGTTCTGCTTGCGCTTGACATGTTTGTATTTCACAAAAAGGGAGAAATAGTCAATGTAAAAAAAGCCTTGTGGCTTAGTCTCTTTTGGATATCCTTGGCGTTGCTGTTCAATCTGTTCGTATATATATTTTTCGGAAAGGAACCGGCACTGGAATTTTTTACCGCCTATGTGATTGAGAAATCTTTGAGTATCGACAATCTTTTCGTATTCATCCTGATATTTTCTTCATTTAAGATACATCCCAAATACCAACACGATGTCCTCTTTTGGGGAATCCTGGGTGCTTTGATATTTAGGGCTATCTTTATCTTTGCCGGGATTGCCCTGATAGAAAGGTTTTCATGGGTAATGTACCTCTTTGGTGCGTTTCTTGTGATCACCGGTATCAAGATGGTAATCGATCTGGTAAAGGAAAAAGAAGAAAAACAGAGTGGCGAGGTAAAAGATATGAACCAAAGTCGTTTTGTTATATTTCTCCGAAAGGTTTTTCCAATGACCGACGACATGTCGGAGCATAGATTTTTTAAGAGAATCGACGGAAGATTATATGCCACACCTTTTTTTCTCGCATTGCTGGTAATCGAGATGACCGACCTTGTCTTCGCAGTTGATTCCATCCCTGCGGTGCTTGCCGTGTCCACCAACATGTTCATCGTCTATACTTCAAATATATTTGCCATTCTCGGACTGCGCTCACTTTACTTTGCCCTGCGGGGTGTGATGGACTACTTCTACTATTTGAAATATGCTCTTAGCGCCATCCTAATTTTCATTGGAGGGAAGATGACTCTCAATCATTACGCACACGAACACGACGCTACCTTCCATATTGCTACCACGACCTCCCTGTTGGTTATTCTGGTGTTGATTGTTGTTTCTATTTTCGCATCGGTCGTACGAAGCAAGCAACTGGAAAAAAAAGAAATCAAAGAAATCAAAGAAAACTGAAGAGAATCATAAATTAAGTTTTTTTGCCTTATTATTTGGCTTAATCCCTCTTTTTCTGCGACTTTTTTTATTACTTTGCAGTTAATTTTGGAGTAAGTATATTTACTCCATCTTTGCCTTTCGTTTATCCGAAGTCGTATGTCGAATAAGAAAAAAGTATCCATTGTCCGGTTTTTAAATGCTAAGATCACATCTACAATCAGTATATCACTGGTTTTGGTGCTTTTGGGGCTGACTATACTGATTCTTTTTATGGGAAAGGGGTTGTCACAGTATATGAAAGAAAACACGAGCTTCAATGTCATGCTTTCTTCCGATGTGAGTGATGCCCGGATTACGGCAATCCGTAAAAACCTCGATGCACAGCCTTTTGTTAAATCGTCGCGTTTCATCAGCAAAGAGGAAGCCAAAGATCAACTGATAAAAGACCTGGGTGAAGACCCCGAGGAGCTGTTGGGATACAACCCCGCACAAGACTGCATTGAGATTTTTTTGCATGCAGCTTACGCGAATAACGACAGCATCAGCATGATCAACGAGGTCGTCCGGCAGGAACATAACGTCACCGACCTGCTATATCAGCAGGAGGCCATCGACCTGATCAACAACAACCTCTCAAAATTGATGACGGTGCTGCTGATTCTTGCTTTCATCCTCTCATTCATCTCATTCGCACTCATTCGGAACACTATTCGCCTGAGTATTTACTCAAAAAGGTTTCTCATACACACCATGAAGCTGGTGGGTGCCACCCCGGCTTTTATTCGAAAACCATTTTTGGTGCATAATGTGTACACTGGCATTGTGGCGGGCCTGGTAGCCAATGGAATTCTTTGGCTCATGCTCACCTATTTCAGCAGGGAGTATGTCTCGATGGAACCCATCGTGACGGTAACCGACCTGGCTATTGTATTCGGAATCGTCATCCTGCTTGGGGTGCTGATTACCACCATGGCCACTGCATTCGCAGTAAACAGGTATCTGAAAATGCAGACCGATCAACTATATTACATATAAAACATCCAAGATACATGTCACAAAAAAACTTTGCACTCAGCAAAACAAATCTGATAATTTGCGGGATTGCCATACTCTTGATTATTACTGGCTTCCTGCTGATGACCGGCCCCGCTACCTCACTTGAGGGTGGTTTTGAACCTGATATTTTTAGTGCACGGAGAATTAAGCTTGCACCCATGGTGTCTCTTTCCGGATTTGCATTGATGATCGTAGGAATTCTTTATCCTTCAAAAGAGCGTGAAAAAAAGTGACACAATGGACGCCGGCTATCTATCCAAAATAACAACTTCATGAATATATTCGAAGCAATTATTATTGCTATTGTGGAAGGACTTACTGAGTTTCTTCCGGTTTCATCCACGGGTCACATGATTATCACTCAGGCGTTGCTTGGTGTAGAGAGTTCTCCTTTTGTAAAAGCATTTACAGTCATCATCCAGTTTGGAGCAATCCTATCGGTGGTCATACTCTACTGGAAACGTTTCTTCCGGCTCAACGACATTACGTTGCCCGATAAGCAGGCTCTGGCGGAATTACCTACCATCACAAGATGTTGCGAGAGCATGAAGTGGCTTTTTAGAAAATTTGATTTCTACTGGAAACTTCTCATTGCAGTGATCCCTGCAGGAGTGATCGGGCTGCTTCTGGGTGATTATATTGATGCAATGCTCGAGAGCGTCATCGTTGTTGCCATCATGTTGGTTGTTGGGGGTGTTTTCATGTTGTACGTTGATAATTGGTTCAATAGACCGTCAGCGAACCAGTCGATGACCTGGAAGCGGGCATTGAAGATCGGTTTTTTTCAGTGTATTGCCATGATTCCGGGCGTTTCGCGTTCCATGGCCACCATCGTAGGGGGGATGGGCACAAAACTATCTCGTAAGAATGCAGCCGAATTCTCTTTCTTCCTTGCCGTGCCCACCATGGCAGCTGCAGCCGGGTATAAGCTCTTTCAACTGTTGCAGGATCCGGTGAGCAGCGAGATGCTGAGAGAGAATCTCCTTTTATTACTTATTGGCAACGTAGTGGCATTTATTGTCGCTGTATTCGCCATCCGTTTTTTTATCAATTTCCTCACCAGACATGGCTTCAGGGCATTTGGAATCTATCGGATCGTAATTGGATCCCTATTGCTGATATGCATGCTCGCCGGTGTCGATTTAAGTATGTAACAGGCAATGGACTTTATCGAAGGTGAAATTATCTATATAAACAAACCGCTACACTGGACTTCTTTCCGCGTGGTACGGGTTCTGCGGGCAAAGTTATGCCAGAAGCTCAGAATAAAAAAGCTGAAGGTTGGACATGCCGGTACCCTCGATCCACTAGCAACGGGTGTGATGGTTGTCTGCACGGGAAGAAAAACAAAACAGATCGCAGCGCTGCAGGCAGAGACAAAAGAGTATGTTGCACAAATAAGACTGGGTGCTACCACACCTTCGTTCGACCTGGAGACAGAGGTTGATGCCGAATATCCTACATCTCATATTTCAAGAGAGTTGGTGAACGAAGTCCTTCAACAGTTCAAGGGCACCATAGAGCAGGTACCTCCACTCTTCTCCGCCGTGAAGGTTGAAGGGAAAAGAGCGTATGAGTACGCACGCAAAAATGAAGATATTGAACTAAAACCCAAAATATTGGTTATAGATGATATCGAATTGATTTCTTGTGATCTCCCTCATATTTTGCTCCGTGTGGTTTGCAGCAAAGGTACCTATATCAGAGCACTTGCGAGGGATATAGGTGAGGCTCTGAATTCAGGAGCTCACCTAACGGCATTGACACGCACCAGGGTGGGAGAGATTACATTGGATGATTGCCTGGAAATGGAGGAGATCGATCAGTTTTTAGCAGGAATATAGAATAATGAACATATGAAACTTTCACAATTCAAATTTAATTTACCGGAGGAACTTATTGCGAAGTACCCCGCCGATCATCGCGATGAAGCACGTCTTCTGGTTGTACACAGGAAAACCGGGAAAGTAGAGCACAAGGTATTCAAAGAATTATTGGAGTACTTTCAACCACGCGATTTTTTCATTTTCAATGACACCAAGGTTTTTCCGGCGAGACTTTATGGGAATAAAGAGAAAACCGGAGCCAAGATTGAAGTGTTTCTATTGAGGGAGCTCAATGCCGATCAGCATCTTTGGGATGTGCTGGTGAATCCGGCACGGAAAATCCGCATCGGAAATAAACTTTACTTTGGTGAGAATGAAGAATTGGTCGCTGAAGTAATCGACAACACTACCTCGCGTGGACGTACCCTGCGCTTTCTTTATGACGGGCCATACGAAGAGTTTAAAAATCAGCTTTTTTCCATCGGAGAGACCCCTATTCCGGAGTACCTCGACCGTGAAGCAATACCGGATGATGTGGAGCGATATCAAAATATATTTGCACAAAATGAGGGGGCAGTCGTTGCCCCTGCAGCCGGCCTTCATTTTAGCCGCGAGTTGATGAAGCGGATGGAGATCAGAGACATCGAATTTGGCTTCCTGACGCTGCACAATGGACTGGGCGCTTATCGCATAATCGATGTGGAGGATCTTACCAAACACAAGATGGAGTCGGAACAGATGATCATCAATGCTGCTTTGTGCGAACGGGTGAACAAGGCCAAAGATGAAGAACGGAATATCTGCGCTGTGGGCACCTCGGTGTTGCGTGCTGTGGAAACTACGGTGAGTACCGACGGCCATTTGAAACCCAGGGAGGGATGGACCAACAAGTTTATATTTCCACCATACGACTTCACTCTTACCAACAGCCTGATCACCAACTTTCATTTACCCTATTCCACGCTGTTGATGATGGCTTGTGCCTTTGGAGGTTATGAAACGATCATGGAGACCTATGAGATTGCCATCAAAGAGAAATATCGCTTCGGGGCATATGGCGACGCCATGCTGATAGTGGATTAAAACCCATGGCGTCTTCCATCTTTTTGGCGTTGGGCTCCAATCTGGGCAACAAAGAGCAGAATATTTTAGTCGCACTCGATAAAATTGAAGAGCAGATAGGAAAAATTATTTCCCTTTCTGCTCTTTATATTACCTCACCTGTTGGATTTAATTCGCCGAACCAGTTCGTCAACTGTGTATGCGAAGTCACCTTCCATTCAGATATTATGAGCCTATTCTCAAAAACACAGGAAATTGAACGGGAAATGGGAAGGAGTACAAAAAGTGTAGCGGGGTACTACAGCGACAGAATAATCGACATTGATCTCATCCTAGCCGGTGATCTGGTTTTAAATACGCCCACGCTCACCATTCCACATCCTGCATTCCATACCCGCGATTTTGTTCTTACACCGTTGTGTGAGATTGCACCCGACAGGATCCATCCGGTACTTGGAAAGAGCATACGGCAATTAAAGGAAGAACTGAATCGGGCAGAAACCAAAGAACGGTAGTATAGGGTCACTTACCAAGCCTGCGAATATATATGTAAAAACCCAAATCCTTGCAGAATAATGGGTAATTCGTAAAAAAAATGCATATTTGCACATCAAATGTCATCAAATCCGATCACCTATGGCACTTTTTAGTCACAACTACGATTATTTCCTGGGTTACGCCCTTAGCGGAGGGGGAGCCAAAGGTTTTGCCCATCTGGGCGCATTGAAGGTTCTGGAGAAATGCAAATTGAAACCAGACATCATTGCCGGGACTAGTGCAGGCGCGCTGGCCGGTGTTTTTTATGCCGATGGATATCATCCCGATGAGATTGCAGAGCTTTTTCGTAAGCGCGAGTTCAGGGAGTTTGTAGAGTTTACCATCCCCAAAACCGGTTTTCTGAAAAACAGGGGGCTACACACTTTTCTAAAAAAAAATCTGAGAGCCACCCGTTTTGAAGAACTGCAAATACCTTTCTGCGCTGTTGTAACAGACTGGAACAGGGCTTGTACTGTTGTTTTCTCCAATGGAGATGATCTTGTGGATGCTGTGGTGGCATCTTGCTCGGTGCCCATTGTCTTTTCTCCACAGCACATTCACGGTGTGCAGTATGTGGATGGGGGACTACTCAAAAACTTCCCTGTATCGGTTATACGCAAGCAATGCAAATATGTTATTGGAGTCAATGTTTCACTGATGATGCCTCCTTCTGCGAAGGACAACATAAAGACCATGATGGAGCGTACATTTAACTTGATGTCCAATGCAAACACCCTCTTTGACAAAACATATTGCGACATACTCATTGAAACCGGAGGAATAGAAAAATTTTCGATGTTCGATTTGCAAAATCAGCAGACCATCATGGAAGCAGGCTACCATCATGCTGCTGTGAAAATGAGCGAGAATGAGTCATGGAAGATCGTGAAGAGATGTCACCGACACGACGAGCTGACAAAAAAAGTTCGCACACAGTTTGATCGTTTTAAAGGAGGTTAACCAAAAAAAGTTTATGCACCACAAGAAAATCTTTATTTATCAGTTACTGCCTCGCCTGTTCGGAAATAAAGGTGGAGCAAACAAGCGACATGGTACCTTGGAAGAGAACGGATGTGGAAAATTCAATGATCTCTCCAACAAAATATTACATAAAATAAAAGAGAGCGGATATACACACGTGTGGTATATTGGTGTACTGGCGCATGCTTCCATGACCGATTATTCCGCTTTTGGTATCCCACTGCAGTATCCTGAGATTATCAAGGGCAAGGCCGGATCGCCCTATGCCATACGTGATTATTACGATGTGGATCCCGATTTGGCGACAAACATTCCCAAAAGGATGCAGGAGTTTGAAAATCTAATCCATCGCACCCGAAAAGTGGGGCTGAAGGTAATTATCGACTTTGTACCCAACCATGTGGCACGCAATTATCAATCGATCAGCAAACCTGCCAACCTCGTTGACCTGGGGGAAAAAGATGATAAACAAGTTGCCTTCTCACCGCAAAATAATTTTTACTATCTCCCGGGAAATGCACTCGACATTCAATGTCACAACTGCAACTCGGAGAAGGATACCTATAGGGAAGATCCCGCCAAAGTAACAGGGAATGATTGTTTCACCCACCAACCCACCGAATATGACTGGTATGAAACAGTAAAACTGAACTATGGAGTGGATTACCAAAACGACAGAACGGAACACTTCGACCCTATCCCCGATACCTGGATAAAAATGAAGCATATTCTCTTCTTCTGGGCAGGGAAGAATATTGACGGATTTCGTTGCGATATGGCAGAGATGGTTCCTTTGGCCTTCTGGCAATGGGTGATTCCTCAAGTGAAGAGTGCATATCCCAACATACTCTTTCTGGCAGAAATATATAACCCAGATGCCTATCGAGATTTTTTGCGGTACAATACTTTTGATTATCTCTACGATAAAGTAGGCCTTTACGATGTATTGCGTGATGTGGCCTGTCGCTACCGGCCTTCGTCCGACATTTCCTTCGCCTTACATCTGGTGGGTGATATACAATCTCAGATGCTTAACTTCCTGGAAAATCACGATGAGCAGCGACTGGCATCCAACTATTTTCTAAAAGATGGAGAGAAAGGGAAGGCCGCCATGATTGTCACCTGTTGCATCAACCGCAATCCCGTCATGGTGTATGCCGGGCAGGAGCTTGGAGAAAGAGGTATGGATGAGGAGGGTTTCAGTGGAAAGAACGGACGCACAACCATTTTTGACTACTGGTCGGTGGATACTCTGTGCCGATGGAACAACCATGGTAAATGGAACGATCAACTGCTGACCGAACAAGAAAAAAGCCTGCGTGATTTCTATAGCCTATTGATTAATTTATGCAATCAGGAAACAGCGCTTTCAGACGGGCTATTTTATGATCTGATGAGCGCCAACTACGATAATAGGGAGTTCGACTCCACCCGTTTATTTGTCTTTTTGAGAGGCCATCAGGGGTCCTGTTTGCTTGTGATAGCCAATTTTGATGACAATCAAAAGGAGTGCACCGTGCATATTCCCACACACGCCTTTTCATTTTTTAATGTGGAGAGCAAGGTAAATGGTAAGTTGACTCCCCTCCTTCATAAGGAAAGTGAGGAAATTTATTACTCTCCCGAATCTCCCATCAGAATAAAGCTCGATGCCTATATGGGTGAAATATATCGCATTTCTTTTTAAGATAATTATCTTTATTGCATATAGTTTTTGTACTTTTGTAGGATCATATTTACAATTACAGAGAGATTATTCACGTAAAAACAGTATCACTGTTTTTTCAAAATTAAAAGCATGCAGGAGAGACCTTTTAAAATCTTTTCGGGAAGTAAATCACGTTACTTCGCTGAGAAGGTATGTAACAGCCTGGGTTGCCCACTGGGTAACATGATCATTGAACATTTCGCCGACGGAGAGTTTGCCGTTTCTTACGAAGAGTCTATTCGTGGTAAACAGGTGTTTCTGATTCAATCGACTTTTCCAAATTCTGATAATCTGATGGAGTTATTGCTAATGATAGACGCGGCAAAAAGAGCCTCTGCGAAATCTATCGTGGCTGTCATTCCTTATTTCGGATGGGCAAGACAAGACAGAAAAGATAAGCCACGCGTAAGCATCGGTGCAAAACTAATAGCGGACATGCTGGCGGCCGCTGGGATAAATCGACTGATAACCATGGATTTGCATGCAGATCAGATTCAGGGTTTTTTCAATGTGCCAGTAGATCATCTTTATGCATCTGGGGTATTTATCGAGTATGTTAAACAACTCGATCTGAGTAACACTGTCATCGCTACTCCCGATGTGGGAGGAACAAAACGTGCCAGTGCCTATTCCAAGTTTCTGGGTTGTCCTATGGTAATCTGTTACAAGCTGCGTAAAAAAGCAAATGAGATATCAGATATGCAGATTATCGGTGATGTAACTGGAATGGATGTGATACTGATTGATGACATTGTGGATACAGCAGGTACCATCACCCGGGCAGCTGATCTGATTATGGAGAACGGAGCCAACTCAGTGAGAGCGATTGCCAGTCACGCTGTCATGTCGGATCCTGCATCCACAAGAGTAGATCAGTCACGTCTCAAGGAGATCATTTTCACCGATAGTATTCCATACTCCAAGAAATCGGAGAAAGTGAAAATCCTCTCCGTGGCCGAAATGTTTGCCGACTCCATCATGCGGGTGTGCAACAACGAATCCATCAGCTCACTATACGTTGTCTGAGCTATTTTAGATTTCTATAGAAATCCCTGTTGTCTTTTTCATTGATTTATTCTCCCAGAGAAAATCAAAAAAAACGGCAAACAGGGATTTTTTCTACAGTTACAATGTTAATTATCAAAAAGTAAATCATCATTCTTGAAAAAAATGTATATTTCGGGAGAGAGTAACATCACGTCCTTTTATAATCATTAAAAAAATAATGTCATGGTTTACAAAATTGAAGAGATTGAAGGGATCGGACCCGCATACGGAGAGAATTTACGCGCAGCGGGTTATTACCGCGGTAGATATCCTACTTGAGAAGTGCAGCACAAAAGATGGACGCAAGGCTATTGCAAACGAAACAGGGATTGATGAAAAACTTATTTTAAAGTGGACCAATCATGCAGACCTCTTCAGGATTGACGGTATTGGCCCCCAGTTTGCCGAACTACTCGAAAAAGCGGGAGTGGATACAGTAAAAGAACTGCGTACCCGCAATGCGGATAATCTCTATGCCAAAATAGTGGAAATAAATGAGAAGATGAAACTGGTTCGTCGTCTACCTTCAAAGAATCAGATTGCCTCAATGATTGAGAATGCCTTGAGTACTGAGGCCAAGATTACTTATTGAAACCAGTTTATCCAAAATAGGGCAGGGAAAATTCGTCCTATTTTTATTAAATCAGAGAAAAATCATTTTTAATCGTCAGAAGCAAACCTTTACAGGCATCTTCCAACAAATCGAGGACCAATTCGAAATCAGATGAATTGCCGTAGTAGGGATCGGGTATTTCATCATAATGACTATATTGGCGTGAAAATTCGGTCATTAGGTGAATTTTAGCCACCTGTTGTGGGTTTTCGGCCAGTGTTCTGACGCTATGATAGTTGTTTTGATCCATGACGAGTATGTAATCAAATGCATCAAAATCTGATTTTCTGAACTTTCGGGAGCGACTACAAAAATCATATTTTCTTTTATCACCATGGGCCCTCATTCTTTCATCGGGTAGTTCTCCCTCGTGCCATCCCGAAGTGCCGGCAGAATCCACTTCAATCACATCCTGCAGATCATGTTTTTCCACAATACTTTTCATGATCCCTTCGGCTGCCGGGGAACGACAGATATTTCCAAGACAGACAAAAAGCAGACTGATTTTCTTTTTCTTTCCTTGTGTGGGCTCCCTCATTAGTGCAAGTTTTTTATAACCTTAACAATTCTTGCAAAGATAGCTTATTTATTCCTAAGTCCAAAAAATAATGGATAGAATCTTCATGATCTGATAATTTGGTTATCTTTGCAACCCACGTTTTACAGAGAAAGAATGAGTACAGAGAAAAACGAACAAATACAGTATCACCGCTCGGAGGCAAGAGAAATCTCTGTGGCTATCCAGGAAGAAGATATGAAATTGGCCATCAAAAAGAATAAAATCACCCGAATACTCTATATTACGGGAGGCACTCTCTCACTGGCACTGGCCATACTTGGAATCGTGGTTCCCGGACTTCCGGTTACCCCGTTGGCTCTTTTGTCTGCCTACCTTTATGCGAAAAGCTCCAAGAAACTGTATAATTGGCTGTTGAGCAATAAGCTACTGGGCCCAAGGATCAGAAACTACCAAAGAAGTAAAGGGGTTACCCGCAAAGGGAAAATAGGCATCATTTCCTTCATGCTTGGCATGGTGTTATTTTCTTCATTTGTCGTGATTCAGCATGATGCTATCCGAATGGTGATCCTCACCCTCGGAGCAATCGGCCTGATTGTAGTCTGGTTTTTTGTTCCCACGGCTCAACCCCACACTGAAGTGGAGAATGAGGAGGCAGAAAAGGAAGATGTGGTAGAAAAGGATAATCTACCCTCGTAAATAGGCAAAATAGTATTTTATTACTTTCTTTTTCAGCAGTTCGATGTTGAGCATATCGGATGCTTGTGAGATATCTTTTACCGTGCCGTTTTTATAGATGATATCAATGCTGTCGTCTTGTTCATTATACATATTGGTCACAACCTGGTCAGATGCAATGAGATAGGACGCTTCGTGGGCGCTCAGATGATATGTCGTACGATAACGCTCCATCATGGCTCCATATTTTTCTGCGGGAATCTGCTGATCGGTTATTTCAATCTTAAACAGTTTTCGGTTGACCATGCCTGCACTCAGCAACGACAATACCTTGTCACTATCGCTGGCCCACACTTTCAGTGATGTCCAGATATCATTGTCGTCCAGATTGATAAAATGACGCAAGGCTTCGCCTTGGTGTTCAAAGTCGGCCATGTCGGGTTCCTGATGCAAAAAATAGGAGAGAGCAGGCGATGCAAACAGCTTCTTTCCATTGAGCGAGACCTCTTTGGCACGCTGGAGGGTGTTGATCATCATTTTCTCAGCAGCCACCGCTGTTTTGTGGAGATAGACCTGCCAGTACATCAGTCGGCGTGACATCAGAAAGTTCTCTATAGAATAGATTCCTTTCGATTCTACCACCAGCTTATCATCCTTTACATCCAGCATTTTGATGATGCGTGCCGATCCGATATTTCCCTCGCTCACTCCGGTAAAGAAGCTATCGCGTCGCAGATAATCGAGCCGGTCAACGTCGAGTTGTCCGCTCACCAACTGATGAAGAAATCGTTTGGGATGGTTGTCGGTGAAAATGTCAATAGCTGTCTGCAGTGCACCATGCCAGGTTTCATTTATCTGCTGCATCAGCAGAAGCGAAATGGTTTCGTGATGAATCTGTGTTACCAGCGTATGTTCCAGAACATGAGAAAAAGGTCCGTGACCCATGTCGTGCATCAAAATAGCAGCCAGCGCACCGTTATATTCCTCCTCTGTTATTTCCTGACCTTTCTCTTTCAGTGTCTTCAATGCCTCATCCATTAGGAACATGGCACCGATGGAATGATGGAAGCGTGTGTGTTGTGCCCCCGGATAGACGAAAGCAGCCAGTCCCAACTGCCTGATGCGGTTTAATCGCTGCATGTAGGGATGTTGAATCAACTCATACACAAAGTCGTTGGGTATGCTGATGAATCCAAAAACCGGGTCGTTGATGATCTTTCGTTTCATAATTCTAGCTTTCAGCTGTTGGCTGTCAGCTATCCGTTTTTAGGAACAAGCATAGGATTTGAATTGGTTCGGAGTTAGCAGCAGTTAAAATGTGTTGGGCAGATACTTGCCGAGCATCTCCTTCATCTCCTGCTGAAGCTTGTGTGCTTCTTCACCCGCAGCTCCGGCATAGTTTTCGTCCTTTCCGGCATAGATTATGGCACGCGATGAGTTAACCAACAGGCCACATTGACTGTTCATTCCATAACGACAGACCTCTTCAAGCGATCCGCCCTGTGCTCCCACACCGGGTACAAGCAGGAAATGGTTTGGTACGATCTTCCTTACTTGCTCGAACAGCTTACCCTGTGTGGCCCCCACCACATACATCATCTGCTCATCGGAGGCCCATTTCCCGGAAACACGCAACACCTTTTCAAACAAGCATTCACCCAGCACGTCAGTGGTCAACTGGAAGTCGCCCGATCCCTTGTTGCTGGTTAGTGCCAACAAAATCACCCAACGTTCAGGGTAGAGCAGGAAGGGCTTCACGCTGTCCTCTCCCATGTAGGGAGCTACGGTTACCCCATCTACCTTCATTTCGTCGAAAAAGCTGCGGGCGTACATCTCGCTGGTATTACCAATGTCTCCCCGTTTAGCATCGGCAATGATAAAATGGTGTGGATAACGTTGGCGGATGTATGCCACAGTTTTTTCAAATGCGTGCCATCCTTTCAGCCCCCTACTTTCATAAAAAGCCAAATTGGGTTTGTAAGCCACACACCAAGGTGCTGTGGCATCGATAATCTCCTTGTTAAAAACATAAAGGGGATCTTCTGTAGTGAGCAGGTGTTCGGGAATTTTATCAATGTCGCTATCGAGCCCCACGCAGAGGAACGATTGCTTTTTTTGTATTTGCTCGAAGAGTTGTTCTTTTGTCATATCTGTGATTTATAGATCAGCTTCTTTCATTCTTTCTGCATTCTCTGTCACCATCAGCTGATCGATCACTCCCTGAATCTCACCATCCATGAAAGCTGCCAGATTGTATATGGTGTAATTAATGCGGTGGTCGGTGATGCGCCCTTGCGGATAGTTGTATGTACGTATTTTGGCGGAACGGTCACCAGTTGAGACCATGGTCTTCCTACGGGAGGCTATGTCAACTTGCCGCTTGGTGAGTTCCATGTCATAGAGTTTGGTCCGCAGCATCTGCATGGCCAGTTCCCTGTTTTGTAATTGCGAGCGTGCCTGCTGGCAGACCACCACTATACCCGATGGTTTGTGGGTGAGTTGTACTTTGGTTTCTACCTTGTTCACGTTCTGTCCACCTGCACCGCTCGAGCGAGCTGTATGAAAGTCGATGTCGGCCGGGTTTATCTCTACATCAAACTCTTCCGCTTCCGGTAATACGGCGACGGTGGCTGCCGAAGTGTGTACGCGTCCCTGTGTCTCTGTCTGTGGCACCCGTTGTACACGGTGCACGCCCGATTCATATTTCAGGGTACCATACACATCGTTGCCGCTAACTGTAAAGATGATCTCCTTATATCCCCCAGCCGTCCCTTCGGTGAAACTGACCAGGTCGGTTTTCCATCCTTTGTCTTCACAATAGCGAGTATACATCTTATACAGATCTCCTGCAAAAATGGCAGCCTCATCACCTCCTGTACCTCCGCGTATCTCCATGATCACATTTTTTGCATCTTCCGGGTCGGCAGGAATAAGTAGTATCTTTATCTGCTCTTCCAGTTGTGGCAATGTTGCCGTATGGAGTGCAAGTTCTTCACTGGCAAGCTGACGGATGTCTGTATCAGACTCATTTTCAAGAAGATTGCGAGCTTCCTCGATGCTATCGAGTGCACTTTCATACTGGTTGCGAACCGCTACGATCTTTTCCAGTTCACTATACTCCTTGTTCAGCTTCACATAGCGATCCATGTCTGATATGACGGCCGGATCGGTGATGAGCGTACCCACCTCTTCAAAACGGGTGACGAGATGTTGTAATTTATCGAGTAACGAATTATCTGACATATTTTTGATGCGGATCCTTGTTAGAGAAACTTATAGCGACCAAACTCACTCTCAATCACCAGCTCCCGTACATGAGACTTCTCTACGTGGCCCACGATGCGAGCATCCACATGAAACGATTTGGAAATCTCCACGACACGTGCCGCATGCTCTTCTGAAAGATAAATCTCCATCCGATGCCCCATATTGAACACCTTGTACATCTCTTTCCAGTCTGTACCCGACTGCTTTTGTATCAGTTCGAAGAGGGGAGGGACAGGGAAAAGTTGGTTTTTTACCACCTTCAAATTATCTCCCAGAAAGTGCAGTATCTTTGTCTGCGCCCCCCCGGAACAGTGAATCATTCCGTGAATATGATCTTTCAATTCTTTGATTATCTGAGATATAATTGGCGCATAGGTGCGGGTGGGGGAGAGTACCAGTTTTCCGGCCTCTATGCCCAGCTCTTCAATCTCATCAGTCAACCGAAGTCCGCCGGCATATACTAGATCGGCCGGCATTGAAGCATCGTAACTTTCCGGATATTTTTGTGCCAGGTAGTTGGCGAACACATCGTGTCGCGCTGACGTGAGGCCGTTACTGCCCATGCCGCCGTTGTACTCTTTTTCGTAGGTCGCCTGTCCCGATGAGGAAAGACCCACAATTACATCCCCGGCCTGAATGTGAGCATTGTCGATCACATCAGCACGCTTTAAGCGGCAGGTAACCGTACTGTCCACAATGATTGTCCGTACGAGATCACCCACGTCGGCTGTTTCACCGCCTGTGGGATAAATATGGACACCTAATGAGGAGAGTTCCTCACACAACTCATTTGTGGCATTGATGAGAGTAGAAATGACTTCTCCGGGAATCAGGTTTTTATTCCTGCCAATGGTAGATGAGACCAGAATATTGTCGGTAGCACCTACGCAAAGCAGGTCATCTACATTCATGATTAGCGCATCCTGGGCAATTCCTTTCCAGACAGAAAGATCGCCCGTCTCACGCCAGTAAACATAGGCTAGCGATGATTTTGTACCGGCACCATCTGCATGCATGATATTGCAGTAGGCTGGATCGTTGCCCAGATAATCGGGAATGATTTTGCAGAACGCCTTTGGAAAAATTCCTTTGTCAATGTGGCGGATGGCGTTGTGTACATCTTCTTTCGATGCAGATACACCTCGTAGATTGTATCGTTGGTTGCTCATGTTGCTCAATTCTTCCATGGGGCTCAATAATATTTATGGATAAAACAGTCGTTTATCGAATTATGCTGCAAAGATAATAAATATTCACGTTTAGCTGTGAAACGAGCGACCACAATGGCATCGTTTTGAAGAAATGTATACGACCTATAATAACTATTATGTTTAATTACTTTTTTGCTTTGTAAATTATTAGGATAAATTCCCTATTTCTATTCAAACACAACAAAAAAGAGCGGCATCTTTTCGGATGTCACTCTTTTTCGTGAAGTTTCATTCACTTCGTATAGTTTGGGAGTTGAATCAGAGACTCAGTTCTTTCTCCACATTTTCAAGTTCCGTGGCCTTGTTCACACCCATGCTGCTCAGATTGTAATACACATTGCGCAGTTTGAGTAATGCTGATTCGAGTTCATGCTTTTCAGCATTGCGTCCCCTGAGAATTTCGACATATTTTTCTAGTGACGGCAGAGATTTCTGATATAGCTCGATAGTAATTTTGTCATTGGCCATCTGCTGTTGTCTGTCAGACAGCATGGCTGTTTTTTCCTTGAGATCCTGTGCCTGAAGAATATAGTTCACGGCGATGGCTTCAAGTGCTCTTTCACAGTTTGGATCCTGTGTCAGTGCTTTGTTGTACTCGGCTTCAGCAGCTACATAATCTCCATTTTCAGCCAATAAGGCACCTTTTACGCTGTTTAAATCGCAGGCATTGGACGGATCGTTACGAATAGCAGTGTCGAGATAGTCCATTGCTTTTTGGGTATTTCCCTCTCTGATATACACATTGATGAGGTTTGGAATAAAATATTTACTGCTGGGAAATCTTTCAGCGCCCATGTTCAGTGTTTCGAGATATTTAACGGTATCTCCCAAGTTCATGTATTCGCTGGCCATCAGTTCATAAATATCACTTTCCTTGTAGGCGTTGTTTTCGATGAAAGGCTCTTTGGCTACACGTTCCAGCATATTCAATGCCCTTTTGTGATCTTCAGATTGAATGGCGGTGATGATAGCGTAATACTTGATAGTCTGATAAGTACTGTCGATCAGGAATGCGTCTTTCTGATCTGCATACATTGGAAGTGAAGGAATATTCCAGTAAATCTCAAAGAAATCGGTAGCTTTTTTATAGTCGCGTTGTTCGTTATAATAGACTCCCCCGTTGATGTAAAAAGGATGATTGGCACGGAGGATACCAGCGATGTCTTTGCGAAATTTGTTCTTAACCTTGCCTTTTTCGTCTGGAAGTTCACCCAGAGAGTCAGCTTTCAGGTACGGCAGATAAGATTCATAAAGGCCGTCGTACATGACCTTGTCATTCGATTGCTTGCCGAGCATGGCATTGGTTCTTTCGTTGTCGAAAGCTTTGTTGCCAATGTCGCCCATGATTTTCCAGGTTTCCGCATCTGCAGCCGTTTCGGCATGAGTGGAGGCTTGTTTAACAAGCGTCCGGGCTTCATTTAAATCGTCACGCCCCAATGCTCTTTTGGCATCTTTTAATGCCGATTTTTGTGCAAATATGCTCCCTGCAGAAAGAAGGGCAACCATAGTAAGGAATAAGATTTTTCTCATTTTACTCGATGTTTTAATGTGATTGTATGGATGTTTTTTAATAAATTTCTGTTCTGTGTACAAACTCGTCAAGTATCGCCGGGTATAAATGATTTTCCAGCTCGTTTGGATTACGTTTGTCATAATTTGACTCTGAGATAACAAAAAAGTTTAATAACTATGCATCCTCATTGATATCTGATTCGTCCTGTGTGCCTTGGGTCTCATCAGAGGGCGCTTCCTCGTCCAGTTCTTCCCTGTTTACCTTGCAAACAGAAGCAATCTGATCGTTTCTTTTCTCCAAATTAATGAGGCGGACTCCCTGTGTTGCTCGTCCCATGGTGCGAATATCGGAAATATTCATACGTATTGTAATGCCGGATTTGTTAATTATCATTAAACCGTTTTCTTCCGATACGCTCTTGATGGCAACTAATTTACCTGTCTTTTCGGTAACATTCAGTGTTTTAACACCTTTCCCTCCCCTGCGGGTGATGCGATAAACCGGTTCTCCATCTTCGTCATCGAGTCGGGTTCGTTTTCCGTAACCCTGTTCCGAGACTACCATGATGGTATTATCCGATTGCGGATCCATACAAATCATGCCAATGATACAATCTTCACCGTCTTCATCGAGTGTCATTCCTTTTACACCGGTGGCCGAACGTCCCATCGGGCGCACATCCTCCTCCTTAAAGCGTACGGCACGTCCATTGCGGTTTGCCAGAATCACGTGCTGATTGCCGTCGGTCAACCGTACCGAGATCACCTGATCCTCTTCCCGGATGGTGATGGCATTTACTCCGTTTTGTCGAGGACGGGAGTACGCTTCGAGCAGGGTTTTTTTCACCACACCTTCCTTGGTACAGAACAGCAAATAGTGTGAATTGATGTATTTCTCGTCAGTGAGCGTATCTACTCGTACAAAAGCGGTTACACTGTCGTCGGGATCAATGTTTAGCAGGTTTTGAATAGCCCGGCCTTGTGAGTTTTTGGTTCCTTCCGGAATCTCGAAAACGCGCAGCCAGTAGCATTTACCCTTCTGGGTAAAGAAAAGCATGTAGTTGTGTGTGGTAGCCGGGTAGATATATTCCACGAAATCTTCATCCCGGGTAACAGAACCCTTGGCTCCCACCCCTCCTCTGTTCTGTGTGTGGAAGTCGGCGAGCGGAGTACGCTTGATGTAGCCCAGGTGGGAAATGGTAATCACCATCTCATCATCGGCATAAAAATCTTCGGGGTTCATCTCCTCCGAAGAGAAGATGATCTCAGAACGACGTTCGTCTCCATATTTTTCACGAATTTCAAGGAGCTCATCTTTGATTACCTGCATACGCAAATCTTCACTATTGAGCAGGTCATTCAAATGGGCGATGAGCTTCTGTACTTCGTCGTACTCTGCATGCAGCTTATTCTGCTCAAGACCGGTTAGCTGCCTCAATCGCATCTCAACAATCGCACGCGATTGGATGTCGCTGAGTGAAAAACGCTCCATCAGATGTTGAATAGCCTCCTGGGGTGTTGATGAGCCCCGAATGATGGCAATTACTTCATCGATGTTGTCAGAAGCAATGATCAGCCCCTCCAGGATGTGTGCTCGCTCCTCGGCCTTACGTAGTTCGTAGCGGGTACGCCTGATGACCACATCGTGCCGGTGTTCCACGAAGAGTGCGATCATCCGTTTGAGATTAAGCAATTCGGGACGTCCCTTTACCAGTGCAATGTTATTTACGCTGAAGGAAGATTGCAGTGCCGTGAGTTTATAGAGTTTATTGAGTACCACGTTCGCATTGCCGTCGCGTTTGATATCCACTACAATGCGCATACCATCGCGGTCCGACTCATCATTGATGTTGGATATTCCTTCGATCTTTTTCTCGGTCACCAAATCGGCAACGTGTTTAATCAGATCGGCCTTATTAACCAGATAGGGTATCTCTGAAATGATGATCTTATCGTGAGTTTTACCCGATTCAATCTCGGCTTTTCCACGCATTACAATGCGTCCTCTGCCCGTCTCGAATGCCTCTTCAACCCCTTTATAACCATAGATATAGGCTCCAGTAGGAAAATCGGGTGCTTTGATATAGTGCATCAATCCTTGGGTGTCAATATCATTGTCGTCGATATAGGCGATGATGCCATCCACACACTCCGTAAGATTGTGTGGCGCCATGTTGGTGGCCATCCCCACGGCAATGCCGGAGGATCCATTCATCAGCAGGTTGGGGATACGCGTTGGAAGAACAGTAGGTTCCAGAAGTGTGTCATCGAAATTCAACTGGAAATCAACCGTTTCCTTGTCTATGTCACGCAGCATTTCTTCGGCGAGCTTGTTGAGCCTGGCCTCTGTATATCGCATGGCAGCGGGGCTGTCTCCATCCACACTACCCATGTTACCTTGGCCGTCGACCAGCGTATAGCGCATACTCCACTCCTGTGCCAGTCGAACCATGGCACCATACACAGAGGAGTCTCCATGGGGATGGTATTTACCCAGCACCTCACCCACAATTCTGGCCGATTTCTTGTGGGGTTTATCGGGGGTATTGCCCAGTTCCGACATGCCAAAAAGGATGCGTCGGTGTACGGGCTTAAAACCGTCGCGCACATCGGGTAAGGCACGGGAAACGATCACCGACATCGAATAATCGATGTACGATGATTTCATTTCATCTTCGATATTAATCTTGATGATTCTGTCTTCCTGATCAATCATATTAAAATGTGATTATTCTCTTTAATAATATTCCACACATAGTTCATTCACAGCAGATTATTTTTTTAAAAATAGTTGCTGTTTTACTATACTAAGGTACTGCTTTTCTTTGGATTTAACAAAAAACAGAGAGACAAATGCTCCCTGTTTTAATCTTTTTTATTTACCCTATTGGCCGTGACAGTTTTTGTATTTTTTACCGCTGCCACAGGGACATGGATCGTTGCGACCCACCTTTTTTTCCACACGAATCGGTTCCAATCTCTGTGGCTGAGGTGGCTGTGGTGAACCGCCGTGATCTCCTTTTCCTACGCTCAGGCTCTCGGAATCTTCTTTTTGAGTCCGGTAACGGCTGTAATCGGTCTTCTGCTCAGGTGCAGCCTGCCGTACCCCGGCCGGATCCTGTATCGGTATCTGACCACGCATGAGGATAGAAACCGCTTTTGAATTCACATCGTTGATCATTTCCCGGAAGAGGTTAAATGACTCCAGCTTATAGATCAAAAGCGGATCTTTCTGCTCGTAACTGGCATTCTGCACCGATTGGCGCAGCTCGTCCATTTCGCGGAGATGTTCTTTCCAATCTTCGTCGATGGTATGCAGCAGAATCGATTTTTCAAATGCTCTCACTAAAGCCCGGGAGTTCGTTTCGTAAGCTTCCTTCAGGTTGCAGGCAATGTTGTAGACTTTTTTTCCGTCGGTAATGGGAATGAGAATATTCTCATACATGGCTCCCTGATTTTCATACACCTGCTTGATCACAGGATGGGCTATCTCGGCTAGTCGCTCCGTCTTCCGCTTAAACGTCTCAAACGCCCTGGCCGTGACCATCTCCACCTGTTCCTGCAACTTCAATCCTTTTACCTCTGTCTCTTTGAAAGGAACCTCGAGCGCCATCACACGCAGCAAGTCGAGTTTCACACCCTGGTAATCATCTTCATTCGATTCCACGATGTTGCGGGCTGTTTCCGTGATCATGCCGGCCACGTCGTTATCGATGCGCTCACCCATCAGGGCGTGGCGACGACGCTTGTAAATCACTTCGCGTTGTGAGTTCATTACATCATCATATTCCAGCAACCTTTTTCGAATACCGAAGTTGTTTTCTTCCACCTTCTTTTGAGCTCGCTCCACTGATTTGCTCAACATGCTGTGTTCCAGCACATCGCCCTCCTTGAATCCCATTTTATCCATCAAGCCGGCAATGCGCTCGGTTGCAAAGAGACGCATCAGATCATCTTCGAGTGAGACAAAGAAAACCGACGAGCCCGGGTCGCCTTGTCGTCCTGCACGTCCGCGTAGCTGACGGTCCACACGACGCGATTCATGCCGCTCCGTACCGATGATGGCTAACCCGCCAGCAGCTTTTACTTCCGCTGACAGCTTGATGTCGGTACCGCGACCGGCCATGTTGGTGGCAATGGTCACCACGCCGCTTTGTCCCGCGTTGGCGACAATCTCGGCTTCACGTTGGTGAAGCTTGGCATTCAGTACGTTATGTTTAATTTTTCGCAGAGAAAGCATGCGGCTCAGCAATTCGGATATTTCCACCGATGTAGTACCGACCAATACAGGGCGTCCGCCATTGATGAGCTTCTCGATCTCTTCGATGACGGCGGTATATTTTTCGCGCTTTGTCTTATAGATGCGATCGTTCTGATCGTCCCGGACAATCGGCTTGTTGGTGGGAATCACCACCACATCCAGCTTATAGATATCCCAAAACTCACCAGCTTCGGTTTCGGCCGTACCTGTCATACCGGCCAGCTTGCTATACATGCGGAAAAAGTTCTGCAGGGTGATGGTGGCAAATGTCTGCGTGGCCGCCTCCACCTTCACTCGCTCTTTTGCTTCGATGGCCTGGTGCAGGCCGTCGGAGTAACGGCGTCCCTCCATCACACGACCAGTCTGCTCATCCACTATCTTCACCTTGTTGTCGATCACCACATATTCATCGTCCTTCTCAAAAAGGGTATAAGCTTTCAACAACTGGTTTACGGTATGTACACGCTCCGATTTGATGGCGTAGTTCTGCAACAGTTCATCTTTCTTAGCGGCTTTCTCTTCATCGGTGTCGGCGGAGTGCTCCAGCTCCGACAGCTGCGAAGCAATGTCGGGCAAAATAAAAAAATGTGGGTCATCCGACTTGCCGGTCAGCATATCAATACCCTTATCGGTCAGCTCAATGCTGTGCTGCTTCTCGTCGATTACGAAGTAGAGCGGATCGGTCACAACATGCATGTTACGCATTTGCTCCTGCATATAAAATGCCTCTGTCTTGAGCATGGCGGCCTTGATACCCTGCTCGCTGAGGAACTTTATCAGCGGCTGATATTTAGGCATACCCTTATAAGAACGGAAAAGCAGCAGAGCACCCTCCTCTTGTTCCTTGGGATCGGTTGAGGCCATCTTAGCTTTTGCCTCGGCCAGCAACCGCGTTGTAAGGTCGCGTTGTGCCTTCACGATCACCTCTACACGGGGGCGGAACAGATCAAACAGCTGGTCGTCCCCCTTAGGTACTGGCCCAGAAATGATCAACGGGGTACGGGCATCATCGATCAGTACTGAGTCCACCTCATCCACGATGGCATAATTGTGCTTCCGCTGCACCAGGTCTTTGGGTGAGACAGCCATATTGTCGCGCAGGTAATCAAAGCCAAATTCGTTGTTGGTTCCAAAGGTGATGTCCGATTCATAAGCTTTGCGGCGTGAGTCGGAATTGGGCTCATGTTTGTCAATGCAATCCACCGACAAGCCATGAAACATGTACATCGGTCCCATCCATTCCGAGTCGCGCTTCGACAGGTAATCGTTCACCGTTACCACGTGCACACCCTCGTGGGTGAGCGCATTCAGGAATACTGGTAGCGTGGCCACCAGTGTTTTCCCCTCACCCGTGGCCATCTCGGCAATCTTACCCTGATGTAGCACCACACCACCAAAGAGCTGCACATCGTAATGGATCATATCCCAGGTGATCTCGTTGCCACCGGCAATCCAATGGTTCTGGTAAATGGCCTTATCTCCCTCGATGCGCACAAAGTCATGCGAGGCAGCCAGATCCCGGTCGAAGCTGGTTGCCGTGACCACGATCTCTTCATTTTCGGTGAAGCGGCGTGCCGTCTCTTTCATGATGGAGAATGCAACGGGTAGAATCTCGTTCAGTGCCTTCTCATATTTTTCCGTGATCACTTTTTCCAGCAAGTCCACTTGGTTCCAGACCGCTTCACGACCATCAAGATCTATCTCCTCTAGGCCAGCTTTAAGCTGTGCTATCTCAGCCTTTTCTGTTGATACCTGCTCCTGAATATATCTTTCCAGCTCTTTCGTTCTTTCGCGAAGTGCGTCATCCGAAAGTTGTTCCACGGCAACATAGGCTTCCTTTATACGCTTGACGACCGGATTCACTTCGTTCAGGTCGCGTTGTGCTTTGTTGCCAAATATTTTTGAAATAATGTCGTTGAATCCCATATTCTGTATGTTGTTCTTATTTTGATGGAAAGCATTTGATGCAATCCCTGGTTGAATGATTTCAATATAAATGTGTTTTCGCTTTTAAAAAAGCTCCTTCAATATCTTTCCGCTGGCAGCGTTGGGAGCCCTGATGCGTAGACGGTAGGCTACGCTGGGTATTACTTCGGTGGCATCGATGGTACGTTCAATCTTTTGGGGTTTGATGTCGCTGCCAAAAAATATGACCGGCGAGATCACTGCATTCTCCCGTACCCGGTAAGAGTCTGGCGTTTGGGAATCTACCTCCCGCCAGCCCGGTTGCAACTCTAGAAAAAGGTCGCCCGATATCCCTTTGTAATAACCATTCCGGTAATATTGTACATTTTCATTGTAGGCTCCGTGTAGCATCTGGTGTGAAGTAATCACATCCTGCACGCCGGCGGACTGTACCAGGAACTCTGCAGCTTTCTGTTGTAACTCAGCCAAATCAATCTTCCTGTCTTCCAGTAGCCTCCGGTCGAAAAATATCTGTTTGTCGTAATACTTCCTGACCCATTGCTCGCGACCATAGAGCGCCATCAGGTACATGTTGAGCAGCGCCTGGCTCCTGTCGGGATGAAAATCGCCGCCGGATGTCACCATTCCTTCGGGGAGGATTTCCTGTTCGTTGAAGTAGCCGGTAGAAACCACGAAAATCAGCGTATTTTTTATGCCCACCGTCGATTCAATGACATCGAGCAAGCGTCCTATCTCGCGGTCGAGACGCCAATAGGTATCCTGAATCTCCAACGAGTAGTTCTGATCGAGTGCTTTTTCGTAGTTACCTGCATAAAAAGTGAGGGCCAGATAATCGGGGTTCATGCGCTTACCAAGGCTACCCGACTCCAACATCTTGACGGCCATGTCAGTCACCTCCCTGTTTACAAAGGGTGACTGCTTGAACAAGAGGATATTGTCCTTCTTGTCGGCGCCGAAGTGGTGTTGAAAATTATACCTGCTTTTGGTGTATGGAAAAGCATCGTAAAAGGCAAGGTCGATGGCCGGACGCCAGGTGATGCTTCCAATAGTATTAGTGAGAGATTGGGCGCTGCGGTTATGCTGATCCACAATCGGCTGTTTGTTCCGGTAAAAGGTGGTGGTGGCCCATTTGCCCGTAACATCCTCAATCCAGTAGGCACCGTTGGCGGCGTGTCCTCCCGAGGCAAGCGCCTGCGAGGCGTCGGGTGCAAAGGCATAAATATCGGACTGTCCCCCTGAGGCAATCTTTAACTCATCGGCTATGGTGGAGACCTTTATCGGAAGTGGCGACCGTTTATCGGATGTAAAATTTCCTAGATAGTTGTCATCAAAAAAGGAAGATTCCTCCCTGTTCAAGCTCAACAAATATTTGTTTTCAGCCGTGATACCATGATAAGAAGGGTTTGCACCGGTAAAAATGGTGGTAATAGCAGAAGCTTTGTCGGGATTTGGAAAGTTGTAGTTCACATTGCTGTAAACCACCCCGCCGGATAGCAGTTTGTTAAATCCTTTTTGTCCGAACGTATGTTTAAACATCTCCAGGTAATCGCCCCGGAACTGATCGATGGTGATAGCCACAACCAACTTGGGCACTCCTCCCGTGGGATGTTGTGCACATAGCGTGGTAATCGAAAAGATGGCCACCAAAGAAGATAATACCCTGATCATTCTATATAACTGTCGTTAACCAAATCACTGTCCCCATCCTGCCTTGTAGTAGCTGCTCGACTTGAACCGCTTTTTATCCCTTCTCTTTTTTCTCCAGATGAAGAGAGTTGTACCCGATCTAACCCACAGACTCATCACAAGGGGGATGGTAGCTATAGGCAATTGCTGTGGTATCAACCACCATAACAGGAGAAAAAGTGTCAGGACTGCAAAGTTAATGAAATGATAGAAATAAATGACGTTCTTTGCCGATTTTACCCAAAATAAAAAGGCTGCCATAAAGGCGAAAATGTTAAGCCAGACAAAATTCCAGTTTGGTATCATGGCAGGATGTACAGAAAAGAACATCAGAAAAGAGAGTACCACACCTCCCAATCCAACCAGACCAAAAAGGAGGGTATCATACAGCAGGGTAAACTTCGATGTATAGAGTTTGATCAGCTGAAAAAGGCTGATCAAAAGGGTCAGTACCAAAAGTATGATGGCAGTAATCAAGGGAGTGAACGGCGATGCCGCTTTCGGGTGGTTTCTTTCCACATTCCGTTCCAATGCAACTTGCCGGCTCTGCACTAGGGGATAACGCAAAGTATCGTTTTCCTGAACGATGGCACCGTCAAAGGAATCCATCAGGTAACGGGGAATAAACATCTTCTCCCGCACATCGATAGTCCGGTCGGCTTCACTTCCAATAACCAAATCGATACCAAACAGGAGCCAGGGATTTGCAGAGACACATTCGTGTACAAGGTCACGATAGGTTTGCCCCTGAGGTGTAGGTGGATAGTGGATAACCCCTTTTGTATATTTCTCCACCATGTCGCGGGGACGGGTGGCACAGTTGTCGTAGAAAAAGTTGTATCGATATTCTCTGTTCTCCGGCAAGGCATTGAGAGAGAGTGCCTCATAAAGTTGTTGTTTATTTTCGGGAGAGAGGTTCAACTCCTGCACAACCACCTCTTGCCCTTTATGGCCATACTCCCACAAAAAATCCTCGAAGGTGGTCACTCCCAGGATGTAGTCTGTCTCACCCCTTACAAAGCGATAGATGAAGTTGGGTTGTGATGAATCGAAATAGCCGTAGTTGAAAACGGCATTCACGCCCGTAGAGTCGTCCTGTACAAGAATGGCGGTATGACCAAAATAAGCATATACAGCTCCATACCAGGAAGAGGAGGTGAGTAGGCTTATTTTGGCACTATCGTTCAATTGCACCTGAGCCGGTGCCGGAGGGACAAAAAGTGGAAGTAGTAGAAGCAGTGCTGCTGGAATCAGTCGTTTCATTGGTCTAATTTATTTCTTGATGATCTTTCACCGGTAAAAGGTGTCGAATTTCAGGCTTTGCGATCTGTTTTATTGTACAAACTTCCCTGAAGCTGTTTCGAAAGAACCATCGGAGGACAAAAATAGACAAAATTACGCTAACTTCATACGCTTACAACAGAAAAACGACGATCAGCAACGACCGTCGTTTTCATACAATACCCTTGAGGGAATTTTATTTTTTCTTGTTCCTGTCTCCGTAACGGCTCATGAACTTGTCTACACGTCCGGCCGTATCCACCAGTTTTTGTTTTCCAGTGTAGAAAGGATGTGATGCACTGGTGATTTCAAGTTTTACCAACGGATAAGTGACGCCGTCTATTTCGATCGTATCCTTGGCGTTGATTGTGGAACGGGAGATAAAGGTCTCTTCGTTCGACATATCTTTAAATACCACCGGACGGTAATTGTTGGGATGAATTTCTTTCTTCATATCTTTTATTTTAATCGTCTCATTTTTCAGTTGGCAAAGATAGTACAATCCTTTAAAATAAAAAAATAAAAGGTTTTCTTTTTTCTTTTATCGGGATTATCTGTTTATTTGTAGTTCTTTTTTACGTACCAAAGATAACAATATGAGGGTAGAGATTATTTCTATTGGAGACGAGTTGCTGATCGGACAGGTTGTAAACAGCAATGCTGTATGGATGGGACGTGAGCTCACGCAGCGGGGTTTCATCATCGTGGCCGTCACCACGGTTGGTGACCGCAGCTACGACATCATCCGGGCAATTGATATCGCCTTTGAACGGGCCGATATCGTGCTGCTCACCGGGGGTGTGGGACCCACAACCGATGACATCACCAAACACACTCTTTGCCGTTATTTTCATACTGACCTGGAATTCAACGATGAAGTACTGCAAAACATTGAATCGATCTTTTTGAAAAGAAACATCAAATTAAATCAACTTACCCGCAATCAGGCTTTTGTGCCGGTGAATGCCACCGTAATCCAAAACAAGGTGGGTACAGCTCCTATCCTCTGTTTCAATAAAGAAAAAAAAGTGTTGATATCCATGCCGGGTGTACCCTTTGAAATGAAGGCGACCATGCGTGACGACATCATTCCACGTCTTCAAGTGCAATTTCATCCGGAGCGCTATTTGAAACGCAGCTACCTGGTTAGCGGCATTACAGAGTCGGCTCTGGCTACGCGCCTTGCCACGTTCGAAACCCTGCTTCCTGCAGGATTCTCTCTGGCCTACCTTCCATCTTTTGGATTTATCCAGTTGCGGCTCTCGGCATGGGGTGAATCACGAGAACCGGAAATGAAACAACTAGGGCACAAGCTGAAACAGCTCCTAGGTAATGAGTTTGTTGCCAAAAGCGATCAAACGCTGGAAGTACTCCTTGGGGAGAAGCTGCGCAAGCAGCAGCTCACGGTCTCCACAGCCGAAAGTTGTACGGGTGGATATATTGCACACCGCATTACGACTGTTCCGGGCGCTTCAGACTATTTTGAAGGAAGCATCGTGTCATATGACAATCGCATCAAAGAGGAGCTGTTGCAGGTAGACAAACAAACAATTGACATAGAGGGAGTCGTAAGCCGGGAGGTGGTAGAGCAGATGGCTGTGCATGTGGCCCATATCCTGAAGACAAACTGCAGCATCGCCGTCTCTGGCATCATGGGTCCTGAAGGGGGAACCCTTGAAAAACCGGTGGGAACAGTCTGGATATGTACCCGACACAACGATAAACTCCTCTCGGTCGCATACCGGGTTGGTAGCAGCCGCGAGGAGAATATTGAACGTACAGCTAATCTGGCCATCCTGCAGTTAATCAGGATGCTGACCCATTAAGTAACGGATCAAATGAAGCTGAAACCACAGTAAGGAACCAGTACTTCCGGTATGCGTATTCCCGAAGAGGTTTGGTTGTTTTCGAGCAACGCAGCCACGATGCGTGGCAAAGCCAAGGCACTACCGTTGAGCGTATGACAAAGTTGCGTCTTGCGGTCGGCATCGCGGTAACGACATTTGAGTCGGTTTGCCTGATAGCTTTCGAAATTAGATACAGAACTAACCTCGAGCCAGCGTTGCTGTGCGGCAGAGTACACTTCAAAATCGAAGGTCAGTGCAGAGGTAAAACTCATGTCACCCCCACAAAGGCGAAGAATGCGCCAGGGAAGCTCGAGTCTCTCCACCAAGGTCTCCACGTATCTAACCATCTCCTGGAGTCTTTCGTAGGAGTGTTCCGGCTTCTCGATGCAAACAATCTCTACCTTGTCGAACTGATGGAGTCTGTTCAGTCCACGTACATCCTTTCCATATGAACCCGCTTCTCGCCGGAAACAGGCTGAATAGGCGGTATTTTTCATCGGCAGATCTTTTTCATCGAGAATCACATCACGGTACATGTTTGTAACAGGCACCTCAGCAGTGGGTATCAGGTAAAGGTCGTCCAGGGTAGCATGGTACATCTGCCCCTCCTTGTCAGGCAGTTGACCCGTACCAAAGCCGGAGTCGCTGTTCACCACGTAGGGTGGCTGCACCTCCAGAAAGCCGGCATCGCGCGCACTGTCCAGAAAGAAATTGATCAATGCCCGTTGCAGGCGTGCTCCTTTACCCTTGTAGACTGGGAATCCGGCGCCAGTAATTTTTACCCCTAACTCAAAATCGATGAGGTCATATTTCTTTGCAAGCTCCCAGTGAGGCAATGCATCGTCGGAAAGGACCGGCATCACCCCGCCCGTTTTCTCCACAAGATTGTCATCTGCTCCTTTCCCTTCGGGCACAGACTCATGAGGAAGATTGGGAACGATAACTAGCAACTCCTCAATTTTGTTTGCCGCAGCTTTTAAAGTTTCTTCCAGTTGTCGAGCGGTCTCCTTCAATGTGACCACCTGCTCGCGTGCGGCAGTAGCCTCTTCCTTCTTTCCTTCTTTTATGAGCGAGCCAATCGACTTCGAGAGGGAATTGATCTCTCCCAGGATGGTATCGAGTGATGTCTGTGTGCTGCGTCTGACCTCGTCAGAGGCAATGATCTCTGTAACGATATCCTTCGCGTCGAAATGTTTTTTCGACAGGCGACGAATGACTTCCTCGGGATTATCGTTGATAACTTTCAGTGTGAGCATAAGTAAAAATTCACGAAAATGTTTAACTTTTTTTTGGTATGCAAAGATACAAAAAATATGCATGCAACACAGCAGTCACTGCCCATATTGGGCGATCTGCATTGGCTGCATGCTTTTCGGTTTTACTGTGGACGGAATCTCAACCCGTTAAAACAGCTGAAAGTGTAGCGTTTCGCGCAGTTCCCTCTCTTTTTGCTTTTTCTGGCGATAATAACGGGAAACATAATAAGCAAACCCGGCAAACACGCCCACCACCACAATGTCTTTTAACGTACTATTCTTCATGATCACTACTATTATTTATATGCTATAACAAAATAAACCACTTTAGGTTTTATCAGTAAGATGCAAAAACAGAAAAAAAGTTGCATGAAAACAGGAAAAAGTTTATCCAGAACAACTCATATTACGCATCTTCCTCACTGACAACATGGAAAACACGAAGGGTGCCCTCCCTGATGCGGTAACGTTCGTCGGGGCGTTCCCCCACGATCCAGACAATCTCCTCTCCCGAGAGAAGGACCCATGCCTCTTCCTTATCTTTCAAGCTAAACTTGCGATCGGTGAAATAATCACTCAGCTTTTTCCTGCCTTTCATACCAAAAGGAATAAACCAGTCGCCTTGCCGCCATTTCCGGAGAGTAAGCGGGAATCTGAGCTGGTCAAAATCTGCATAGAGAAAACGTTTGTTTCGCTCGATGGTGACCGGCATGGGTAGGATGCAAAAGGTAAGAGGCAGTGGCATCGTCAACACTTTTGTCTGCAGCTCAATGAAAAAAGATTGTTTCATGGCTGCTTCGTTTGGGAGCCGATCGATAAGGAAGTAATCACGGTCTTTGATTACCCGATGTGACCCGGACAGAAAGATCTTTCCCGGCTCGGCATCCATGCTGCCGCAAATATCCAGGATGGTGGAGGGGCCAAAACCCAGCGGTGTGAGCAGCTCGAACAGGAGAGACTGCGGTGAGGGTGTTTTACGTAGCGCCCGCACATCAATTTTGCCGTCCTGTACAACCTGTTCCATCAACTCCTTCATCGCAGCATTGTATACTTTCTCCGCCTGCGCCACATGTTGTGCACTGCGGTAAATTGCTTCCTTCACGGCGGGATTCAGCTGCTCAAGCGTGGGTATGACATGTAGCCGCAGCGCATTTCTCAAAAAGAGATCGTCGTTGTTGGTGCTATCAAGCACATAGGGGATGTCACGTGCCACCATGTACTGGGCAATTTCTTCGCGTGAAACAGATAACAAGGGGCGTACCACCTTTCTGTTTTTTGGTGCAATGCCGCTCAGCCCTTTGATGCCGGTGCCACGGATCAGGTTCATGAGTACCGTCTCCACCGAATCATCTCTGTGGTGTGCCACAGCAATTGCTTCTGCCTGGTGTTGCACCCGCATCACCTCGAACCAGCGGTATCGCAACTCACGAGCAGCCATCTCAATGGAAATCTTCCTGTCGGAAGCATACTCTCGGGTATCAAAATCGATGGTGACAAGGGGTACATCCACACTTTTACACCACTTCTTTACAAAATCGGCATCCCTGTCAGCTTCTGCACCACGTAGATGAAAGTTGCAGTGGGCAGCCACACACCGGTAACCCAGTAGCGTCAAGATGTCGAGCAACGCCATGGAGTCCATCCCCCCGCTCAGACCAACGATTACCGTGGCCTCTGCAGAAAGTAGTTTTTCCTTCCGTATGTAAGTGCGAATGGCGTCGAGCATCTGTTACAGCAATCAGTTTATGGAAGACAAATGTACGAATTTTATCCCGGACGGCTCTTTCCCGTGGCAAATCTTTCACCAAAAACTAAACCGGATTGCCATAAAAAGTGTATTTTTGTGTTTTGAACATCTTGAACATACAACAGGCTATCTGCCGGTGAAAGTAAAATGATATTGTACAATGATAGAAAAAATTGAATCTCTTCTTTCCGAAATAGAACAACTGAAGGTTTCCACGGTCGACGAGCTGGAGGGCGCGCGCATCAAGTATCTGAGTAAAAAGGGAATTATTTCCGCACTGATGGACGATTTTCGGACGGTTCCGGCTGAACAGAAAAGAGATCTGGGTATGCGCGTGAACATGCTGAAACAGAAGGCGACTGAAAGGATACAACTGCTCAAGGAGCAGTTTGATCAAAGCCATTCGGCCATGCCTGAGGCCGATCTCTCTCGCACCGCTTATCCGGTATCACTGGGCACCCGGCATCCCATATCGATTGTCAAAGAAGAGATCAACGATATTTTCAAGCGACTGGGTTTCTCCATCGCGGAGGGACCGGAGGTAGAGGACGACTGGCACGTGTTCTCGTCGCTCAACTTTGCCGAAGATCATCCCGCCCGCGACATGCAGGATACCTTCTTTATTCAGCATGATCCCCAGGTTGTGTTGCGTACACACACCTCATCGGTGCAGACCCGCGTAATGGAAAATACCAAACCACCCATCCGCATCATCTGCCCGGGTCGTGTATACAGGAACGAAGCGATCTCTTACCGCGCGCACTGCTTCTTTCATCAAGTGGAGGCGCTCTATATCGACAGAGAAGTATCGTTTGCAGACCTGAAGCAGGCGCTCCTTTTCTTTGCCAAGGAGATGTTCGGCGAGCATACCCAAATCAGGCTGCGGCCTTCCTATTTTCCGTTTACCGAACCGAGTGCCGAGATGGATATCTCCTGCAATATCTGTGGTGGTAAAGGATGTCCTTTCTGCAAACATACGGGATGGGTTGAGATACTGGGATGTGGCATGGTAGACCCCAACGTATTGGATAACTGCGGCATCGACAGCTCTATTTATTCAGGATACGCACTGGGGATGGGCATTGAACGAATCACCAACCTCAAGTATCAGGTAAAAGATCTGCGGATGTTTTCAGAGAACGATGTCCGTTTTCTGACTCAGTTCCAAGCGGCCCACTGACACTGTCAGCTTCACATGCTTTATTTGTGCTGTGCACGCTATTTGTTCACTGCGTTCGTGTGATTCGGCTGACTCCGTTGGTTTCGAATAACAACTGAATAAGTACTGAATAATAATATATGACAATGAGCCTCAAATATATTCTTCTCTCCGCCTTCGTATTGACTTTCGCCAGCCTGCAGGCGCAAAAGACCACCCGCGTCAATGTCATCAAGGCCAACGACTATGGTGTAATCTACACACTCCCCAAGACATCGTTTGAGATCACGTTGCTGGTAAAAAAAAGCAGCTATCGACGGGGCGATTTTTACCCCTATGCCCAACGTTACCTGGGGATAGATAATCCAGTTACCGAAGAGACGGTTGTCCATACACTGGAAGGTGTGTCGGTGGTCAACAAAGGGATACCGGATAAGAATAATTCGTTCATGTTGCAGTTCCAGCCTAAAAGTTTCGAACCTTTTGTTTATCTGCGGGAAGATGGAGTGATTGTCTCGATTAATGCTGATCCTGTACCAGAATCAACAGAAGAGATTGTCCTGCCGGAAGGAGAGACTCCTCCCGTGAACCCGCGAAGATACCTTTCCCAGGAGGCTCTGATGGCCGGATCTGTTGCCAAGCAGGCAGAGCTGGTGGCCAGACAGATATTCGACCTGCGCCGTAGCCGTACCGACATACTTACAGGTGAAGCAGAGAGCATGCCGCCCGACGGAAATGCCTACAAAGTGGTGATGGACGAGATCAACCTGCAGGAACGGGCGCTGACTTCGCTCTTTGCTGGAAGCCTGCAGACGGAATACTTTGTCCGGACCTATACCTTTGTGCCCGATGCAGAGGATATCGATAAAATGGTGCTGGCTCGTTTTTCAGAAAAGCTGGGGCCTGTGGAGGCAGATGATCTCTCCGGAGAGCCACTGCTGCTTTCACTGCAAAACAAAACTGTGGCTGTTCCCCTGGAATTGTCGGAACGCGATCTCAAGCGTTTGGACACAAAGCTCAACGAAGGACTTGTATATAACCTTCCTGGAAAAGCTGTGCTGTCAATAGAATTCAAGAACAAAACTGTTCTAAACAAGGAAACAGACGTAGTGCAATACGGGTCACAGGATGTGCTAACCAATAAGATGTTTGATAACATGAAGCAACCCATCCGGGTTTTCTTCTATCCCGAACTGGGCGCAATAAAACAGATTATTCAGTAAAAATAGACATTCCGGACAGAGATCGAAACAATCGTAACCTACACGCAATGAAGACAAAAAAAATAATCATCACAACACTCTGGTTGTTCTCTCTCGTAGCTCTGATCTCTACTATTTCTTCATGCCACGGTGAACGAAGGGGAAACGAGAGCCGGATTGTTTTCGACAGCATTGTCACAATACAGCAAATACCACTTCTTCATACGCTGGATAGCACACTGCCTTATGCCGACGTACATGTCTCTTTTACCTATCCGGTTAAATTTCGCGACGCCACACAGCTTGTAAGGTTGCAGCAGATTTTTACAGGCACTTTCTTTGGTGACACGGAATTGGGTATGCTTACTCCCGGGATAGCTGTGGATACGTACCTCCGTAACTACAGCGAGCGCTACAAATCCTTATCGAACATGTATTATGAGGATAAAGTTCGTCTCGAGGGATCTATGCCGATGTGGTACTGGTATTATATGAACCTGAACAACAAGATATTGTTCCAAAATGATTCTCTTCTCAGCTATGCGGTTGAATACAGCGACTATGAGGGAGGCGCACACGGTTCATATCGCATCACCTACACCAACATCGACCTGAGCAGGCTGGTGACACTCTCGGAAGAAGATCTTTTTGTGCCGGGCTATTATAAGCCACTAACTGAAAAGATTGTGCACCACCTGATGCAGACATACCAGGTAAACGAGCCCGATTCTCTGTTGGAAAAAGGTTTTTTCACCATCGAGGATATTGTGCCAAACAACAACTTCCGACTGGACGAAGAGGGCATTCATTATGCGTATAATCAATACGAAATTGCACCCTATGCCATGGGAGTTATCAATGTGATGGTACCTTACACCGACCTGAAAGATATCCTGCTACCAGAAGGAATCATCAGCCGCAATTTTTTGAAAAGTGAATGACGACTTCCTTACCTGGATACAGTTTACATCTTTGATCCTCACATGCCACTTGCACTCTTGAACTCAAGATACAGCGTGATCGCTACTTCCTTGCCAATACCCAAACCGTCGGGATCGTAGGCGACGTGATAATCGAGTCTATTGATTTTGTTTTTGGCAATAAAACCGATCGTCTCGCTGCCATCTTGTTCTTTAACTGTACCGCCATACACCACATCGAATGTAGTATCCTTCGTTACATCCTTGATTTGCAGTTTACCGTGGAGCTTGTAGTTCTGGTCGTCTACTTTCTCCACGCGTGTGCTCTCGAAAGTCATTGCTGCATATTTCTCTGCTTCAAAGAAATCGGCACTTTTAAGATGATTGTCCCGCATGGGTACGCTGGTGTTGATGCTGGCTATCTCTACATTGAAAAAGACACGCATCTCATCCGTGTTGTTGAGGTTTCCGATGATTCCACCATCGAACTTTTCGAACTTACCATGCACAAACGTGATTCCCATGTGCTTTACTTTGAAGTTGACAGAAGAGTGTGCGGGGTCTACCTTATAATGTGATTGAGCTGTCAGTCCCAAAACCATAAAGAGGGTGACAAATAACAGGGTTCCTTTTTTCATACGATTATTATTTTTGTGGGCATATTCATACAAGACCATACGCGCAAAGCCGAGATCACCTAAAACATGCCACCACGAGTAAAATTGATTGTTTATATTTCGATTTACTACTCATTAACATACAAAGTGAGCGATTTGTTCATCGATTTGATTGGTGTTCATCGATAGAATAAATTGATGAAAAAGAATTATCTTTGTACAACAAAAGCAAGAAGGCAATTGTTACTTAACAGGCACGTCATTTCATATGGTGCAATAGTTAAATCGGGCATATGCTCAGAATAAGTAAAAATTATGCAAGAATTGGATCAAGATCAAATATTAAACGACCTGACCACACAGGATTATAAATATGGGTTTACGACAGAGGTAGAAACCGAAATAATTGAAAAAGGACTGAATGAAGATGTCATCCGCCTGATATCAGCCAAAAAGGAGGAACCGGCATGGTTGCTTGAGTTCCGACTGAAGGCTTACCAACACTGGCTGACGATGAAGCTGCCCGATTGGGCACATCTAAAGATCCCAGTCATCGATTACCAAGAGATTATCTATTATGCTGATCCCACGAAAAAGAAAAAACCAGGGAGCCTTGATGAGGTAGACCCTGAGTTGCTCAAGACTTTTGAACGACTTGGCATTCCACTGGAAGAGCAGAAGCAGCTTACCGGTGTGGCTGTGGATGCGGTGATGGACAGTGTTTCAATCAAAACCACCTTCAAGGAAGTACTGGCTGAGAAGGGGATTATCTTCAGCTCATTTAGCGAGGCTGTCAAACATCACCCCGATCTGGTGAAAAAATACCTTGGTACAGTGGTCTCTTATAAGGATAATTTCTATGCTGCGCTAAACTCCGCGGTATTCAGCGATGGATCGTTCGTTTACATCCCAAAGGGGGTGCGCTGCCCGATGGAGCTTTCCACTTATTTCCGTATCAATACTGCCAACACGGGTCAATTTGAACGGACGCTGATTGTGGCGGACGACGATTCATATGTAAGTTATCTTGAAGGCTGTACCGCGCCCATGAGGGACGAGAACCAGCTACATGCGGCCATAGTGGAGATTATTGCCCTCGACAATGCCGAAGTAAAGTACTCCACAGTACAAAACTGGTACCCAGGAGATAAAAACGGCAACGGGGGGGTGTACAATTTTGTCACCAAAAGGGGTATCTGCAAGGGAGTCAACTCCAAAATATCCTGGACGCAGGTGGAGACCGGTTCGGCAATTACCTGGAAGTATCCTTCCTGCATACTGGCTGGCGACAATTCGGTGGGTGAGTTTTACTCTGTGGCCGTGACCAATCATTTTCAACAGGCCGACACAGGCACGAAAATGATCCACCTGGGTAAAAACACCCGCAGCCGCATCGTTTCCAAAGGAATTTCGGCCGGCAGTAGCCAGAATAGCTACCGTGGACTGGTCAAGGTGACCAAAAAAGCAGAGAATGCCCGCAACCACTCACAGTGTGATAGCCTGCTGCTGACCGATCATTGCGGTGCTCACACCTTTCCGTATACCGACATTCAAAACCCTTCGGCCGTATTGGAACATGAAGCTACGACTTCGAAGATCAGCGAGGACCAGATTTTCTATTGTAACCAGCGTGGTTTGGGTGAAGAGGAAGCAATCGGTCTGATTGTAAATGGTTATGTGAAAGAGGTGGTAAACAAGCTACCAATGGAATTCGCTGTAGAAGCGCAAAAGCTATTGCAGATCAGCCTCGAGGGAAGCGTCGGTTAACGTGTACCTCGCCAGATTTACCGCAGTATTGCAGCTCCTTTTTCACCAGTCTACCGGTTGTTTGCCATGTGCCTGTAAATACTCGTTTGCTTTGCTAAAATGTTTATTTCCAAAGAATCCTCGGTGAGCGGAGAGTGGCGAAGGGTGTGGTGATTTTAATACGAGATGTCTATTCGTATCAATTTCCGCTCCTTTTCGTTGTGCATAGGCACCCCAGAGGATGAAAACAAGATTTTCCCGTACAAGTGCCAGTTGCCGTATAGCAGCATCGGTAAATATTTCCCAACCTTTTCCCTGGTGTGAGCCTGCCCGATGTGCCTGTACTGTCAAAGTTGCATTCAGCAGCAGCACACCCTGTTTGGCCCATCTTTCCAGGTTACCGGAACGAGGAATGGGCTTTCCCAAATCGGCATGAATCTCCTTATAAATATTGATCAGAGAGGGCGGCAATGCCACTTCATCGGTAACGGAAAAGCACAATCCATGGGCTTGCCCCGGCTCATGATAAGGATCCTGTCCAACAATCACCACCTTTACCTCATTGAAAGGGCATTTGTCGAAAGCATTGAAAATCAATCCTGCCGGTGGATATACTTTTTTGTTTGCGTACTCCTGTCTGACAAAAGCTGTTAGTTCATCGAAATATGGTTTTCCAAACTCTTTCTGTAATTGAGCTTTCCAGCTCTCCTCGATTTTTACATTCATAGGTTGTCGTCTGATTGATGATGCGAAAATAGATAAACTTTTTCGTCCTAAAAAAAAATCCTTCTCTTTTGAAGAAGGATTTGTATTGTTTGTGTAAAATTATTCAAATAAGCAGCAACCCGTGTGCCTTCGCTTTCTGCTTCATTTCCTCCGGCCACAGGCTGGCCTGAATTTCACCAATATGTGCTTTCCGCAGATAATACATGCACAAACGCGACTGCCCAATACCACCCCCAATGGAAAGTGGAAGTTCATTGTTTACCAGTCGTTGATGAAAATATAATCCCAGCCGATCCTCCTTGTTACGCGATTTCAGTTGTCGTTTCAAGGAATCGGCATCCACTCGGATTCCCATCGACGAGAGTTCCATCGCTTTACCCAAAACAGAGTTCCAGACCAGCAGATCACCGTTCAATCCCGCATAGCCCTCGTTGTTTATCGTGCTCCAATCGTCGTAGTCCGGCGCCCTGCCGTCATGCGGAATCCCATTGGAAAGCGGCGCGCCGATGCCGATGACAAACACCGCGCCATATGCTTTGGTGATGGCATCTTCCCGTTGTTTGTCGTCCATATCCGGATATCGCTGCAGCAGTTCCTCCGAATGAATGAAGGTGATCTCGCAGGGTAGCTGGGGTTTGATTGCAGGAAACAATTCGAAGACAAGGTATTCGGTACGTAGCATGGCCGCATAAATGCGTCGCACAATCTGCTTCAGGAAATCCACGTTGCGATTTTGTTCGCCTATCACCATCTCCCAATCCCATTGGTCTACGTACAACGAATGAAGGTTATCCAGCTCCTCATCAGCACGAATGGCATTCATGTCGGTATAAATACCGAAGCCCTCTTCAATGCCGTAATCAGCCAGCGTAAGCCGTTTCCACTTGGCCAAGGAGTGGACAATCTCAGCCTGTTTGTCTCCCATATCCTTGATGGGAAAATGAACCGGTCGCTCAACTCCATTCAGGTCGTCGTTGATACCTGTACCACTCTCTACAAAAAGAGGCGCAGTAACTCTGCGTAAACGGAGTTCGGAAGAAAGGTTTTCCTGAAAAAAATCTTTGATATGCTTGATACCCAATTCCGTCTGCTTTAAATTGAGCAGCGGTTCGTATCCAACAGGTATTTGTAGTTGTGACATACACTTAAAAATCTTATTTGACAAATAGGAAATGCAAAGTTACCATATTTATTCATTTTGTCAAAAGAATCGAAACTAAAAACTACATTATGATAGAAATAAGGTTAATATCAAGACATTTATCCCGAATCACATATGTTTGGTTTCCTTTTTTCGCTTCAGAGATAATTCATTTTTCCCACAAGATCTTCTACTGAAGCAATATGATGCCGGTCGAGATAAGCTTCTACCCCCTCTACAATCTTTACCGACGCCATCGGATCGATAAAATTATAGGTACCCACCTGTATAGCGGTAGCTCCAGCAAGGATAAATTCAATTGCATCCTGCCAATTGCAAATTCCTCCCATTCCGATGATGGGTATCTTTACCGCATGATATACCTGCCACACCATACGCAGGGCGATGGGCTTGATGCAGGGGCCCGATAATCCTCCGGTAATGGTTGAGAGTTTGGGTCTTCTGCTTTCTACGTCAATGGCCATGCCCAGGAAGGTGTTGACCAATGATACGGAATCGGCTCCTGCATCTTCTACAGCAGAAGCAATCTCGGTGATGTCGGTCACATTAGGTGAAAGCTTTACGATCAGTGTCTTGGGGAATACCTTGCGGACCTGCCGTGTGACTTCAGCTGCCGACTGGCAGGAAGTACCAAATGCCATGCCTCCCTCTTTCACGTTGGGGCATGAAATATTTAACTCAATAGCCGGCATCCTCTCCAGATCGGCCAGTTTCTCCGCACATGCTACATAATCTTCCACACTGGATCCTGAGACATTCACGATCATGTTGGTGTCATAAACCTTTATTTTCGGATAGAGGTGTTCCACAAAATAATCGACCCCCTTATTTTGCAGTCCCACAGAATTGAGCATTCCCGAAGCTGTTTCGGCCATCCTGGGATAATCGTTCCCTTGGCGGGGTTCCAATGTAGTCCCTTTGACAAAGATACCACCCAGGCGTCCCAGATCCATGAAATCGGTATACTCTGTTCCATAACCAAATGTACCCGAGGCAGTCATCACCGGGTTTTTCAGTTTCAAATTCCCTATTTGTACATTTAATTCAGCCATGTGAGTTCTTTGATGTTAAAAACGGGTCCTTCGGTGCAGACACAGACATTTCCTTTTACGGTCTTCTCAATACAGCAGAGACAGGCTCCAAAGCCGCAGGCCATCATATTTTCGAGCGATACTTCACAAGTAATTCCACCCTCATGTGCCAAACGTGCTACTGCTACCATCATTGGTTTAGGACCACAGGTATAGATAAAATCATATTTCTTTTGTTGCAGGATCGGGTGTTGGGTCACAAATCCCTTCTCTCCCAGAGACCCATCCTCGGTGGTACAGTAGAGCGCTCCCAGTCGTTCGAAATCGTCACGCTGCAGAATATCTTTTCCACTACGCCCACCCAGTAAAAACTCGGGCTCAAAACCATTCTCCCTCATTCTTTTTCCCAGAAAAAGCAGGGGGGCAGTGCCTACGCCACCACCGATCAGCAAAAAACGTCCCTTCGTGGTGGGTTGTGTGAAGGAATTACCCAACGGAAAGATCATATTCAGCGTGTCACCGGCCGAAAGAGCCGCAATTTTATCGGTTCCTTCTCCCACACGCTGAATCAGAAGCCAGATTTCATGTTGCTTCTCATCTACAAAATTGATGGAGATGGGCCGTCTTAAAAACACATGCGGGGAGTTGGATACCAGAATCTGAACAAATTGCCCGGGAAACATCTCCGGAAGAGGGCTTTTGTCGACCGGTGTGACTTTGATCAGGTGGTTCCGGTCATTTAACCGGGTGTTGGAACAAATAGTAAAATCGCGTACTTTCATCTGCTAGCTCTCTTTATGAAGTACAAAAATACATCATAATTTTCAATTTAGCCATACAAAAAGTTATTGTGATTCTTTTTCGGGAACTGCAGGGCTTTATCATGAAAACAACCCAAGAAGAGAAGAAAAAAGAAAAAATTCGTTTCATTTAGTTCGCTGATTGCCGGCAGCAAAGGTGACTAAACAGCCGACCAGGAGCAAGCCTGCACCCAGAAATGCACCCAGACCGGTCACAGCAAGGCTCGCATGCAACATGTAAAGACAGGAGACGATGAACAAAACGGGTAAAACCGGATAGAGCGGCACCTTGAATGGTCTGGACACATTTTTTTTCTTTACACGCAGCACCAGCAGACTGATTCCAGTGCTTAAAAAGAAAAACCAAAATATGGGTGCCGTAAAGTTGACCATCGCTTCAAACCCATCGGGCATGGTGGCGCCAAAGAATACAAGCAATAAGGCAATGGCTCCCTGTAATAGCAGGGAGTTTACCGGTGCTGATTTCTTCCCGTTCCACTTCCCTAAAAAAGAGAGAGGAGAGAAATCTTTACCCAGAGCGTAACTCGATCGAGCACCAGTAAAGACAGTGGTGTTCAGTGAAGTAATTGCCGATAGCGTGATCAACAGACCGATCAGTACGGCTCCTTTCTCTCCCGTGAGCTGCTGCATCATTTTCATACCAACCGCCTCGGAAGCTCCGACACCTTCCAGTCCCAATACATTCAGGAAGGCAAGGTTAATCAGGAAATAGGTTCCGGTGATTAATAGAAGGCTGACAATCAGTCCACGGGTCATTTTGCCTGATCCCAATTTTAGCTCGGATGAAACAAAAGCAGCTTCGTTCCATCCGCCATAGGTTAGCAGGACAAAAATGACAGCTAGGCTGATCGAGGGCTGAAGCGGGGCACTATCCGTCAAAGTCTTTTCTACTCCTGTGTTGGCAAGGGAAGGCTCAGCAAAAAAGCCTGCAACAATCAGCAACAGGATACCGGTCATCTGCAGTATGGTCAGCAATTTTTGTGTACCAGTACCAAATCGAATTCCTAACACATTGATTAATGTGATCATTATTATGATGGAAGCGGCGTACAGCGCCGACGAAAAAGTACCGAGAAAAAGTAGTCTGGAGAGATAATCTCCCGCAATGTATGCCAGCATGGCGATGGATCCGGTTTGAATAACCACAATACGAGCCCAGGCATAGAGAAAAGAGAAGCGTTTACCAAAAGCGAGCTTCAGAAAATGGTAGTCTCCTCCTGTACTTGGGAAAGCGGCACTTAGTTCAGCGTAACACAGCGCACCGATAAGTGATATAATTCCCCCAGCTATCCAGATACCTAAGAAAAAAAATTCATTGGGGGAATTTACCGCAACCACCTGCGGGGAACGGAATATCCCGGCACCAATCACAATGCCAATAATCAACATCATGACATCAAATATTGCCAATGCAGGTTTGGGAATATGCTCCCCATCTTCCTTTTGTTCATTTCCTTTCATCTGGCTACTGATA
>CAZRRC010000004.1:0-10626 GCA_964602395.1 uncultured Proteiniphilum sp. | reverse complement strand
GGGAATATGCTCCCCATCTTCCTTTTGTTCATTTCCTTTCATCTGGCTACTGATATTTGTCGTTCGGAAGAAAACGATCGGACAAATATAATAACTGAATGAGCCTTCTCTTTGTTTAACAGAAATGAGCAAAAATTCTATTTTATCGTTTCGCTTATTCCTGGTTTAAATATCTCGAAAGTGTTGTCGGTATAGTAAATAATTATTTGTGATATTTTTCTGTTCTCTATTTTTTGAGGCTCTACTTGCTTATATCCAATATTTTGGGTGGTAAATGTAGTCGGTTTTAACAACGTTTCCTGCCTTTCTTCGACATCAGCTGGCTCTTCTCTTTGATTTATCGGCGTCTGACGAAATAAATCGGGCTCGACATGCAGATCGTTCCGCTCAAATCCGTTCTTCAACATGCCACCGGTTCCTTTAAGCAGCCATTCCGGATTGATGTATTGCATCTCATCCAGAATTCTGGTCACCACATCGAGGCTGGGATTATTTCTGCCATTCAAAATATGAGAAATTACCGCCCTGTTTATCTGCAACCTGTCGGCAAACCTTGCCGGCGTCAGATTTTCCTTTTCCATAATCGCTCTTATTCGATCCTTCATAGCCCGTTGCGTTTCACTGTTCGTTTGGTTATAACATATGTGACAAAACAGCGATACAAATGTATAAATATTTATTTACAAATGAAAAACATATCAATTTACATTTGTCCCATATAAATGTAATCACAATTGTTACATTTGTTATAACAACATCTGGAAACCATAAGAGTACATCTGTAAATACAATAGATTTATAGTTTATAAAACTAATTCAATTCACTCATATTTAAATATATAAAGGATAGATAATGTTGATATTTAACGTTCTGACTAAAATCGCCATGATCTTTCGGAAAATTAAGGAACTTTTTCTTTATAAATTCCTATTAAAATATTGATTTAGTGCAGTAAACAGCAATTAATGTATGATATAATAGAATGTTAATATGTAGAATATACCTTTGTGACAACCTTTATTTCTGTAAACAAACATATATAACAATTGTAATTCATTACGATATAATTCTTAACTGTCCTCGTTTTGATACATTTGTATTAGGCTATATTGACTCAATTTTAGGTGGAAATGTAAACAAATGGATTTATAAATTACTTTTATTTATCTAGTATGATGAAAAGGGGGTGAAACGGGTGCATTTCGGAATATTTGCCTCCCACCCATCCAGTATAGTACAAAAAACAAAATCTGAAGCGGTTAATAAATCATTATTTTCATGATAAAGAGATAAATAGGTGTAATTATTCCTGTTGATATTTCCAAACAGATAATAAAATATTCCATGAAATGAACAGGCAGGCTTGCATTGCTGTTTAAAGATGTCAGGTTAATCTATTCATGTAAAAAAAATTGATATGAAAGCTTTATACAGCATCCTCTTTTTTATGCTTGCAACCCTATTGGTTATTGGGCAGCAAAAAAATACTACACCTGCTATGAACAAAGGAAATGCGAAATTAAAAACCGGTGCTTTTCCGGTTGGAGTCAAAACACTGCACGACTTCACCGTAAAAGATATCAACGGGAAGTCATTTGATCTGGCATCACTCAAAGGAAAAAAAGTGCTGGTTGTAAATGTGGCATCCAAATGTGGTCTTACACCCCAGTATGAAGATCTGCAAACCTTATATGAACGCTACGGGGAGAAGAACTTCGTGGTGATTGGTTTTCCGGCTAATAATTTCAACGGACAAGAACCAGGTACAAACAAGGAAATCAAAGAATTTTGTACAGTCAACTACGGCGTAACGTTCCCGATGATGGACAAGATCAGCGTCAAAGGAAACGATCAGGCACCCCTCTATAAATGGCTAACGCAGAAATCAGAGAATGGCGTGCTCGATCAGGAGGTTACATGGAACTTTCAAAAGTTTATGGTTGACGAGCAAGGTCGGCTGGTGGATGTGGTGTTACCCCGTGAGAGTCCCCTGAGCGAGAAGATTGTGCAGTGGATCACCGGCGGTTAGTGCATTATTCTGTATACCAGCTCCCTGAGTAAGTCACCCTGCGAGACGGAAACATTGTCTACTCCCTTTGCACGGGCATCGAACGTGCGAAGATCGGAGATGATTTCCATTACCTTGTTGGCATGGTAATTTCTCAGCCCGGTCAGATAGTCCCGCACAAAGTAGTTCGATCTTAGGTTTAAAGCAGCCATAATGCTTGCTTCATCTTTTTTCGGTAACCAGTAACATTCCAACAGGTTGCTGAAGTAATTAAACAATACAGCCAGTGTAGCCATGATGGGATTATCTTTCGGGTTCTTGTCGAAGTAATCTACAATCCGATTGGCAGTAACGACGTCTTTTCTGATGATGGCATTCTGAAGTTCAAAAGTATTGTAATCTTTGCTGATGCCCACATTCTTCTCGATCAACGCCGAGGTGACCCGACCAGTGCCTTTCGGCAACGAGATCTCGAGTTTCTGCAGCTGTGGAATAAGTTTACTGATATCGTTTCCCACGTAATCTGCCAGCATACGAGCCGATTTCTCATCAATGCCGATCCCTTTATCTCTGAAGTAAGCCGTAATAAAAGGAGGAATCTGGTTGTCGTAGAGTTTCTTTGATTCAAATAAAACGCCTGTTTTGTCGATCTGCTTTACCCAGGCTTTGCGTCGGTCTACACTACCATGTTTGTAGTTGATGACCAGCAGAGTAGAAAGCATCGGATTTTTCATATAATGTTCCAGCAGCTCCAGATTATCAAGTTGCTGGGCCTCCTTTACGATGATGAGCTGGTACTCGGCCATCATGGGAAAACGGCGGGCTGCAGAGATGATTGTATTGGCGTCGGAATCCACTCCGTAAAAAGTAAGCAGGTTAAAATCCTTTTCAGTTTCCGTCAACACTGTCTCTTGGAGAAGCTCTGTTAGGGCATCAATGAAATAGGCTTCCTCGCCCATCAGTAAATAGACAGGCTTAAAGCGGCGTTGCAGGATGTCGTTTCGAATAGCGTCGTAAGTCAGTTTAGGGGCTGCAGCCATAGGGTATTCACAATTTATTTTTATCGAACCAGGGTAGCCCTGAGGCAACCTGGTCATCAATTTACCAGTCGAAGCGGAGATGTTTGATGGTGGAACCGTTGTTCATGATGGAGGAAAGTGACTTGATGCCGATCTTCACATGCTCCTGCACGAAAGTCTCAGTAACATGCTGATCGCTTTTCTCGGTCTTCACCCCGGCAGATATCATCGGCTGATCCGATACCAGCAGCAATGCACCGGTAGAAATATGATTGGCAAAGCCACAGGTGAAGAGGGTGGCCGTCTCCATATCCACCGCCATCACACGTACTTGGCGCAGGTAGCTTTTGAAATCATCGTCATACTCCCACACGCGGCGATTGGTGGTATAGACAGTCCCTGTCCAGTAGTCTCTCCCAAAATCGCGGATGTTGGAGGAGACGGCACGCAGCAAGCTGAATGCAGGCAGGGAAGGTACCTCCGGTGGGAAGTAGTCGTTCGATGTTCCTTCACCCCGGATGGCTGCGATGGGCAGGATGTAATCTCCCAGTTCACTCCTCGTCTTCAGTCCGCCGCACTTTCCAAGAAAGAGTACAGCTGTGGGTGCAACAGCGCTGAGCAGATCCATGACTGTCGCGGCATTGGCGCTACCCATCCCGAAGTTGATGATGGTGATCCCGTTGGAAGAGGCATTGGGCATATTGGCATCTGCTCCCACCACAGGCACGTTAAAGTAATTCGCGAAGATCTCGACATACTTTTGGAAGTTGGTCAGCAGTACGAATTTCGTGAACTCGTTTAATGGTCGTTTGGTATATCGGGGGAGCCAGTTCTCCACAATTTCTTGTTTCGTTCTCATAAAAGCGTTATTTTTGTGCTGTTGGAGTCCGGTTCTACCCACAAAGATACAATATGTACAGGTTAAATCTCCCCTCATATGACGCAAAAATCCGAAAAAAAGGTATCGGATACGAGATATTTGACCCTCTTCGGCGAAAATATCTGCAGCTTACCCCCGAGGAGTGGGTACGACAGCACTTTGTCCACTACCTGATCGCTGAGAAGGGTTACCCGGCTTCGCTTATTGCCAATGAAGCTTCCCTTAAACTAAACAGCCTCACCCGGCGTTGCGATACGGTGGTGTATAACACACAGCTTCAGCCGGTGATGATTCTGGAATACAAAGAGCCCCAAGTAACAATCACACAGGATGTTTTTGATCAGGTGGCACGCTATAACAGCGTGTTACGGGTAAAACATGTGGTGGTATCCAACGGCATGCAACACTATTGCTACCGGCTCAATTTCGACGACCTTTCCTATAAATTTCTGACTGAAATTCCGGATTACAAAGACCTGTGAAAAGCAGGCAGATTTCGTCAATCCGCTTTTTAGCGACTAGTCAGTAACAATCAGTGGCTCGGGAGGTAACTTTCAGCGATTAGTAGCTTTCGGATTCGGATGGAAAATCTGACGATTTTACGTCGCTGATATATTGTTGGACAGCAGACTCAATCTGATCGTAGAGGTTGGCATAGCGGCGAAGGAAACGGGGTGAGAAGCCTTTGTTCAGACCGAGCATATCCTGCATCACCAGCACCTGGCCGTCTACATAAGGACCAGCACCGATACCAATCATTGGGATTGTCAGTTCCGAGGATACTTTCCGGGCCAGTTCGGCCGGAATTTTCTCCAGCACAATGGCACAGCATCCAGCTTCCTGTAGCAGGTGTGCATCGTCGAGCAGCCTGGCTGCCTCTGCTTCATCCTGCGCCCTCACGGCGTAGGTTCCGTATTTGTTAATCGATTGCGGCATGAGACCAAGATGTCCCATAATGGGAATTCCAGCATTCAGAATGGCTTGGATGGATGGTAGTATTTCTTTTCCCCCTTCCAGCTTGAGACAGTCGGCCTGCGTCTCCTTCATCATCTTTACCGCATTGGTCACCGCCTCATAGGGATTGCCCTGATAACTTCCAAAAGGCATGTCGATCACCACCATGGCACGTTTTACGCCATTCATCACCGACTTTCCATGGTAGATCATCTGTTCCACTGTCATGGGCAGTGTGGTGGTGTTTCCAGCCATCACGTTGGAGGCAGAATCGCCAACCAGGATCACGTCCATACCCGCCTGGTCTATCACCGAAGCCATAGAATAATCGTAAGCTGTGAGCATGGATATTTTTTCACCCCGCTGCTTCATCTCCAGCAGACGGTGGGTGGTTACTTTTCTTTTGTTATCGGTAGAAAGATACCCTTTTTCTTGTGACATACTGTTTGATCTTTATGAATGGAGTTACAAAGGTAATTCTTTTACCGGAATAACGCCATAAAGAAAGCCGGGAACTACTTCCCGGCCTCCTCCATGTAAATTTTACTCCGTTCTTGTATTGCCGAAAAAGCAATGCAAGGAAAACTTGTTTTATAGCGTATCTAAGCTCGCAATGACTTGCTTTAAAATTTATATCCCAGCGTGACGAGTCCCCTGAATGAACTGTTTTTCAATTTAAACGGGTTGGCGTCAATCACCAGGTCCTCCCTGTTCTCGGTCCATAGGTTGGGGAAAGGATAAAGATCGTCGGTTTGTGTTTTGTATACCACCGCAAAATCGAGGAAAAAATTCCTGTTAAAACGGTAGCCAACTCCTCCGGTGAAGTAATTGCTGTCACCTTTCATCCGGTAGATGGTGTTAGAGCCTGCGACGGCTGCATCACCGCTTTCCCTGAAAGTTGTTTCATAGGGATTTTGCATCCAGGCATAGCCCAGCCGTCCCGAAAACTGCGGGGTAATGCGGTACTCCATTCCCATCTTTACAGTCGATGCAGGTCGGAAGTCCATCGAGATATATTCATTGTCAACATCAAACCAGTTAGGGTCATCGAGAGATCCGGAAGGTATCTTCAGCTTCATCCGGCTGTAGTCCACCAGTTCATAGTCCATGCTGGCGATGAAATTGTTTCCGAATACACCGGCAATGCTGGCGACAAACTTTCCGGGCGTCTTTAGATCGTAGTCGTTTGTAAAAACGGCTGAGTAGGTTTGTCCAGGTTCATAATCAGGATCCGATACATAGGCTCCCATATCATCGTCGATCTGTGCCTCGTAGGTCTCTGTTAGTGCATACAAGGTGGGTGTGTGATAAGCTACACCCAGCCGAAGGAAATGCACGGGCCGGTAGATGGCACCCAATTTGGCGCTCACGCCCGCACCGCTGGTGGTAACCCAATTGGTGAGCGTATAGCCCCCGTTATCAAAATCTTCCAGATAATTCGATTCGAGACTGTAGGATATATCCTTGATGGAGAGAGAGAGACCCAGGTTCAACACATGGTTGATGGTGGTACCCACTGTAAAATCGTAGTTATCGATATACCCCCTTTCCTTTGTTCTGACCTCACCAATAGCTGTCTCACCAAAAGTATTGATCGGGTCATAACTGGCTCCGTCATTGACCGGGTTGATCAGGTAGGAGTTGAATCCCAGCACCGACAACCAGGGTTGCGTGATAAATGGATCAGGCAGGTTGTCCCCCATTTCCAGTTTAGCCGGATCCACGCCGGCACTCCTGTCGGCAATATAATCGATCATGGTGCTGGCGGCCGGACCCCAGTCGGAGATGTTTTTATCGAACGACTTCAGTCGGTTGTAGGAAAAGCCAAAATTCACGAGCGGGAGGACATCGTTTCTCAGGGGAAAGTAGCCTACAAAACCGAGGTTGTCCATGTTGAAGCGGGTCTTGTGTGCATTATCGCTTTCCCCAATCGAGCTCTCCTGCGAAAGGTTGAGCGTGCCCACAACTTCCGAACTGCGGTAAACCGCAATGCCGGCAGGATTAATGGAGATTGCCGTTTGATCGCCACCCAGCGCACCAAAAGCACCTCCCATCGACATGGATCGGGCAGTGCCGTGAAGATCTTCGCGCGAAAAGCGCAATGCATCCACTTCTGACTGTGCAAAAAGTGCTGCCGACAAGAAGAGCAACGTGGAAAGAAGATATGTGAATTTTTTCATCATCTTATTTGTATTGAGTGAGTATGAGAAAAGACGAGAGTCCTGGTTATTACTATTATCTACGGCTGCCGCTTGAACGTCCACTACTTCCGGAACTCGAGCTCGAGCTTCTGTTGCTGCTTCCAGACGACGATCCACTCGAAGAAGAGGAACTGCGGCTGGGTGCAGAGTAAGTACTGGAGCTGGAGCTGGAGCTTCTGCTTGGTGTGGAGTAGGTGTTGCTGCTCCGGCTGGGAGTTGAGCTCCTTTGATAGGTTGAACCGCTTCGTGTGGGTGAAGTGGTGGTGCTTCGCTGATAGGTGTTTCCGCTGCTACGTGAAGGAGAAGTACTGCGCTCATAAGTAGAACTATTCCTTGTGGCAGCCGGCGTGGTAGCCCTGTTGATAGAGCTTGAACGGGTTGTACTACCCGAAGGGTTGATTGCGCGTCCTGTTCGGGAGTCGAATGCTCTTCCCGAATTGTCGATGATTCTTGTTCTCGACGTGGAGGTTGCTGTCCTGCCGGACATGGTACTCCTCGTTCCGCTTGTGGCTGTCCTGCCGGATACAGCGCTGCGGGTGTTGGCGGCTCTACCCGATAAAGCACTGCGCGAAGCAGATGTGGTGGACGATCTACCGGAAAGCCTGGCTGCAGATGAACTTCTGCTTGCTGAACTTGTCCTGTAGGTACCCGAACTCCTACCCGATCGGTTGTGTGTTAAACTGCTGTAGTATCCGTCATGGAAACCGTGGTAATAGCTACCGCCACCATATCCGTATCCATATCCGCCGTATCCATAGTACCAGGGATCGTACCATCCCCCGTAGTACCATGGTGAGTACCAACTCCCGTAATACCAGGGACTCCTCATTCCATACCACCCACCGTACCCATAAAACCATGGATCATACCAGCGACTGTAGGACCAGGGACTGTAATAACCTCCGTAAAACCAGGGATCATACCAGGGATAGTAAGCAGATCCCCACCCCATTCCGTAGTAGATGTTGGTGTTCCAACCACGATTGTTGTAATCATCATAAAGCTCATCGCTCACATAGACAATCACTTCATCGGCACCCGTGATTTTAATGCTCGACTCGGGATCGTGAAAACGCACAATCCGGTCGGTATACTGATATTCGGTATAATCCACCGCGCTGTCGGTGTCGACCTGTTCTGTCGGGAGGATTTCTTTGTTGTTTCGACGGTTGTACTCGTCTACATCTCTATCCCGCGCAGTCACTGCCATGGTGGATGCATCACCCTGTACAATGACTACTTTTTTCTTTGGTGGCTCCTGTTGTTTTTTTTGGACCCGCACCGGTTCACTGCGCGTTGGATCGGCATATATATCATCCCATTCCTGGGCGAAACCGAAGAGAGGCACCGCTGTCAGTAAAACGGCCAATAACATTTTATTCGTTTTCATAGTTTCTCCCCTTATTATGTTTGTATCATTTTTTTATTCAAACACTTTGCATAACACTCTGACACTTCTTTCAGGTGATAGTTTAATGAGAAAAATATTTTTTTTCATTAAAAGACACCTTTTGTTCAAATGACGTACTTTTTCACAAAACGTTGCGCTTGCTTTAGTTAAAAAAATGGAACGCATGGTTGCCACCACACATTCTCATCAAGGTATCAAAGGTCAGGATCTATCAGCTGGAGACCGTGACCCTGCTTCCATTTTTAGAGCGTCAACTCCTGCCCGTCGTATGCAAACATCACATGGGGCGGAAGTTCTCTTTGAATCTCCTCATGTAATCCCATTTCGTGGCTCATGTGGGTAAAAAAGGCCCTTTTGGGTCTGATGATGTTCACCACCTCCAATGCCTGCTGCAATGTTTGGTGTGAGATGTGTTCTTTTCTTCTGAGTGCACTGATGACTAGGGTGTCTACGTTTCTTAGTTTCTCCCACTCTCCCTCTGGAATGGTTTTCACATCGGTCAGATAGACAAAATCACCAATCCGGTATCCCAAAATAGGTAGCTTATAGTGCATCACGCGGATGGGTATTACCTCCACCGTGTCGACAAAGAAAGAGTTATTTTCGTTGATTCTCCGGATGGTGATATCCGGTACGCCGCCATAACGGATCGGGCCGAAACAATAGGGCATACGCTCGCGAATGATCTGTTCCAGCCGTTCTTCCATGAAGAGCTCAACAGTACCAAATGCCGAAAAAGGACGCAAATCGTCGATACCGCCGGTATGATCGTAGTGACCGTGTGTAAACAACACCCCATCGATCTTCACAAAAGGAAGTGACATCATCTGCTGTCGGAAATCGGGCGTACAATCTATCAGAAGCACCTTTTCCTCCACTTCAATCCTGATGGATGCCCGCAGTCGCTTGTCACGTGCATCACTGGAACAACACACCGCGCAGCGGCACCCTATTTGCGGTACTCCCGTAGATGTTCCCGTGCCCAAAAATTGTATTTTCATCATCTGCCAAACTAAAAAAAAGCTGCCTCATTTTCTATAACGGGCAGCTTTATCGTCTCGTGAAATGCGCTGTTGAATCTCAATATTGTCTCTCCAGAATCCAGAGGTCGTTAAAAGGCACACCATACGTTCTTCGCAGGTAATCGGTATTGCCTTTGGCTGCGTATGTGCTGTAAATTTCCTCTCTTTTTGCAGCGGCCTGTTGTTTATCATCGTAGCTGGCCACAATAACCCGGTACATACCCTGTTCATTTTGGGCGAGAATCACCTGATATCCTTCGTTAGTCATCCGTTCTTTCAGTGATTCGGCGTTGAGCTTTACACTCAATGAGGCGATCACCACGCTGTATCTCTTCAATCCGGCTGCATCGTTAGCATAAACCGGCTCAACCTTTTCTTTTCTCACCGACACTTCAACCGGGGGAAGCGGACTGGCGTCCTTCACCACCGTGGTGGGTTGAGAAGCGGTCTGTTGCATTTCTCTTTCCTTGGCAGCCTCATATACCTGTTTGTATGCACTCTGTTTGGGCTTACAGGATGTACCCAGAACCATCAGGGCAACCAAAATCAATGCGTAATGGAATCTTTTCATCTATTTTCAGTATTAATTGTTTGTTTCTCTTCCCGAAGGCAAAAAGCTATTGCAAAGATAATAAAGAAGGCGTTGTTTGCACGTTTGGGGATGTGAAAATAAATTAAATGGAGCCTTCGAAAGGCTCCATCTGCTGGTTTATCACAAAAAATTACATCAATCAATCGTTGTGAAGGACAATCTCTCCCCGGTCAACGACCTCTCCTGCTTTTACTTCGATATCATAAATCAGGGTATCTCTGTAATTTGTTGTTGTAGATGTAACCAGTTATTTTGGCAACAGAGTGATCGGTTTGGGGAGAATCTCTTTCAATTGTCCCTGCTCTAACGAATCGGTAAAGAGGGTATCCCGATAGCCCGCATCCGGTAAAGTAAGCAGATACACCTCCCATGGACCGGGATTCAGGCCGGTGAACATGAACATGCCATCGGCTTCGGGGAGGGTTATCAAGGTGTCTTTTTCCTGCACGATCGCGATAAACGAAACCACCTCCACAGGAGCCACGTAACCGCGCAGCTTACCACCAAATGTCTCCGGAAAAGCTCTCACTACGGGATG